>JAHBYP010000004.1:140000-440000 GCA_019635875.1 Alphaproteobacteria bacterium
TCGTGTGAATACTCTCGGGGGTAGAGCACTGAATGGGCTAGGGGTCCTTACCGGATTACCAAACCCAATCAAACTCCGAATACCGAGAAGTACTGCGCGGGAGACACACGGCGGGTGCTAACGTCCGTCGTGGAGAGGGAAACAACCCTGACCTACAGCTAAGGCCCCCAATTCGTGGCTAAGTGGGAAAGGATGTGAGAATCCCAAAACAACCAGGAGGTTGGCTTAGAAGCAGCCATCCTTTAAAGAAAGCGTAACAGCTCACTGGTCTAAACAAGGGTTCTTGCGCCGAAAATGTACCGGGGCTCAAGCCACGAGCCGAAGCTTAGGATTGCGACAACCTTCGGGTTGCGCAGTGGTAGCGGAGCGTTCCGTAGGCCTGTGAAGGAGGACCCGTGAGGGCCTCTGGAGGTATCGGAAGTGAGAATGCTGACATGAGTAACGACAAACAGTGTGAGAGACACTGTCGCCGAAAGTCCAAGGGTTCCTGCGTAAAGTTAATCTGCGCAGGGTTAGCCGGCCCCTAAGGCGAGGCCGAAAGGCGTAGTCGATGGGAACCACGTTAATATTCGTGGGCCAGTGGGTGGTGACGGATTCTGTGGGTTGTCCGGAGGAATGGTTCTATCCGGGCAGCGAAGGAGTCCCAGGAAACAGCTCCAGCGTATAGACCGTACCCGAAACCGACACAGGTGGACTGGTAGAGTATACCGAGGCGCTTGAGAGAACGGTGTCGAAGGAACTAGGCAAAATGCCCTCGTAACTTCGGGAGAAGAGGGCCTCGGCTTTGGGCAACCATCGTCGAGGGGCACAGACCAGGGGGTAGCGACTGTTTACTAAAAACACAGGGCTCTGCGAAGCCGAGAGGCGACGTATAGGGTCTGACGCCTGCCCGGTGCCGGAAGGTTAAGAGGAGAGGTGCAAGCCTTGAATCGAAGCCCCGGTAAACGGCGGCCGTAACTATAACGGTCCTAAGGTAGCGAAATTCCTTGTCGGGTAAGTTCCGACCTGCACGAATGGCGTAACGACTTCCCCGCTGTCTCCGACACCGGCTCAGCGAAATTGAATTCCCCGTGAAGATGCGGGGTACCCGCGGTTAGACGGAAAGACCCCGTGCACCTTTACTACAGCTTTGCAGTGGCATTAGGGAAAGGATGTGTAGGATAGGCGGGAGGCTATGAAGCCGGGGCGCCAGCTCTGGTGGAGCCATCCTTGAAATACCGCCCTTTCGTTCTCTGATGTCTAACCGCGGTCGCGACACGATCCGGGACCCTGCATGGCGGGTAGTTTGACTGGGGCGGTCGCCTCCCAAAGAGTAACGGAGGCGCGCGATGGTGGGCTCAGGCCGGTCGGAAATCGGCTGTGGAGTGCAATGGCATAAGCCCGCCTGACTGCGAGGCCGACAAGCCGAGCAGAGACGAAAGTCGGTCATAGTGATCCGGTGGTTCCGCGTGGAAGGGCCATCGCTTAACGGATAAAAGGTACGCCGGGGATAACAGGCTGATCTCCCCCAAGAGTCCACATCGACGGGGAGGTTTGGCACCTCGATGTCGGCTCATCGCATCCTGGGGCTGGAGCAGGTCCCAAGGGTATGGCTGTTCGCCATTTAAAGCGGTACGTGAGCTGGGTTTAGAACGTCGTGAGACAGTTCGGTCCCTATCTGCCGTGGGTGTTCGAGACTTGCGAGGCGCTGTCCCTAGTACGAGAGGACCGGGATGGACGCACCTCTGGTGTACCGGTTGTGGCGCCAGCCGCATCGCCGGGTAGCTATGTGCGGACGGGATAAACGCTGAATGCATCTAAGCGTGAAACCCTCCTCAAAACCAGGTCTCGCTAGACAGGGCCGTGGCAGACCACCACGTCGATAGGCCGCAGGTGCAAGCACAGCGATGTGTTCAGCCAAGCGGTACTAATCGCCCGACCGGCTTGATCCTTCTCCTTCTCTGCCGTCCCGTGCAGCGGTCATTCCCTGCCGGGCTCACACTCACTGCCTTCAAGACTTGACCCCCAACCCCAGGCGGACTTCGACGGCCTGGTGGCTCTGGCGAGGGGTGAACACCCGATCCCATCCCGAACTCGGCCGTGAAAACCCTCAGCGCCCATGGTACTGCGTCTCAAGACGCGGGAGAGTAGGTCGCCGCCAGGCCTTCAAAGTCCGCCTCAACAACTCCGCTTCCTCTCAACGACGCCACCCCCACCATCCCCGCGGGATGGAGCAGCCCGGTAGCTCGTCAGGCTCATAACCTGAAGGTCGCAGGTTCAAATCCTGCTCCCGCAACCAACACACCGCCCATCCAAAGCCCGCCCAGGGCATGGTGCGGTCACTGTCCCAGTCCCGCATCATGGCCGTAGCGGACGACCCGCACGTTCTCCAGCGTGACGAGGCAGCTGCCGAGCATGGGCTCGGCCGCCGAGAGGAAGCGCTCGATCTTCTCCGAGGTATCCACCATCTCGATTACGAGCGGCAGATCCTCCGAGAGCCGAAGGATCTTGGAGGTGTGGAGCCGGCTCGACCTTCCGTATCCCATGGGACCGCGCAGCACCGTGGCGCCGGCAAGACCCATCTCCCGTGCCTTGAGAACGATCGCCTCGTACAGGGGGTGACCGTCGGCCTTGTCGTTCTCGCCGATGAACAGCCGCAACAGAACGGCGTCAGTGTATTGCGTCATCTGCCGATCCTTTCAGGCGATTGAGGCGGGCGCCGAGGCGGTAGCCCAGCCAGACGGCAACGAGCCAGAGCACGACTGAGCCGCCGATATTGATCGCCGCGAGCGCGAACGCCTGCCGCTCGATCAGCAGCAGCGTCTCCAGGCTGAAGATCGAAAAGGTTGTGAAGCCGCCGCAGAAGCCGGCGAGAACGAACTGACGTTTTGCCGGGCTGGCGAACACCCGCCCGTCCGGTTCGGTGAGGGTTGCATAGAGGCCGATCAGCAGCGAGCCGACGACGTTCGCCGCGAGCGTTCCCCACCCGGAGCCCGGCCCGAGGAGGTGGAGCAGACCCAGGGACACAAGGCTGCGCGCGACCGAGCCGATCATGGCACCCAGGCCGACCGCGAAGTAAATGCGGGCTTCCGTCGTCATCGCCAGGCACCCGCTGGGAGCATCAGCGTCGTCGCGACATAGGTGCCGCCCGCTGCCGAAAGGCAGAGCGCCAGGGACAGGACGATATTGCCCAGGGCGCGCGCGATCTCGCCGTTCCTGGCCAGCGCCAGAGTCTGCAGGGAGAAGGACGAGACCGTGGTGTAGCTTCCCAGGAGACCGACCACGAGCGCAGCCCACAGCGGAAAATGACGGATGGCGTGCGTGCCGGGCGTCAGCAGCAGCGCACCGAAGACACCGATCACGGCCGCTCCGGTCACGTTGACCACCATCGTGCTCCAAGGGAACGTCTCACCGAACCGGCGCGCGACGATCCCGGACACCCAGAACCGCGCCATGCCGCCGAGCCCGCCGCCGACCGCCACGAGGCAGGTGCTGATCAGCCATTCGGTCATGTCACGTCCCGCCGGCCCCTGGCGGAAGGGCCCTGCGGCCCAGGGCTCCACACGCTACAGGTCAAGCGTTCGGCTGGGGACATTGATGTGTAACCACCGTAACATCACCATTGATACATGACAGCATACTGGCCGCTGCTGACCTACGAGGCGAGCCATGACGGTCGGTGCGTTGTTCGGCCAGCACCAACACGCGGTTCCGGCCGCGCCGGAAGTTCGACTTCTCACCGATGCCAGGGCGACAACCCCGTGAGCGAAGCCGGACCCAAGGCCGACACCCGTCCGGTCTGGCGCCGGATTCCTTCCAGCATCTGGGCGCTCGGCTTCGTCTCGCTGCTCATGGACGTCTCATCGGAGATGATTCATGCCCTTCTTCCCGTCTATCTCGTCGTCGGGCTCGGCGCCACCGCGCTCACGGTCGGCATCATAGAGGGCATCGCCGAGGCGACAGCATCGATCACCAGGATCTTCTCCGGGGCGCTGAGCGACCGGATCGGCCGCCGCAAGGAACTGGCGGCGCTGGGCTACGGCCTCGCCGCCTTCACCAAGCCGATCTTCCCGCTGGCGCCGACCGTCGGCTGGCTCATCGCCGCCCGCTTCGTGGACCGCATCGGCAAGGGCATCCGGGGGGCGCCACGAGACGCGCTCGTCGCCGACATGAGCCCGCCAGAGTTGCGCGGTGCGAGCTTCGGCCTGCGCCAGTCCCTCGACACGGTCGGCGGCTTCCTGGGACCGCTGCTGGCGATCGGCCTGATGTGGCTCTTCAGCGATGACTTCGTCTCTGTCTTCTGGGTTGCCGTCATCCCGGCATTCCTCGCCTTCGGCCTGATCGTCTTCGCCGTCCGCGAGCCCAAGCGCCAGGAGGGGCTGCGGTAAGTTCGCAATCCGTTGAGCCGGCGCGAGCTTGCGGCGCTGGGGGCGAGCTACTGGTCGGTTGTCGCGGTCGCCGCTGTGTTCACGCTCGCCCGGTTCAGCGAGGCGTTCCTGATCCTGCGCGCCGAAGGCGCCGGCCTGCCGCTGATGCTCGTGCCCGCCGTGCTGGTCGTGATGAACGTCGCCTACGCGCTGTCGGCCTATCCCGCCGGCGCCCTGTCGGACCGGATGGACCGCGTCACCATCCTGGTGGTCGGCCTGGTGCTGCTCATCGCGGCGGACCTGCTTCTCGCCTTTGCCCCCACGCTGGTCGGCATCGCATGCGGCATCATTCTCTGGGGCCTGCACATGGGATTCACCCAGGGGCTGCTGGCGACGCTCGTCGCCGATGCGGCGCCCGCCGAGTTGCGCGGGACCGCCTACGGCATGTTCAACCTCGTCACCGGCATTGCGCTGCTCGCGGCCAGCGTCATTGCAGGCGCGGTCTGGGACAGCGTCGGTCCGCAGGGGACCTTCCTCGCCGGCGCCGCGTTCTGCGTCCTGACGATCTGCGGCCTCTACCCGGTGCGCAGGCGGCTCGATGGTCGCCATCGGGAGGCTGGTCTGGTCGAGAATCCCACACGCCAGGAGGACGCGAAGTCATAGTTGATCTGGGTCAATGCAAACGGCGGCGACTGTGATCATCCTTTTTCCTGCCGCGCGAACGTTCGATGATTTCGCGACTGGCTTTCGAACGTGGCCTTGCGTGGCGCCTCGATGAGAGAGGTACAGGTCATGACGACGCTTCAGGATCTCCGGCGAACGGTCTCACACTTCGTCGAGGGCAGGCGCAAGCGCAGGCAGCTGGAACGCGAATTCGAGCAGCTCGCGGCCATGGGCTCGCTTGACGCCGTTCTGGCGGATATCGGCCTCACGCGCTCGCAGATCGAGCCTCTGCTCGCGGGATCCGCCGGCTCGCGGGAACTGCTGGACCAGATGCTCGCCCGGCTCGGTATCGATGTCGCTCAATTGCCCGTCGAGAGCCTGCGCGAGATGACGTGGACCTGCACGACGTGCCCGGACAAGCACTACTGCCGTCGATGGATGGCGGATGTCGATGCGACGGACTTCCACGCCTTCTGCCCGAATGCCGCGCGGCTCGACGCCGCGCTCTCGAAGCAGCACCCGGTCCACGCATGATACCGGCGGTGGCGCAGGCCTCAGATGGCGAGATAGGAGGCGGCCGCCAGAGCGTGGGCGCGCAGCACATGCAGGAATTCATCGACGTCGACGGACTCGTCCGGCTTGGCCATGTTCCCGGGCCGACAGCCGTAGACATAGGCCGGCACGCCGTTCTGGCGCCAATGCTTGCAGTCGGTCGCGCCCAGGCCGACAGCGGAGACCGGCTCGGGTAGGCCGAGGTCGCGCACGGTCCGCTTCAGGATTCCAACCATCTCGTGCGCCGGGGGACTCACGGTCGGCTCGCAGGAGTGCGTCCAGACCGGCGTCAACCGGGCCTGCGGATACCGGCCGACGACGCGCTCGACATGGGCGACGATGAAGGCATGCGTCATGCCGACGGGCAGGCGGATGTCGGCCTCGAACCGGCAATGGCCGGGCAGCATGTTGATCTTCACGCCGCCCTGGATGACGCCGACGGAGACTGTGACCTTGTTGAGGATCGTCGAGGCGCCGGTGCCGATGCCTGCGTCGATCGCGCCAAAACCCGCCTCGATCGCGCGGCGGATCTCCTCGCTCTGCTCGACCGGCAGATTCTCGAGCTCGTAGAGGTCGCGGATGACCTCTGCGGCAATACGGATCGCATTCGGGCTCGCATGAGTGTAGGCGGCGTGTGCGCCCGGCGTATCGATCTCGACAATGATGCGCAGCGTGCCCTTCTCGCCGAAGCGAACCATGCTCGGCACGCCGGGCTCGCCGTTCAGCATGCAGTCGCCGCGGAACTCTTCGCCGAAATTCTCGATCAGCCACTGCGCGCCCCAGGTGCCGCCGGTTTCCTCGTCGGAGACGCAGGTCAAGGTCAGGCGACCGGCAAGGCGGTCACGCAGGCGGTGCAGGTAGACATACGTCCAGATCGATGCGCTGGTGCCGCACTTCATGTCGGCCACGCCGCGGCCATGCACCTTGCCGTTCTCGATGGTGCCGCTCCAGGGGTCGCGAGACCAGGCTTCGACGGCGCCGGCGGGAAAAACGTCGATGTGACCGTTGAGCACGAGATGGCGGCCGGGCCGCGAACCCTCGATGCTGCCGACCACGTTGGGCAGGTGGTCCTTGGCCGAGCGGATTTCGACGGGCACTCCCTTGCGCCGGAGGAAGCCGAGCAGGAAGTCGGCGGCCGCCCGCGTGTCGCCCGGCGGGTTCGGGCTGGGAATCGCGACGAAGGACGACAGGAAGCGGACGAGCTCGTCGCGATCCTCCTCGATCCAGGCAAGGATGGCGTCCTTCGAGGCTGGCAACGCTTGCGGCACGATCAACCTCTCGATTCTGGATGCGCTACTCGGGCAGGAGCGCCCCATCCACTATCCTGACCAGGTCGGAGAACAGAAGAGGGAACTTGTCCGCTGGATTCGAAAACGGATGATGTTCCGACGACCGACTAGACGGCGTGGTCTCTCGATGATCTTGACCGAAGGATCTTCGGCGCTTCACGGCACGTGCACCTCGACACCGAGCTGCCGGAGGATCTCCGACTGCTCGCTGTCGCTGATCTTCAGCCCGGCATAGTCGGCGAGCGCAGCCAGGTTGAGGCCTGACAGCTGGGATCCGCGAAGGTCCGCGTTGCGCAGCTTCGCCCTGTCCCACTCGACGCGGTCGAGGGCGCAGGCCAGCAGCGTGGCGTGGCTGAGGTCGGCCTCGATCAGCGAGACCTCCGACATCTTGCAGGACAGGAACTCGCAGCGCTGCAGGGACAGGCCCGACAGGTCGGCGAAGCTGAAGTTGCACTTGTCGAAGCTGGCCCTGGTCAGGATGGATCGCTTGGAGAGCGCCTTGGCGAATGTCGAGCGGGGGAAGCGCGTTCCCCTGAAGCTCGTGTCGACGGCGCTGATGCCGTAGAGATCGCAGCCTTCGAAGGCGCTGCTCGCGAGATTGCTCCTGGCGATCTCGGCGGACCGCAGGTCGCAGAACGCGAAGGTGCAGCCCTTCCTGGCTTCGGCGTCGAACAGTGTGCAGCCGACGAGGCTTGCCTTGCCCAGCCTGCAGTTGGCGAAGCGGGTCGGCTCGAAGCGGCAGTCGGTGAGCGCACAGCCCGAGAGATCAGCGCCGCGGATCGTCGGAATACGAAACAGGCAGCGCTCGAAGCGCGCTTCCGCCAGATCGAGCTGGTCGAGGGCGAGATCCGGCGACAGCAGCAGGCCGTCGAACTTGCGCTCGCCCGCGGCGATGGCCAGGAACGCCTCCCGGGAAACCGGGCGATAGGTCGGCTCCGGATTGGCCATCGCGTCAGGCTCCGCGCAGGCGCGCCGGGTCGAGCGGCCTCAGGCGCCCCGGCGCGAAGGGCGAGAGATCGACGTGGCGCGCCGCGCCGTCGAGGATCAGCTCGGCCATCGCCTCGCCGGTCGCCGGCGCGTTGAGCATGCCCCAGACGCTGTGGCCGGTCGCCACATAGACGCCATCGGCATCCGGCACCGCGCCGATCAGCGGCAGGCCGTCCTCGGTGACCGGCCGGAAGCAAGCCTGTCGCGCCCGGATCGGCATCGCGGCGAGGTCGGGCGCGATGTCCCGGCACATCGCTTCCAGTCGCATGTGCGCATCGCGATCGGCTGTCACCTCGGCAGGATCGACGGGCAGCGATCCGGCGGACGAGATCGCGCATACCCATGTCGTGCCGTCGGCACGCACGAACAGCTCGGGCGAGAGGATCTCGCCGCTCGCCTCACGGTACTCGAGGAACAGCGCCTCCGGGGCAATGTGGTGACCGCTCTCGAAGACGATGCTGTGGCCCTTGTAGGCGTAGACCGCAGGCAGCCTCAGCCACAGCGACGCAAGGATCGACCATGGTCCCATGGCGATCACCACCGCGTCGCCCTCGACGACCTCGCCGCTGCCGAGCGTCACGCCAGCGACGGCGCCCTTCCCGTCATGCGCCAGTCCCGCGACCACAGCCTGACGCAACTCCGCGCCGTGGCCTTGCGCGGCACGCATCAGGCCCGTGGTGAAGGCGCGTGGCTCGGCCGTGGCCGTGGTCTGTGACGAACCGATCTGCTGAGTGAGCGTCACCTTTCCGGACAGCCACGGCCGTCGGCCGGGGCCGCGCGCCACCCCGTCGGCGGCAGCATGGCCGGCATAGGTCGCGAGACGCTGATAGCTCCAGGGATTGCCGAGCTCGGCGGCGAGATCGGCGTGCAGTCCGAAGCTGCGCCGCGCCAGCGGGTCGAGGTCGCTGCCGCGGCACCAGTCGAGCGCCAGGAAGGCACCCGACTTGCCTGACGCGCAGCCGCCGACCTCGTGACGCTCGATGACGACAGGCCGCGCACCGCGCTTCGCGGCGTAGTAGGCGATCGCGGCGCCGATGGCGCCGCCGCCGCAGATGACGATGCGCCTGGCCAGGCTAGAACACCTTGTGCACCCAGCCGTGCGCATCGGTCGCGCGGCAGCGCTGGATGTCGATCAGCGCGGCTTTCAGCTTCTCGGTCTGCGCCGCCGAGCGGCCGTTGCCGATGACGAACTCGCCGTCCCTGGACTTCACCGTGCCGATCGGCGTCAGCACCGCCGCCGTGCCGCAGGCGAAGGACTCCTTCACCCGGCCGCTGGCGGCGTCCTTGCGCCACTGCTCGAGCGAGTAGGGCTCCTCGCGCGTCCTGATGCCCATGTCCCTGGCGACCGAGATGATCGAGGCGCGGGTGATGCCCTCGAGGATCGTGCCGCTGGTCGGCGGCGTGAGCAGGGAGCCGTCGTCGAGCACGAAGAAGACGTTCATGCCGCCCAGCTCCTCGATCCACTTGCGCTCGACGGCGTCGAGGAACACGACCTGCTCGCAGCCGTGCTTGTAGGCCTCCATCTGTGCCGTGAGGCTGGCGGCGTAGTTGCCGCCGCATTTGGCGGCGCCGGTGCCGCCGGGCGCCGCGCGCGTGTAGTCCTGCGAGACCCAGACCGAAACGGCATTGTCGCCCGACTTGAAGTAGGAGCCGACCGGCGAGGCGATCACCATGTAGAGGTACTCGGCCGACGGCTTGACGCCCAGGAAGACCTCGTTGGCGAACATGAAGGGCCGCAGATAGAGGCTGCCGTCGCCGTCGGGAATCCAGTCGCGGTCGATGCGCACCAGCTGGTTCAGCGACTCGACGAAGACGTCCTCGGGCAGCTTGGGCATGGCCAGCCGCTCGGCCGAGCGCTGGAAGCGCCGCGCGTTCTCGATCGGGCGGAACATCACCGCGCCGCCCTCGGTGGTGCGGTAGGCCTTCAGCCCCTCGAAGATCTCCTGGCTGTAGTGCAGCACGGCCGAGGCGGGATCCATCTGGATCGGGCCGCGCGGGCCGATCGTGGCGTCGTGCCATCCTTTACCCTCGGTGTAGTGGATGGTGACCATATGGTCGCTGAAGACCCGACCGAAGCCCGGATCCTTCAGGATGGCGGCGCGCTTGTCCGGCGGGGTCGGCGAGGGGTGGGGCAGGCGCTTGAATTCGACAGACGACGTCTTGGACATGGTTTTCCCGCGGTTTCGCCCCGCTTGGATGGACAACCAGCGCCGTCGCGTCAAGCCCGCGCGCATCGGTCGGGGCAGAGCACGGGCGGGAATTCTTTTCCGTGAACCGCGAAATCAAGTTACAGTTGTTACCCGTTCTTTTCTCTCGGCAACGAATGGCCAGACAAACGAAGATCCTGCCGATCGCGCTGCTCGCTTCGCTGCCGTTGGCCGCGCCGGCGCTTGCGCAGGCGCCCGTCGCCCTCGTCGAGGATGTCGGCGGCAAGCCGCAAGGCGTGGAGTTCATGGACTATGTCGCGCCCGGCAAGGTGATCAGGCTGGGACCGGGCGACTCGATCGTGCTGGGCTACCTCCGGACCTGCTGGCGCGAGAGCATTCGCGGCGGCATGGTGACGGTGGGCCACGCGCAGAGCGAAGTGCAGGGCGGCACCGTCGATCGGGTCAGGGTGGAGTGCGACGGCGGCCGGATGGAGCTGGCCGCGGCGCAGGCCAAGCAAAGCGCCGCCGCGGTGGTCCGCAAGGTGACGCCTCCCAGGAGCGTGCCCAGGCCGCAGTTCACGATCTATGGCCGCACCCCCGTCGTCGAGCTGAAGGGCGGCGGCAGGCTCGTTCTCGAACGGGTCGACGTGGCCAAGGGCGAGCGCCTGGAGGTCACCATCGCGCGCGCCGAACTCGTGCGTGGCGCCTTCTACGACCTGCTGCGGGCGGGCAAGAGCCTCAAGGCCGGCGGCATCTACCGCGCCACGGTGGGCGACCAGCAGATCGTCTTCGAGGTCGACAAGGGCGCCAAAGAGGGCGCCGAACCGCTCGCCGGCCGCCTGCTGCGCTTCCAGCCCACGAGCTGATCTTCTGTGACGCAGGCCCGGCGTTATGCGCTCGTGGTCCTGGGCCTGGCGCTGCTCGCCGGGGCGGCGGTGGCGACGCCGCCCTTCGACGGCCTGCGCGGCTGGTCGCTCGATCTGCTGACCGGTCTGCGCTGGGCCGCGTTCGGCAATCCGCACCCGCCCGAATCGTCGCCCGTCGTCGTCATCGCGCTCGACGAGGAGACCTACCGCACGCCGCCCTTCGAAGGCACGCCCAGCGTGACCTGGACGCGAGAGCTGGGCCGCGTCCTGGCGGCCACCGTCGACGGCGGCGCGGCGGTGGTCGGCTTCGACATCGTCTTCCCGGTCTCGATCGAGCAGTCGCAGATCCCGCTGGGCGACGAGACGCTGGGCGCGCGGGTGCGCGGCTTCGATCGCGACTATCTGCGGGCGCTGGCGCTCGCCGCGCGCGCCGGCAAGGTCGTGCTCGGGCAGGTGCAGCATTCCGACAAGCCGATCCGGCCGTCGCCCGGCCAGCGCGTCGCCGTCGGCCAGCAGCGCAACATCCGCGCGCTCAACGCCTACAGCGATCCCGACGATGTCGTGCGCCGCATGCCGCTGTCGTTCACCATCGACGGCGTGCGCGTGCCGTCGATGTCGGTCGAGCTCGCCAGCCGCGCGCTCGGCCAGCCCCCGGAGTGGGGATCGGACGGCGCGCTGACGCTCTCGGGCTATCGGGTTCCCAGCGCCGTGGCCAACACGCTCACCGTCAACTTCGCCGGCGGCGCCGACAACATACCGACCTATTCGCTCGCCGACCTGCGCGCCTGTGCCGAGAAGGGCGACACGGAATTCTTCCGGCGCCAGTTCGCCGGCAAGGTCGTGCTGCTGGGAACCCTGCTCGACGTCGAGGATCGCCGCATCACCTCCAAGCGCTTCGCCACCGGCGCCGAGCTGGCGCGCGCGCCGCGCTGCGTCAATCCGGTCCCGGCATCGGGCGCCGTCGCGCGGCCGACGATTTCCGGCGTCTATCTGCATGCGAGCGCGGTCAGCAACCTCATCCGACGCGATGCCGTGGTCGAGGCCGGACGACCGGTCGTCGGCGCGATCGCCTTCGTGCTGGCCGTGCTCGCGGCCGTCGCCGCGTTGTCGCTCAGCCCGGCGCGCGCGGCGCTGGCGTGGCTCGCCGGCGCCGTGCTGTGGACGGCGCTGGCGACGGCGGTGTTTCGCGGCGGCCTGGCTTTGCCGCTGCTGCAGCCTCTGGTGGCGTCGTCCGCCGTGCTGGTGCTCGCCATCGCCTGGCGCTTCATGGTGGCCGACAAGGACAAGCGCCTGTTGCGCCAGAGCTTCGCGCTCTATCTGGCGCCCGCCGTCATCGATCGCATGCTGGCCTCGAGCCGGCCGCCGGAGCTGGGCGGCGAGACGCGGATCGTCACCATCTTCTTTTCCGACGTGGCCGGCTTCTCGTCGTTCTCCGAGCGCATGCCGCCGCACGAGGTCGTGGCGCTGATGAACGAGTACCTGTCGGCGATGACCGACATCATCGAGGCCGAGGGCGGCTTCGTCGACAAGTACATCGGCGACGCCATCGTCGCGGTCTTCGGTGCGCCGGCCGAGGATGCCGGCCACGCCGCCAGCGCCGTGCGCGCCGCCCTGCGCTGCCAGGCCCGTCTCGCGGAGCTGAACGCCACGATCGATGCCTTCAGGGCGCAGCCCATCAGCCAGCGCATCGGGCTGAACTCCGGCGAGGCGCTGGTCGGCAATATCGGCTCGCGCCGGCGCTTCAACTACACCGTCATGGGCGACGCGGTGAACCTCGCCTCGCGGCTGGAGGGCGCGAACAAGTATTTCGGCACCTCGATCATCGCCTCCCAGGCGACGGTCGACCTCGCCGGCGCCGGCTTCGCCTGGCGCGAGCTCGACCTGATCCGCGTCAAGGGTCGGGCCCAGCCGGTGCGCATCCACGAAGCGCTGGCGCAGGGCGAGCCGTCGGAGCAGCAGCGCGCGCATACCGCCGCCTACGCGGCGGGCCTGGCCCACTGGCGTGCGGCGGACTTCAAGGCCGCAGCCGACGAGTTCGGTCGCAATGTGTCGGCAGACCCGGCTTCGGCGGCTTTCCACCAACGCGCGCTCAGCCTGGTGGCGAACCCGCCCGGCGCCGGCTGGGAGCCGGTCAACACGCTCGACGACAAGTAGCCGGAGCCGGTCGGCTACGCCTGGCTGCGCTTGCGCAGGAGGTGTGCACAGCCCATCAACGCCGCTGTCAGCACGATGGTGAGGGTCGACACGGCGGCGATGGTGGGGTCGATCTCGAAGCGCAGGTCGTCCCACATCCGTCGCGGCAGGGTCACGGCGCCGGTTCCTGAAATGAACAGGGCCACGATCAATTCGTCGAACGAGGTGATGAAGGCGAACAGCGCGCCGACCAGAACGCCCGGGCGGATCAGTGGCAGGGTCACCTGCCAGAAGGTGGCGCCGGGCGTGGCGCCGAGATTGAGCGCGGCCTGCTCCAGGCGCGGGTCGATGCCGGCCAGGCTTGCCGTCACGCTGGTGACGACGAAGGGCACGGCGAGGCAGGTGTGCGCCAGCACCATCGCGATAGGCGTGCCGACCAGGCCGTAGTGCGAGTAGGCATAGTAGATGCCGATCGCCACGACGATTCCCGGCACGATCAGCGGCGACAGGATCAGGCCGGTGGCGAAGATGCGCATGGCCCTGGGCAGCCGGGCGATGCCGAGAGCGGCCAGCGTGCCGAGGATCGTCGCCAGCACGACGACGGCGGCGGCCACCCACAGGCTCATCCAGGTCGGCTTCAGCCAATCGTCGTTGCCGAAATAGGCTGCGTACCAGCGCAACCCGAAGCCGGGTGGCGGAAAGGTGAGATAGGTCGCCGAAGAGAAGGACACCACCGCCACCACGACGATGGGGAAGGCGAGGAAGAACAGGATCAGGCCGACGACGCTCGTCGGAACCAGGCGTGCCAGTGTCATCGCACGCTCATCCTGAACGCGTTGCCGACGCCGGGCAGGCGGCGGGCGACGGCGAGGACGGCGAGCGCCGTGGCCAGCAGCACCGCCGACAGCGTCGCGGCATAGGCCCAGTTGAGGTGCTCGACCTGCTGGGCGATCAGCATCGAGAGCGTGATCTCGCGCGGCCCCCCGACCATCGCCGGCGTGATGTAGAAGCCCAGGGCGAGCACGAAAGTCAGCAGCGTGCCGGCGAGAACACCCGACATCGACAGCGGCAGGATCACCTGTCGGAAGGTCATCCACGGCGTGGAGCCGAGCCCTGAGGCGGCGCGGATCAGCGACGGGTCGATCTGCCTGAGCGCGTTGGCGATCGGCAGGATCATGTAGGGCAGGAGGATGTGGATCATGGCGATCTGCGTCGCCACCGGCGTATTGAGAATGCGGATCGGCCGGTCGATCACGCCCAGCGCGAGGAGGGCGTCGTTGACCAGCCCATGGCGGCCGAGCAGCACCATCCAGGCGTAGCTGCGGACCAGGACGCTGGTCCAGAACGGCAGCAGGATGACGACGAGGATGAGCGGTGCCAGACGCTTCGCCCGCACCAGTCCCAAGGCCACCGGATAGCCCAGGACCAGGCAGCCCATCGTGACGGTGATCGAGGTGCTGAAGGTGGTCCAGAAGGTCCTGGCGAACACGACGTCTTCGAACAGGGCTGTATAGTGCCCGAGCGTCCAGGTCGGATCGTTCAGGCTGCGCAGCAGCATCGCCAGCACCGGCAGGGCGTAGAACACCAGCATGTAGATCAGCAGCGGCGCGACGAGCGCCAGCGGCACCGCCTTGCGCCAGTCGAACGGCGCCGTACTGGCGCCGCTCAGCTTCAGGGTGACGGGCGGGGTTTGCACGATCTCCGACAAGGCCCACCTCAAACGAGAATCGTGTCGGCGACCGACCAGGAAATCTCGGTGCGCTCGCCGACGGCGCGGCGACGGATGGCGGCGCTCGACGGCTCCTTCAGCACCATCGACGTGCCGTCGCCGGCCTGCAGCATGTAGCGGCAGCGCTCGCCGGCGAAAACGGCCTCGGTGACGGTGACGCTCAAGCGATTCTGCGGCGTCGTGGCGCTCCACGCGCTGTCGGCGAATCGCAGGCGCTCGGGCCGCGTGGTCAGCGTCACCTTGTCGCCGCTGGCCGGCCGGCCGGGGCAGATGGCGCGGATGAGTGCACCCTTGTACTCGGCGATGACGACGTCGTCCTCCATGCCGCGCACGATCGCCGGCAGGAAATTCGACTCGCCGATGAAGCCGGCGACGAAGCGGTTGTCCGGCCGGTCGTAGAGATCTTCCGGCCGTCCGACCTGCGCCACCTTGCCGTCGTTCATGACGGCGATCCGGTCGGACATGGTGAGCGCCTCTTCCTGGTCGTGCGTCACGTAGATGAAGGTGATGCCGAGATCGGCGTGCAGGCGGCGCATCTCGAGCTGCAGATTCTCGCGCAGTTGCTTGTCGAGCGCGCCCAGCGGCTCGTCCATCAGCAGCAGCCGGGGCTTGAAGACGACGGCGCGGGCAACGGCGACGCGCTGCTGCTGACCGCCCGAGAGCTGGCGCGGATAGCGCGCGCCATAGCCCGGCAGATGCACGAGTTCCAGCGCTTCGGCGACCAGCTTGCTGCGCTCCGCTTTCGGCACGCCGCGCTGCTTGAGGGGAAAGCCGATGTTCTCCGCGACAGTGAGGTGGGGGAACAGGGCGTAGTTCTGGAACACCATGCCGATATTGCGGCGATAGGGCGGCATGGCGACCACCGATCGGCCATCGATGGCGATGTCGCCGGCGGTCGGCGTCTCGAAGCCGGCGATCATCATCAGGGTCGTGGTCTTGCCCGAGCCGCTGGGGCCCAGAAGCGTCAGGAACTCGCCCGATCGGATGTCGAGTGACACGCCGTCGACGGCGCTGACGCGCTCAAAGGTCTTCTCGAGGCCGGTCAGCGAGACCGACGCGCCGCGACCGGTTCCATCCATGGCCGTCAGCTCAGCAGCCACTTGTTGAATTTCGCCAATACGATCTCGCGGTTGTCGATCCACCAATCATAATTGTAGTTGACCAGCTGCTTCTTGATGTCGGGGGAGCTCGGCAGCAGGGCCAGGCGCTCGGGCGGAATGTACTCGTTCGACTTGGCATTGACCGAGCCGTAGGGGATGCCCAGCGCGACGCGCGCCTGCGGGATCGCCAGGGTCGAGTAGGCCACGAACTTCATCGCGTTGGCCTTGTTCTTGGCGCCCTTGGGGATGCCCCAGGCGTCGCGCTTCAGCAGGCCCTGGTTCCAGCTGATCGCCGCCGGCACGCCGGCCGCCTGCAGCGCCGCCATGCGGCCGTTCCAGACCGTGGTCATGACGACCTCGCGGTCGGTCAGCAACTGGATCGGCACCGCGCCGGTGTCCCACCACTTGAACACGTCCTTCTTGATCTTGCTGTAGCTGGCCAGCGCCTTGTCGATGTCGATCGGGTAGAGCTTGTCGGCCGGCACACCCGCCGCCATCAGGGCGAACTCCATCTCGGGCCAGCCGCCGCCGCTGGTGCCGAACATCGCGCGATCGCCGGGGAATTTCCTGGTGTCCCAGAAATCCGCCCAGCCCGAGGGCACCGCCCCCTTGAACGCATCGGTGCGATAGGCGAGCACCTGGGCCCAGACCAGCATCTCCAGGCCGTACTCGAAGCGGTATTCGGATCCGACGCCGGAATCGATGATGTCGTAGTCGATCTTCTCGAAATAGTTTCCGAGCTTCTGCAGGTTCATGATCGAGCCGCGGCTGAGCTGTGCCAGGTCCCATTCGACATTGCCGGTATCGACCATCGCCTTGACCTTGGGGCCGGCGGCCCCCGGGAAAGCCCGCACCTTGATGCCGGTCAGTTTCTCGAACGACTCGTAATAGCCGCGCTGCTGGGCTTCCTGCATGGTCCCGCCGTAGCCGGCGATGCGGACCTCGCCGCTGCCCTTCAGGATGTCCGGCACCGTCGTCTGCTCGGGCCAGGCCGCCTGGCCGAAGCTGGGGCGGATGAAGGGAGCCGCCAGCGCGGCGCCGGCGAGACCGAGTGCGCCGCGGCGGCCGATCGTGTGCCTGTTCATCGAAGTGCCTGCCTTCCCGTTCGTCTGGTCAGAATGCGAGGAGATTCTCGCGGAAGTGCTTGTGCTCGTAGGCGCTGCGCACCAGGCCGCGGTCCTGCAGGGCGGGGATCAGCCCGTCCTCGATCTCGGCCAGGGTGCGGCGGTTGACGTTGGGCATGGAGAAGAGGAAGCCGTCGCCGCCGACTTCTTCCATGACCTCGCCCATGCGGGCGGCGACCGAGTCGGGCGTGCCGCAGAGCTCAACCGACAGGTCGACATTGTTGAAGCTCGCCATGGTCTCGCGGATCGAGCGGCCATTGGCGATCTTGCGGTACTGCTCGAGGTTCTGCTGGTGGCCGTTGGTCGTGACATGGTCGGGCAGCGGCTTGTCGAGGTCGAAATTGCCGAAGTCGATGTTGGTGACCTTGCCGAAATGCGCCAGGCGCTCTTCGATATGCTCCAAGGTGCGCGCGACACGCGCCTTTTTGCGCTCTTTCGCCTCGGCCTCGGTTTCGCCGAGGATCGGGTTGATGAGGTAGAGCACCTTGCAGTCCGAGGGCTTGCGGCCCTGCGCGATCATGTGCTTGTGCACGTCCTCGCGGTACGCCTTCATCGCCTCGATGCCCTTGACGTGCACCACGATGGTGTCGGCATGGGCGGCGGCGAACTTGCGGCCGCGTGGCGAGCCGCCGGCCTGGGCGATCACCGGCTGGCCCTGCGGTGCCGGGCCCGAGTTCAGCGGACCACGTGTGCTGAAGAACCTGCCCTGATAATTGACCGGGCGAACCTTGGTGTGATCGACCAGGATGCCGCTCTGGCGATCTGCGATGATCGCATCCGGCTCCCACGATCCCCACAGGCCGCGGCAGACCTCCATGTACTCGTCGGCCATGTCGTAACGCAGGTCGTGCTCGGGCATGCCCTGCATGCCGAAGTTCATCGCTGCGAAATCCGAGCTGCCGGTGACCGCGTTCCAGCCGATGCGCCCGCCCGACACCTGGTCGAGCGTCGCCACCAGGCGGGCCAGCAGATAGGGGTGATAGGCATAGGTACCGAAGGTGGGCACGATGCCGATGCGCGAGGTCACCTGCGTCATCAGGGCGGCGACCACGGACGGGTCCTGGCGCGGCACGGCGATGGCGTTCTTCAGGTAGATCTCGGTCGAGCCGTTGAAGCTCTCGCCGACGTAGGAGGAGTCCTCGAGCAGGATGTAGTCGAAGCAGGCGCGCTCCAGGCTGCGCGCCATATTCAGAAACAGCTCGGGCTCCATCCAACTCTGCCCGATATGGCCGGTCCACGGCTCGCCCCAGGCCTGCACACTCGATCCCTGAAGGAACCAGGCCATGTGAAACGGTTTGGGCATCCCAGCTCCATCGGCCGACCGGGCCGTCTGATGGGTTGGGATCAGGCAAATACCGTGCCGACCACCGTGCTATTGCTGGGGTGTTCCATTATCCGCAACGCATCAACGTGCCGACCGGCAACCGGTCAACACGCTCAACGACAAGCACCGGTCCTCACACACCTAACTTCCCCGCCCCGGTGCGGCCGAAGGCCGTCGCCTGAGGGCGCAGGCAAGCTGGCCTGATCAGAACGCGAGCAGGTTGTCGCGGAACTGCTTGTGCTCGTAGGCCTTGCGCACCAGGCCGCGGTCCTGCAGGGCAGGGACCAGCCCGTCCTCGATCTCGGCCAGGGTGCGGCGATGGACGTTGGGCATGGCGAACAGATAGCCGTCGCCGCCGACCTCCTGCATCACTTCGCCCATGCGCGCGGCGACCGAGTCGGGCGTGCCGGTGAGCTCGACCGAATAGTCGACGGCGTTGAAGCTCGCCATGGTCTCGCGAATCGAGCGGCCGTTGGCGATCTTGCGGTAGTTCTCGAGGTTCTGCTGGTGGCCGTTGGTCGTCACGTGGTCGGGCAGCGGCTTGTCGAGGTCGAACTGGCCGAAATCGATGTTGGTGACCTTGCCGAAATGCGCCAGGCGCTCCTCTATTCGCTCCAGCGCGATCGCCTGGCGCCGCTTGCGGCGCTCCTTGGCCTCGTCCTCGCTCTCGCCGATGATCGGGTTGATCAGGAAGAGGACCTTGCAGTCCGACGGCTTGCGGCCCTGCGCCACCATGTTCCGGTGCACGTCCTCGCGATAGGCCTTCATCGCCTCGATGCCCTTGGCGTGCACGACGATGGTGTCGGCGTGGGTGGCGGCGAATCTGCGACCGCGTGGCGAGCCGCCGGCCTGGGCGATCACCGGCTGGCCCTGTGGCGCCGGGCCCGAGTTCAGCGGACCACGTGTGCTGTAGAAGCGGCCGCTGTGGTTCAGCGCGTGCACCTTGGTGTGATCGACCAGGATGCCGCTCTGGCGATCGGCGATGATCGCGCCGGGCTCCCACGATCCCCACAGGCCGCGGCAGACCTGCATGTACTCGTCGGCCATGTCGTAGCGCAGGTCGTGCTCGGGCATGCCCTGCATGCCGAAGTTCATCGCGGCGAAATCCGAGCTGCCGGTGACTGCGTTCCAGCCGATGCGGCCGCCCGACACCTGGTCGAGCGTCGCCACCAGGCGGGCCAGCAGATAGGGGTGATAGGCATAGGTACCGAAGGTGGGCACGATGCCGATGCGCGAGGTCACCTGCGTCATCAGCGCGGCGATCACCGAGGGATCCTGGCGCGGCACCGACAGGCCGTGCTTGAGGTAGATCTCGGTCGAGCCGTTGAAGCTCTCGCCGACGTAGGAGGAATCCTCGAGCAGGATGTAGTCGAAGCAGGCGCGCTCCAGCGACCGCGCCATGTTGAGGAACAGCTCGGGCTCCATCCAGGTCTGCCCGATATGGCCGGTCCAGGCCTCGCCCCATGCCTGCGCGCTCGATCCCTGGAGGAACCAGGCGAGATGGAAGGGTTTCGTGGTCATCCGCGCTCCATGGCCGGCCCGGCCGGCGCCTCAGGTTACCCGCAACGCGTTCCCGAATCAGCCCGTCGAATCGGCCCGTCGCGTGCGCCTGTCGTCGACACGCGGTAGTCTGCGGCTGCTCTTCACCTCCGGTGAAAGAGGGACGCTCTCGCCGACCCGGTCGCCCGCACCGTCTACCTCGTCGTCTGCTTCGCGCTGTTGATCGGGCCAATGATGGCGTTGGCGGTATGGTATCCCGCGCGGCTGGCGCGCACCGGCGCGGGCGAGGCGGTGCTCCGCGACCAGGCGAGGATCGGCACGCGCGCCGGCAGCCTCGGTCCGACCCTCGACTTCGGCCGCGACGTCGCCGCGGGCCGGTACGGCAACGAAGTCCGGTAGCGGCAGAACACGATCTACGGGCTGGTCGGTCTCCGGCGGGCGATCAATGCGCTCGCCTTCGGCATCCTGATCTGGGCCGGCGAAGTCAATCGCCCCTGAGCAAACGGCGTGGCATGCTCCGCGCCATCCTGCATCCCGTGGAGCAAGCAATGATCGACTTCTATGCCATGGGCAGCCCCAATGTCGTGAAGATCTATCTCGCACTGGAGGAGATGGGGCTGGAGTACAACGTGCGGCCGCTCGACGTGTTCGGCGGCTCGCAGTTCTCGGACGAGTTCAGGAAGCTCAATCCCAACGCCAAGGTGCCGGTGATCGTCGATCGCGACGGGCCGGGCGGCAAGCCGTACACGGTCTTCGAGTCAGGCGCGATCCTGGTCTACCTGGCCGAGAAGACCGGCCGGTTCCTGCCCAAGGACGGCGCGGCGCGCTACGACGCGCTGCAGTGGATGATGGTGCAGATGACCGGCGTCGGCCCGATGTTCGGCCAGTTCGTGCACTTCACGCGCTACGCGCCCAAGGGCAACGACTACTCGCTCGACCGCTACCGCACCCAGGCCAGGCGCGTGCTCGACGTGCTCGAGGGCCGGCTGTCGGCGACGACGTGGCTGGGCGGTGCGGAGTACACCATCGCCGACATCGCCACCTGGCCGTGGGTGCGGCTGGTTCCGACGCTGATGGGTGCCGACGTCGCCAGGGACTATCCCAAGCTCAGCGAATGGGCGGCCCGCATCGCCGAGCGGCCGGCGGCGCAGCGCGCGGTCAAGCGGACCGACGAGGTGCGCACCAAGGTCACGGCGGTCGACAGGGCCAATCCCGACACGATGGACAAGGTCTTCGGCCGCGGCGCCTACAAGGTGGCGTGAGCGGCCTGGCGCGCACTCAACGGAAGACGAAGTAGCCGATCGCCGCTGCCGCGGCGAGAATGCCGACCCACGCCGCCGGCGACAGCGGCGCGGGTTGCGCCGGACCGCCGATGCCGATCACGCCGTAGGGATCGTGGTCGGCCGAGCCGTACCAGAACCTGCGCTGGGCGCGGGTCATGTCCTGGTCGATGCGCGCACCGGGAATCGCGTCGAGCAGCCGCTGATAGGCCGCCGGCACCGGGGTGGCCGACATCTGCCGCACCAGGCGGATGATGCCGCAGAAGACCCAGATGCCGTCGTCCCACGACTTGAAGAGATGGCGCTCGACGGCCCAGCGCCTGACCTCTCCCAGGGCCGCGGCGGCGCCGGCAAGGTCGCCGGCGCGCGCCCGCACGGCCGCGCGATCGAGCGCCGCTGCCACCCTTGGTTCATCCTCCTCGCCCGCGGCCCGCAGCATGCGCTCGCGCTCGTCTTCCCAGTCATGGGCCACGTTGAGCCTCCCTCGTCATGTTTGACCGTGATCGAGCCGCCAGGCCCCCAACCGCTCGAGGTTGCGCGTCAGCAGCGGATGCTGCGGCAGCTCGGCGAGGCCCTCTCGCAGCGTCGCCTCGGCTGTCGTCGCATCGCCCGTTGCCAGGCACGCCGCGAAGTGCGCGGCATAGGCGCCGGCGAGCGCGGGATCGAGCCCGATGGCGCTCGCGGCGGCAGCGCGCGCCTCGGTGAAGCGCTGCAGGTCGATGCAGGCGTTGGCCCGGCTGACCAGCGCCCTGGCGTAGAGCGGATTGATCGCCAGGGCGCGATCGGCATCGGCGAGCGCCTCGGCCGGCTGTCTCAGCCGTCGCCGCAGCACGCTGCGATTGTTCCAGGTGATCGCCGCCTCGGGCTGGGCGGCGAGAATGCGATCGCACGCCGAGAGCGCGGCCGCCGGTTCGAGGAGATCGACGACGAGATGGCTGATCGGGTCGAGCCGGGCGAAGCCGCCGCCGCGCTCGCAGCGATGCAGCGCACGCTCCAGCGCCGCACGTGCCGCGTCGCGGCGCCCGGCCCGGGCCAGGGCGAAGGCAAGGCTGCCCAGCGCGGCGACGTCGTGGGCGCCGGCCAGCGCCGCGGCGCGCTCGAGCCAGCGGATCGCCTCGTCGGTTCGCCCGGCCAGCTCGCAGGCGTTGCCCATGGCGTGCATCGCCTCGGCGTCGTCGGGCGCGAGCTCCAGCGCGTTGCGCGCGTATTCGATCGCCACGTCGGCCATGTCGAGCTGATGGAACAGGCTGGAGCGGTTGACCCAGGTGCGCGCCTCGTCGAACGGCGTGCCCTCGGCACCGCGCAACGGCGACCCGCCGGCATGGACGCGGCAGATGTCGACCAGGCGCGCGCAGGCCGCGCCCGCATCGGCCGGGCGTCGCGACGGCTCCTTCTCCAGGCATTGCAGGATGAAGGCGGCCAGCGGCATCGGGATCGACGGATCGTCGGCCAGCGGGCTGCGCGGCGGGGCATTCGCATGCAGGCGCGCGTAGTCGGCGCGGGCCAACCCGCCGCGCTCGATCAGCGGGTGGCCCGGCACGCAGGTTTCGAACAGCGCGACGCCCAGGGCGTAGAGGTCGCTCTGCACGCTGTGGCGCGGCTCGGCCAGCCACAGCTCCGGCGCCATGTAGGGCACGGTGCCGAGCAGGCTGCCGGCCAGCGCGTCGGTCTCGACCAGCCGGGCGACGGAGATGCCGAAATCGCCCAGCTTGGCATGGTCGGCGGCGCCGACCAGGATGTTGGCCGGCTTGATGTCGCGATGCACCAGCCCGCTGCGGCGCTGGCCATGCTCGAGGGCGGCGGCGATCTGCGCGCCAACCCGCGCCGCGAGCCGCCAGCCGCCGGCGCCGCGGGCGATGCGGCGCGAAAGGTCCTCGAAGCCGTCGAGAAACTCCATCACCAGGCAGGGAAGCCGCGCGTGCTCAAGCAGGCCGAAGGCGCTGACGATGTGCGGGTGAATGCCGAGCTCGACCCAGCGCTGCACCTCGTCGCGCAACAGCCGGCGCATCGAGGGATCGACCAGCACCTCGGATCGCAGGGTCTTGATCGCACAGGGCTGGCCGCGCCCGTTGACGCAGCGCAGGACGCGGCCGAAGGCACCTTCGCCGAGGACCGCTTCGACCCGATATGTGTCGCCGAGCAGGGTTCCCGGCACGATGTCGCGCCCGTCGATCGCCGCGCCGCGCCGCACCAGGGCGGTGGCCGTCGACGGCCCGTTGATCGACCGGCGCAGAAGCTTGCTGAACCAGCCCATGGCATCCCCCGGTGCAGTTGGGCGCGTGCGGCAGGCGGCGTCAATGATGTGTTGGCGCGGCGGGACGCAAGCGGGGCCGCCTGGCGGCGGCCCCGCCGCCGGCGGTGCTAGCGGCGCAGCCGGTTCAGCCTTTCGAGGGCCTTCGCTGAACCGTCGCGGACCTTCTCCGCGCCGTCCTTCCAGCGCTGCCAGCCGCGCGCGACATCCTGGTGATCGCGCGCCGACTGCTCGAAGGCCCGCTGGGCGGCGCGCTGCTGGTCGCGCTGGGAAACCTCGGCCTGGGCGTTGCCGGCAACGGCCAGCACGAGGACGAGGGCGGAAAGCGCCGCATGGATGGTCTTCATGGTCTGCTCCTGATCGTCTGTCTCTCACCACGACCCGATGTCGTGGTTCACTGCGTCCTACGCGGGCCCTTGGCCGATCTTGCGTGGCGGCGCGAAAAAGTTTCGCTCGGCTTGATCGACCACCGGTCGTCTGCCACCTTCGCGGCCGGGGATGGCGATGCGGTTTCCTGACACGCACTGGTCGATGATCCGGCGCGCCGGCGGCGCCGAGGCCGGGCGTCAGGCGCTCAACCAGGTGCTGGCGCTCTACCTGCCCGTCCTGCACCGCTATCTGACCGGCCATCGCCGAATGACGGCCGCAGACGCCGACGACCTGCTGCACGGCTTCGTGATCGACAAGATCCTCGAGCAGCGCCTGATGGAGCGCGCCGATCCGGCGCGCGGTCGCTTCCGCTCGTTGCTGCTGTCGACCCTGGAGAACTACCGCACCAGCCGGCATCGCGCCGCGAACGCCGCGCGGCGTTCGCCGGGGCCGGGCGGGCACCAGCCGATCGAGGCGGCCGACGACGTGCCCGCCGGCGACGATCCGTCAGCAGGCTTCGACGCGGTCTGGGCCCAGGGCGTCATCGCCGCCGCCGTCGAGGCGATGCGGGTGGAATGCGCCCGGGTCGGCCAGGCCGCGATCTGGAGCGTCTTCGACGAACGACTGCTGCGGCCGGCGCGGGACGGCGTCGAGCCGACCGGCTACGACGCGCTGGCGCGGCGCCTCGGGCTCGGCTCGACGACGGAGGCGCAGAATCGGCTGGGTACGGCCAAGCGCATGTTCCGTCGTCACCTGGAGGCGGTCATCGCCCAGTACGCGGCCGACCCGCGCGACGCCGAGGCCGAGCTACGCGACCTGCTGGCGATCGTCGGCGGGACTGCCTAGCGGCGTGCCTGGATTCCTCGCTGTGCTCGGAATGACAGCCATGGCTCCTAGCCACCGCTCAGCGCCTGCAGGATCTGCACGCGGTCGCCTTCGTGCAGCGCCAGCCCGAGATCGCGCACCTGCCGGCGGTTGACGAAGATGCGGATGTGGCGGCGGATGCGGTCCTGCTCGTCGACCATGCGGAAGCGGATGCCGGGATGGCGGCGGTCGAGATCGACCAGCAGGGCATCGAGCGTGCCGCCCTCGGCCTCGACCTCGGCGCGCTGGCGCGTGTAGGAGCGCAGCGGCGTCGGGATCAGCACCTTCATCCCGCGACCTCGGCCGCCTCGACGGCGTAGACATGCGGCAGATCCTGGGCGATGCGCCTCCAGCGCGCGCCCTCGTCGCTGCTGGCCCAGATGCTGCCGGTGGTCGTGCCGAAATAGATGCCCACGGGATCGCGCGCGTCCGCCGTCATCGCCTGGCGCAGCACGGTGAACCAGGCCTGCGACTGTGGCAGGCCGGCATCGAGGCGCTGCCACGTCTTGCCCGCGTTGCGCGTGACATAGGCCGCGGCCTTGCCTGCGACGCTGACGCGCGGCCATACGTCGGAGCCATCCATCGGGAAGACCCACACGGTTTTCGGATCGCGCGGATGCAGCACCATCGGAAAGCCGATGTCGCCGACGCTCCTCGGCATCTTCTCGCCGATGCGCTCCCAGCGGTCGGATGGCCGCTCCAGCCGGTAGATGCCGCAATGGTTCTGCTGGTAGAGCACGTCGGGCGCCAGCGGATGCAGGCGCATGCAGTGCGGATCGTGGCCGAACTCGGGGTAGGGGTCAGGGAAGAAATCGGCGCGGCAGCCAGCGTTCAGCGGCGCCCAGCTCGCGCCGGTGTCGCGCGACTCGAACACGCCGCCGCCGGACATGCCGATATAGAGATGCGCCGGATCGCGCGGATCGACCAGGATGGAATGCATCTTGGGTCCGTCGGGCGTGCCGTCCTGATCGTCGCCGACCCATTTGCCGTACATCGGATGGTCATTGAAGCCGGCGACCGGCGCCCAGCTGTCGCCGCCATCCTCGCTGCGGAACAGGCCCTGCGGCGAGGAGCCGGCATACCAGGCGCCGGGTTCGCTGGCGTGTCCCGGCGTCAGCCAGAAGACGTGATCGACGGCGCGCTGCTTCTCGCCCTCGTGGGTCTTGCGGAAAGCCGGCGGCCGCGATGCCTCCTTCCATGTCCTGCCGAAATCCAGCGAGCGGAAGACGGTCGGCCCGAGATGGCCGGTCTTGGCCGCCAGCAACAGCGTGCGCCGATCGCGTGGATCGAGCATCACGTGGTGCACCGTGTTGCCGAGGAAGTGCGGCCCGTCGGCCCGCCAGCTGCGCCGCGCGGCATCGCCGTGCAGCAGCCAGGCGCCCTTCTTGGTGGCGACCAGCAGGATGACGTGGCCTTTCGGACTCGGGCTTCGGGCGGTCGTCCGTTTCGTCGCTCGCGGCATCGGTCGTCTCAGAGGTAGTTAACCGAACGGTATTATAAAGCGGCGGGAATTGGCCGCAAGCCGCGGAGTGAGGTCGGGCGTCGGGAAATGCGAAAGCTGCGCCTCCACAGGACGAGGACGGTTCAATGAATGCGTTGAGCGAAAAGGTCGCGATCATCACCGGTGCCAGCGCCGGCATCGGCGAGGCGACAGCCCGGCTCTTTGCCCGCGAGGGGGCGTCGCTGGTGCTGGCGGCGCGCGGCCGCGAGGCGTTGGACAGGGTGGCAGGGCAGATCATCGCTGCTGGCGGACGCGCGGTGGCGCTGGCCGGCGACATCGGCGAGGAGGGCTTTGCCGCCGAGCTCGTCGCCACGGCCAGGCGCGCGTTCGGCGGCCTCGACATCGCCTTCAACAACGCCGCCGCGCTCGGCACCCTGAAGCCCGCGCCCGAGCTGACGACCGCGCAGTGGCGCGACGTGATCGCCACCAACCTCGACGGCGCGTTCTTCGCTGCCCGGCAGCAGATCCCGGCGATGCTGGCGCGCGGCGGCGGCTCGCTGATCTTCACGTCGTCCTTCGTGGGCTACACCGCGGGCATGCCGGGGATGGCCGCCTATGCCGCGTCGAAGGCCGGCGTGATCGGCCTGACCAAGGTACTGGCGGTCGAGGTCGCGGCGCAGGGCGTGCGCGTCAACGCGCTGCTGCCCGGCGGCGTCGACACGGCGATGGCCGCCGAGTTCGCCTCGACGGAGGAGACCAAGGCCTTCGTGCGCGGGCTGCACGCGCTCAAGCGCGTCGCGCGGCCGGATGAGATCGCCCAGTCCGCGCTCTATCTCGCCTCCGACGCGTCGAGCTTCACCACCGGCAGCGCGATGCTGGTCGATGGTGGCGTGTCGATCAACCGGGTGTGAGGATTGAACCGTTCAGCCCATGTCACCCTGTCATCCCGAGCGGAGCGAGGGATCCAGGGAGCTATCTGGATCCCTCGCTCCGCTCGGGATGACAGAAGGGTCTCGTCGACGGACGGGGGTTACCGCGCCTCCGTCCAGCTTTCGGAGAACGCCAGGCAGCAGGTGCTGAAGGGGCGGCCTTCGCGCTCGCGCTTCCACGCCAGACCCTTGGCCTGCACGCCGTTGCGCGTCAGGCGCGCGCCCGCCGCCGGTACCAGCACGGTGCACACGCCGTAGGGCCGCGGGTTGGGCTGGGCGTTGGGCTGGGTGTGAATCAGCAGGGGATCGCCGATGTCGTGCCAGGTCAGGGCGATCTCCTCGCCGCGCGCCAGCAGGTGCTCGGTCCAGAAGTAGCGTGGATCGCCCGACTTGCTGAACTCGGCGTCGGTCACGGCGATCGACAGGTCCTTGAGCTCGGGGTTCAGCATGCCCTGCACGGTCGACTGCAGCCAGCGCGCCATGGCGATGTTGTCGGAATAGATGCGCCAGCGGTTCTCGGTCAGCTCGCTCTTGAGGTAGAGCACGTGGCCCGGCCCGCCCGGCGAGAACAGGATGCGCCAGTAGCTGGCGTTCGTCGTATCGGGATCGCCGTCCTTCTCGCTCAGCCGGATGAACGGGTTCTCGCCCGTGACAATCACGCGATTGGCGTCTGCGGTGCTCATGTCGATGTCCTCCGATGACTAGTTGAGCTTGTACATCGCGCGCAGCGAGCCGCTGGGCGCCTTGATCTCGGTGATGCGCCAGCCCGCTTGCGTCGACACCAGCTCCAGCGTCACACGCTGCGGCTTGCCGAAGTTGGTGAAGGTCGCGACGCCCATCGCCGTGGTCGGGCCGGTCGACCAGGCGCTGACCGCGACATTGGCGATCTCCCAGTCCTGCGCGTCGATGAAGGGATCGCCGTTGAGCAGCGGCACCTCGCCGCGCTTCCTGGCCTCGGCGTAGTCCTTCTCCATCGCCTCGCGCAGCGGCGAGGCGAAGTAGCGCTCGGTCAGATTGTAGGGATGGCCCTTGAAGCCCTTCTCGGTGTAGGCCCGGTAGATCGAGTCGAGGAAGGCCTGCGGCGTGCCGGATTGCGCCATCAGGGGCGGCGCGGCCAGCAGCAATGCCAGCGCCAAGCCCGTTGTCCTGCGTGCGATCATGATGGTCTCCCCTTGTCGGGGCCATCCTAGCAGGGCTTGTCGATAAGATGGCTACAACGGTGAGGCGCCGAACAGCTCCCAGCCATGGCGCCGCAGCAGGTCCGCCAGCTCGATCTGGCTCATCGACCCGAAGCCGCGGCCGGTCTCTTCCTGCTCCTCGATCAGGCCGCCGGCTTTCGCCGGCGTGTAGAGGAACAGCACATGACCGGTCTCGGTGCCGGTGCTCTTCCAGGCGTGCCGCACGCCGCGCGGCATGAAGATCGTGCTGCCGGCACCGCAAACGGTGACGTCGTCGCCGATCAGGCAGGTGAGCTCGCCACGCATGACGTAGGCGACCTCGTCGCTGTCGCGGTGCAGGTGCAGCGTGCTTTTGGCACCAACGGGGGCCGAGCCCTCGAACATCATGATGCTGCCGTCGGTCTCGCGGCAGCGCAGCTTGAGCGACAAGCTGTGGCGCGGTGGTGCCCCATCCATGATCAGGTCCTCCCTGCGGTCCTGGGGTCGTCGACATCGCGCTCGAGATGCATGCCGGGGAAAGGCGTAACGGCGATCTGCGTCACGTCTTGCATGGAATGAAGTCGGTGCCAGGCTCCCCTGGGAACCACCACCATCGTGCCCGCGCGCAGCGAAAAGGAACGTGGTGGCCCGTCATCGCAGACGATCTCCAGTATCGCGGTGCCGCTCAGGATGTGGACCAGCTCATCGTCGGGATGGACTTCCCAATGGTCATTGCCGGAGGCCTTGATGGCGAGCAGCAGGCCGTCTCGATAGGGCGCCAACTCCGCGACGCTCCCCTTGCGGTCGGCGGGCGTTGATTGCGCGCTGCGCCGCGCCGTGGTGAGCGTCGCGAGCACAGTGTCGAGATCGATGATGACGGGCGGCCTGCTCTCCACGTCGCTCTCCGTATCGGTCCGGGAGAAACATAGGCGCCCGGGTCGATGGCGGTGATCTTCGCTTTCGTTGATCGTTGCCACGTTTTCGTGGCGCCGGCGCGGTGCTACGGTTCACCTCCATGGCGACTGGTGCCAGAACGGCGATGCATTGGGACGACGTGCGAGTGTTCCTCGCCATCGTGCGGCAGGGATCGATGCGCGCCGCCGGACGGTCGCTGGGTCTCAGCCAGCCGACCATCGCGCGCCGCCTGACCGCGTTCGAGGCCACCTTCGGCGGCGCTGCCCTGTTCGACCGGCTGCCCGAGGGTTTGCGGCTGAACGCCGCCGGCGAGCAGCTGGTGGCCGAAGCCGAATGCGTCGAGGACGCGGTGCTGGCATTGGAGCGGCGGCGCGCGGCGGCGTCTCCGGCGTTGACCGGCACCGTGCGCGTCTCGGCCGGAGAGTGCGCGGCCGGTTTCATCGCCCGCTGCCTGTCGGAGCCGGGCGCGACGCCGCTGCCATCTGGCATCACCCTCGAACTGATCGACGAGCGGCAGAACAAGAATCTCGTGCGGCGCGAGGCCGACATGGCGTTGCGCCACGAGCCGCCGGAGAGCGGCGACTTCTACGTCTTCAAGGCCGGCACCTTCGCCTGCTCGGTTTATCGGCGTCGCGGCACCGAGGCGAGCGGTTGGGTCACCTACACCGGGGAGCAGGCACACTATGAGCCCGCCCGGTGGGTGCAGCGGCAGATCGAGGAAACCGGCAAGCCGGTGGCGCTGCGTGCCTCTTCCATGCTGATGCATCTGGAAGCGATCCGCGCCGGCACCGGGCGTGGCGTGCTGCCCTGTTACGTCGGCGACGGCCACCCGCTGCTGGAGCGGGTGAGGCCACCAATCAAGGAGATTGCCGCCGACTACTGGGTCGTCGTCCATCGCGACCTGCGCCGCGCGGCGCATGTCCGCGCGGCCATCGACTGGATGAAGGCGACGTTCGCCGCACAGCGTGGCCTGCTGGCCGGCAATGGCCCGCAGGCGCGCCGGAGGCGATGATGCGGCGGCCGGGGCTCAGGCCGCCCGCTTCCAGGTGGGCTGGAGCTCGGGGTGAGGCGGGCAGGGCGCGACCCGTCCCACCGGCAGGCCGCCCAGCTCGTTGGCATAGGCGTGGTTGACGTCGCGGTGATGCGCTTCGTCGGCCCTGACCACCAGCACCACGTCGCGCAGGGTCGCGTTGTCGGCGAGACCCCAGTAGCGCCTGGCGATCGCCGGCGCCGGCACGTTGGCGGAGCGGCCCTCGTCGATCTCCTGGAGGTAGTGGGTGTAGCTGATCACCGCCTCTTCCTCGAAATAGCCGACGACGCGGTGCGCCGTCCTGGCGCTCACCAGGTAGAGCGCGAAGAAGAACAGGTAGAAGACCCACTGCACGCCGATGATCACGGCGCGCTCGAACAGCGTCGGCTTGCTGATCTCGACGAACGTCATGAGATGCATGCGCTCGTTCTCGGCCTCGTCCATCAGGGTCTTGATCCAGCCCTTGTCGTCGCACATGCGGCGCAGGCAGGCGAGGTGGTTGATCGTGGCGCCCACCATGCCGGGTACGGCGGCGACGGTCTCGAGCACGACGGCGCGATGGCCGTAGCGCTTGGCGAAGAACGTGTCGGCGGTCCAGCGCAGCATCTTGGTGAAGCCGAAGGCGATCCGGTCGGACAGGCCCTGCGGACGATGGCGGACGCCGAGATCGACGAACGGTGCGGTCATTGGAAACTCCACTCCACGCGACCTAGGTTCCAGCGGTCGCTGCGGAGCCCTATCTAGAGGGTGGCGCCCGATGGTCAAATTCCGGGCCTCACCTAAGTAGAACTGCGTAGGTCGAAGCGGGATTTGGCCGGAAGCGCCTGTCGTCCCGAGCGTGGCGAGGGATGACAGTGGCCGGTTCAGCTGGCTAGGAGGCCTTGGCTACGTCGTGGCCGCAGCGGGGTGGCAGCCGGCCAGCGCTCAGACGAAGCCGAGCAGCGCCGAGATGGAAGCGGCGTGGTCCTTGACCAGGGGCGCGAGGGTTTCGAGGCGATCGAGCGTCATGCGCCGCGCCGGTCCCGTCAGGCTGATGGCCGCGAACACGCGCCCGCTGGAATTGCGGATCGGCGCCCCGACGCAGCGCACATCCGGCTCGTGCTCGCGATCGTCGATCGCGTAACCGCGCTGGCGCACCTCGCCCAGCTGCCGTCGAAGCGCGTCCGGGTCCGTGATCGTGTTGGCAGTCAACGGCACCAGGCCGGCATCGATGATCCGCTGGATGACCGCATCGCCCTGAAACGCCAGGGCCGCCTTGCCGACGCTCGATGAGTAGCAGGCGCTCTCTTCCATGGTGATCGTGATGTTGTTGCTGCTGTTGGGTCGCAGGGAGCGCTGCACCAGGAGCATGTGGCTGCCGTTGAAGACGCACAGATGCGCGCTCTCGCCGGCGCGCTTGGTCAGCGCCTCGATGAACGGAACGGCGATCCGCTGCAGCTCCATGTTCGACAGAACGGCGCTGCCGTACTCGAAGAGCTTGATGCCCAGCCGATAGCGCTCGCGCGTCGCGTCCTGCTCGAGCAGGCCGCAATGGCGCATGCTGTCGACGATGCGGTGCGCCGTGCTCTTGGGCATGGCGCAGCGCCGCGCGATCTCCGTCACCGAGAGCTCGCGCGCCGTGCCGGAGAAGCAGTCCAGGATGTCGACCACCTTGACCAGGGACTTCAGCTGGTGGCCGGCATCTTCGCGGGACTCGGAACGATTCAGCGGCAAGCCTCCTCCGGGTTCGCGTGCCTCATGACCGGCCATGTCCGCCCGTGCCAAGCCATGCGCCCTGGAGCCACGGCTAGGCGGCGTGGGCGACGGATCCCGATCGGTCATAGGCGAGCACCGCCTTCAGCTCGCGGTCGATCGCGGCGCGTTGCGCGGCCGATGGCATCGCCATGGGCGCGCGCGATACGCCGGCCGCGGCACCCTGCTGGGTCAGGGCATACTTGACGCAGGCCGGCAGGTTGTCGCCGACGATCGTGTTCCAGAAGCGCAGCATGGCGGCGTGCATCTCCAGGCCCAGCGCATGGTCGCCGCGCTGCACGGCATCCCACAGCGCCACCGTGACGCCCGGGATCGCCGCGGGGTTGGCCGCGATCGTGCCGTGGGCGCCGAGCGCGAAGGAGGAGTAGAGCAGGGCGTCGACGGCGCTCAGGATCACCTTGCCCTTGGGCGTGGCGAGCAGCAGGTCGGCCATGAGCTTCATGTCGCCCTGGCTCTGCTTGACCCCGGCGATGCCGGGCAGCTCGGTCATCAGCCGGACCAGAAGCTCGGGGCGCAGATAGTTCCAGGGGATGACGTTGTAGATGATGACCGGGATGTCGGTCGCGCTGGTGATGGCGCGGAAATGGGCCATGGTGGCCTCGTCATCCGGCTTGAACAGGTAATGGACCGGCGTGATCTGCAGGCCGCTGACGCCGCCGAGGCTTTGCATGTCCTTGGCGCTCAGCAGGGCCTGGCGCGTGCTGTTGACGATGATGCCGGCGACGACGGGAATCTTGTCGCCGATCTCCTCCAGGGTGATCTCAACGGTGCGCTTCAGCTCGTCGCGCGTCAGCGTGTGGCCCTCGCCGGTGCTGCCGCCCATGCAGACGCCGTGCACGCCCTTGGCCAGCATGAACCGCGCCTGGCCGCGCAGGAGCTTTTCGTCGATGTCACCGTCCGCAGTGAACGGCGTGACCAAGGGCGGGATGATGCCGGTCAAGGGTCTGGCCATCTGGGTTTCCTCGCTTTTGTCCTGGATATCGGGACAAGTTTATGCACACGCAACCAAAGGCGTCAAATGGTGATGCATATAGTCCTGGATACCAGGACATTGTCCGCGCACCGCCGGCGTCCGATCGCCAGCGCGGAGAGGGCGCTGTCGAACTAATCCCGGTCCGGCGCGCCGAGGGGAAAGTAGTGACGGTAGGGCCGGCCGCCGTCCACCGCCCGCGCCACCGAGGGCCGGGCGAGCAGGCGGGCGCGGTAGGCCTTGAGGCTGGTGAACGGCGCCGGGATTTCGTGGGTCCAGTCCGCGTAAAACAGCGACGGCGCCGCCGCACAGTCGGCGAGGGTGAAGCTGTCACCCGCGGCCCAGGTTCGGGTGGTCATGCGCTCGTCCAGCCAGGCGTAGATGGTGTCCAGCATGGTCCGGGCCTCGTTGACCCCGTAGGGATCGCGGTCGGCCTCGGGGCGCAGCACGTCCCAAATGAACTTGCCCTGGGGCGTCATGACGTAGTTGTCGAACACCCGGTCCATCATCCGCACCTCCACAGCCAGGCCCGGGTCGGCCGGGATCAGGGCGACAGGGCCGGGATGGCGGGCGGCGAGGTGCTCGATGATGGCCGTGGCTTCCAGCACCGTGCGGCCGTCTTCCACAAGAATGGGGAACTTGCGGATCGGCCACAGGGCGGCGAAGCGGGCGTTGTTGTCCGGCTCGTCGGGGGCGATGGCGCGGAAGGTGAAGGGCGTATCGTTCTCGTACAACGCGATGAGCGCCTTCTGGGTGTAGGACGAGAACGGATGGCCGAAGATCTCGATGGTCATGCGAAGGCCTTCTGCTCGCGGCCTTCCAGCAGGGCCATGAGGTTCTCGATGTGCCAGGTCGTGCCGTGCTCGCGGCTGACCACCGCCTCGCGGCCGCCAACCAGGTACGAGCCCTGTTCGGTGTGGATCAGGCGGGTCTTGTCGCCCTCCGGCCTGAGTTCAAGGGTCAGCAGGGAAACCGACAGCTTCTCGCCGTCGCGGAACATGTCGTAGACAAGGATGATCCGCTCGTTTTCCACGATGTCGCGGTAGGTCGCCTGGAAGTCGGTGACCATGCCGCTGGGCCAGCGGGCGTGGAAGCGCTCCTCGCCGCCGACGCGGAAATCGAAGTCGCGATTCAGGGTCTCGATATCGCTGGGCGCCTTGAACCACTGGCCCTTGGCCTCGAGCGTCGCGTAGGCGGCGAAGACGCGCGCCGGCGAGGCCTTGAGCACGCGTTCGATGGTGAAGGTGGCGTTGACGACGGTCACTTGCACGGCTCCTCGGTCTTGTTCTCGCTGGCGGCCAAATAGGCCTCGAGCTGGTCGTATTGCTGCTCCCAGAAACGTTTGCGTTCGGCGATCCAGCGCTCGACGGTGGTCATGGCCCCGATCTCCAGGCGGCAGGTGCGCACGCGGCCCACCTTCTCGCTCGCCACCAGCCCCGACTCCTCCAGGATCTTCAGGTGCTGCACCACGGCCGAGAGGGTCATGGGCAGGGGCGCGGCCAGTTCGCTGACCGAGGCGGGACCGACGGACAGGCGCTCGACCATGGCCCGGCGGCCGGGATCGGAAAGCGCCTGAAAGGCAAGGTCGAGGGGCGAGATCCGATACTGTAGCATACACTTAAGTATTAGCGAAAGCCGCTGGATGTCAACCTCCGTCCGGCTCCACAGACGACGAGGGGAGGGTTACGCGTTTGTGCGTGGGGTGGGCGGAATCACCGCCTCGCCGTCGCGCTGGGCCATTCGCGGAGCGTGCACGCCACAGGATCGATCAGCGGCGACATGTGCCTGGCCCGCTGTCGGGCTGAGCTCAATCGGGCACCGCTCGTCGTCTGTCAGCGGGAGAATCCTGGTTGCCCGTTCACCGCGAGATCGGCTGATGGCGTTGGTGTGGTCCCCGCTCTTGCCCCCGCCGCCGAACGATGCGGCTTGATAGGGGGGCGATCGGCTTCACGCGGTCCCGGCCACTGCGGGCAGGCGCCGGACTCGACCACGGACATGCCGACACCGTCGACCCCGCGCGTTGGAATCGCGCTGGCGTCGAAGCCGTCGAGGCAGCGCACGTTGACCTCGTAATGGTCGGGCAGGGCGCGCTTTCGGTGGAAGGTGTAGATGCCGCAGCGCGAGCAGAAATAGTGCTTCGCGCGCATCGTGTTCCATCGATAGAGCGACAGCGCGTCCGCGCCGGCAAGGATCGTGAGCGCGCTTTCGTGCACGCGCGTCATCAGCGCGTTCTTCTTCACGCACAGCGAGCAGTCGCAGGTCGTGAGCTCTGTGATCTCGGCGTCGATGACGAAACGAACGGCGCCGCAGTGGCACGAGCCCCAGTACTGGCCCTCGTGGCGCGCCATCAGCTCCAGGCCGCGACGTCGAGGAAGGTGCTCTGGTACGTGGCGCCTTCGCCCATGTCGGTGTAGCGGTCGGAGCACAGCATGTTGACCGTGCCGGACACCGCTTCCTCGTCGGGCCGCTGGCCGGGCACCAGCACGATGCCCGGGCGCACCTCGTCGCTAACCTTCAGCATCAGGCCGACCGTGCCGCGCTGGTTGAACAGCTTCACCTTGTCGCCATTCTTCAGGCCACGCTTCTGCGCGTCCTCGGGATGCAGCACGCAGAGCGGTTGGCCCTCGCGCTTGCGCAGGAAGGCGACGCCGGAGAAGGCGGTGTGCGCCTGGAAGTAGCCCGGCGCGGTCAGCAGGCGCAGCGGCCAGCGTTCGGCGTCGCGCACTTCCTCGGGGTCGGGCGTCCAATCCGGCATCGGCGATACGCCCTGCCTGGCGAGTTGCTCGGAGTAGAATTCCAGCTTGCCCGACGGCGTCTTGAAGATCTGGCCCTCGTGGGTCGGCGCGATGTTGATCGGGCCGGCGGTGGGCAGGCTCTTGGTGTCGATCGTGGCGGGCTTGCCGGTCGCGCCCTTGAACAGCTCGGTGAGCAGCTCGGGCAGCGCCATGCCGAACACCGGATCGTTCAGGCCCATGCGCTGGGCCAGCGCCTGCGCCACCTGCACGTTGGAGCGCGCCTCGCCCTGCGGGTCGACGGCGCGCGGGCCGTACTGCATCCAGTAGGCGCCATAGGCGCGATACATGTCGTCGGTCTCGAGATAGGTCGTCGCCGGCAACACGATGTCGGCGTAGCGCGCCGTGGCCGTCATGAACGGGTCGTGCACCACCGTGAACAGGTCCTCTCGCGCCAGGCCCTGGCGCGTCTTGTGCACGTCGGGGTTGGTCACCGCGGGGTTGTTGGCGGCGATGAACAGGCCCTCGATCCGGGGATCCTTCATGTTGAGCAGCGCGTCGCCCAGGCGCAAATGGTTGACCGTGCGGCTGGTGGCGGGGCCGGAGGGCTTGCGGATGGCATTGTAGTTGAGGTCGCAGGAGGCGGCCGTCAGCAAGAGCGCGCCGCCGCCGCGCACGCCGTAGGAGCCGGTGACGCCGGGCAGCAGGCATACGGCGCGGCCAGCCTGGCCGCCCTGCGCCAGGCGGGTCATGCCCTCGCCGACACGGATCAGCACGCGCTTGCTCGTGCCGTAGATGCCCGCCAGCCGCTCGACATCGGCGACGGCAAGCCCGGTGATCTCCGCCGTGCGCTGCGGCGTGAAGCGCGGCAGCACCTCGGCCTCGAGCCTGTCGAAGCCCAGCGTGTGCGTCGCGATGTAGTCGCGGTCGACCTTTCTGTCGCGCACCAGGATGTGCATCATGCCCAGCGCCAGGGCGGCGTCGGTGCCGATGCGGATGGGGATGTGCCAGTCGGCCTTCTGCGCCGTGCGGCTGCGGCGCGGGTCGATCACCACGATCTTCAGCCCGCGCTTGCGCTGTTCCTCGACCAGCGCCCAGAAGTGGACGTTGACCGCCATCAGGTCGGCGCCCCAGGCGATCACCACCTCGGAATCGACCACCGATTCGGGATCGGCGCCGCCGACGCCGCCCACCGTCATCTCCCAGGCGGTCTCGCAGCAGGTGTCGCAGACCGTGCCGGCCATCAGCCGGCTGGCGCCGAGCGCATGGAACATGCCACCGATCAGTCCGCGGTTGGTCAGGCCCTGATGGGCGCTGTAGGCGTAGCCGAGCAGGGCGAGCGGGCCGGATCGGGCGATGATCGCCTTCCAGCGGCTGGCGATCTCATCAAGCGCCTCGTCCCAGGTGATCGGCGCGAACTTGCCGTCACCCTTCTTGCCGACGCGGCGCAGCGGCGTCGTCAGGCGCTCGGGCGAGTGCACGAGATCGACGTCGCGATTGACCTTGCCGCAGGCGAAGCCCGCGGTCAGCGGCTGGTCGGGATCGCCCTCGATCTTCACCACGCGGCCGTCCTCGACATGGGCGAGCAGCGAGCACATGTCGGGACAGTCGTGGGCGCACACCGTTCGAACGATCTTCACTGCGCGGACTCCCTGCGAGGAATGGCCGGCGCATTGTGCCAAAGCGCACCCACAGAGGCGGCCCGGGAATTGTCCCGCTCCCGGGAAATCATGTCCCTACGGGGACCAGGTCTTACCTTCCTCCGGAGGGGGAAGATGGGTGTGAAAGTCCATATGCCATCGCACTTCGCGGCTTTTGACGACACGCGTAGGGGTGGAAATCGACCCGGTGCGCGGCGGTCGATAAAATCGGAAGTCCTGACGATCAACCGGGACTCGCAGCGCAACGAAGTTGTCGCAACCATGGCAAATCATAGAAGCACGCTCATCCGGCCGCGCGGAAGCTGCCGCCGGCCATGGCAAACCATGGCAAACCGCGCGCACGGGCTCAGTGCGTCGGTGGCGCCGTCCGGGTCTTCGATCTGCTGCAGGCCGACTGGCACACTGGCGGCTTCGTCCTGCCCCGGCCGGGCTCTGCCTTCGATTCGCCGTCAGTCTGCTTCTGCTCGACCCCTGGCCCCGTGGGCTGGCCGGGCGGTGTCCGGGCAGAGGCAGGGGCCACGGCGAGAAGTGCCGCGACCACAGCAAACCATAGCAAGGCGCGTCCCGTCATGACCGGTGCCTCCGCGGCCCCGCGCAGCGAATGCCTACGCCGTCCCCGCCATCGGCGGTGGCTCGATCGGCCGTTCGCGCTCGTAGGCGTAGGCGGCGCGCAGCACCAGCGCGTCGGCGTAGTGCGGGCCGACGATCTGCAGGCCGATCGGCAGGCCGGTGCGCGTCAGCCCGCAGGGGATGGTCGCGGCCGGCTGACGGGTGAGATTGAAAGTCAATGTGAAGGGCGTCCAGCCGATATCGACGCCGTCGCCGCCATAGGCCGCCGGCTCGCCGACGTTGAAGGCCGGCATGGCCATGGTCGGCGTCAGCAGCAGGTCGAAGCTCTCGAAGAACTGGTTGAAGATGTAGCCCAGGGTCTGGCGCTGGTGCGTGGCGCGCACGAAGGTCTCGACGGAGTGCCGCCCGCCATGCTCGGCCGCCTTGAGCAGGCCGGGATCCATCAGCGCCTGCTTCTCGGGCGCGAAGCCCTTGAGCAGCACGTGGCAATTGCCGGTCCAGTGGATGTTCTCGATGTCCCGCGGGTCGAGGCCCATCAGGTCAGGGCTGGCCTCGGTCACCTTGGCGCCGAGCTTCCTGAAGACCTTCACCGCCTCGGCGACCGAAGCGGCAATTTCGGGGTCGATCCTGTCGTCCTCGACGAAGCCGAGATTGGCCGAGTAGGCGACGCGCAGCCCCTTCACGCCGTCCTTCAGGCCCTTCGTGTAGTTCTCCCGGGAGTCGAAGGGCAGGGAATACCAGTCGCGCGAGTCGGGCCGCGCCATCACGTTCATCATCAGCGCCGCGTCGCGCACCGAGCGGGTCATCGGCCCGACGTTCGACAGCGTACCCTGCGCCGAGGGCGGCCAGATCGGCACGCGGGCGAAGGTCGCCTTCAGGCCGAACAGGCCGGTGAAGGAGCAGGGGATGCGCACCGAGCCGGCGCCGTCGGAGCCGACCGCGAGGTTGCCGATGCCCACCGCCTCGGCCGCCACGCCGCCGCCCGAGGAGCCGCCCGGCGTCTTGTGGATGTCCCAGGGATTGCGGGTGATGCCGAACAGCTTGGAGTCGGTGACACCCTTCCAGCCATATTCCGGCGAGGTCGTCTTGCCGAGGAACACGGCGCCGGCTTCGCGCAGCCGCGCGGCGCTGGGCGCGTCGTGCTGCCACGGCCCGTCGGGCGAGGTCGCCGCACTGCCCATGCGCGTGGGCATGCCCCTGGTCTGCACCATGTCCTTGACGGTGGTCGGCACGCCGTCGAGCAGGCCCAGGGTCTTGCCCTTGGACCAGCGCTTGGCCGAGGCCTTGGCCGCCTTCAGCGCGCCCTCGGCATCGACATGCTGCATGCAGTTCAGGACGGGATTGAACTTGTCGAGCCGCCTGAGCGCCGCCTCGGTCGCCTCGACCGGCGAGAGCTTCTTCTTGCCGTAGAGCTTGATGAGCTCGTGGGCGTGCATCATCGCCGGATCGCTCTTCATCGGGTCCTCGTGCTGTCTTCCGGCCGAATTCCTAGCACAGCCGGCTCGGTCCAGCGTAGGTTGCCGCAGGGCGAATTCGGGGGACATCGGATGCGGCTGAAGGGCAAGCGGGCGGTGGTGACGGCGGCGGCACAGGGCATCGGCGAGGCGACGGCGCGCGCCTTCGCCGCCGAAGGCGCCGAGGTCTGGGCGACCGACGTCAACGAGGCGAAGCTGAAGGCGGCCTTCGCCGGCGTCGCCAGCGTGCACCCCGAGAGGCTGGACGTGCTCGACCAGAAGGCCATCGACGCCTTCGCCGGCCGGCTGGGCGCGGTCGACGTGCTGTTCAATTGCGCCGGCTTCGTGCACCACGGCACGATCCTCGACGCCACCCAGGACCAGTGGGACTTCGCCTTCAACCTCAATGTGCGCAGCATGTTCTGGACGATCCGCGCCTTCCTGCCGGCCATGGTCGCCGCCGGCAGGGGCGCCTCGATCATCAACATGTCCTCGGCCGCCTCCTCGCACAAAGGCGCGCCGCTGCGCTTCGTCTACGGCACGACAAAGGCCGCCGTGGTCGGCCTCACCAAGTCGGTGGCGGTCGACTATGTCAAGCAGGGCATCCGCTGCAACGCGCTCTGCCCGGGCACGGTGCAGACGCCCTCGCTCGACGAGCGCATCTCGGCGCTGGGCGGCGACGCCAGCATGTTCAGGGCGCGCCAGCCGGGCGGCCGATTCGGCGAGCCGGCCGAGATCGCGGCGCTGGCGGTCTATCTCGCCAGCGACGAGAGCGCCTTCACGACAGGCACGACCAACGTCATCGACGGCGGCTGGAGCGTCTGAGCATGAAGATCGGCGACATCGTCGGCAGGACGCCCGTCATCCCCGTGCTCACCCTGGCCGGCGCGCCCGACGGCATCCCCGTGGCGCGCGCCCTGGTCACCGGGGGATTGTCGGTGATGGAGGTGACCCTGCGTACGGCCGGCGCGCTGGAGGCGGTCAAGGCCATCGTCGCCGAGGTGAGGGGCGCGATCGTCGGCGTTGGCACCGCGCTCGAGCCGGTGCAGTTCGCCAAGGCGAAGAAGGCCGGTGCCGCGTTCGCCGTGAGCCCGGGCTTCACGCCGACCCTGGGCGCGGCCGCCGCCGATGCCGGGCTGCCTTACATGCCGGCGGTGTCGACCGTCTCGGAGGCATTGACCTTGCGCGAGCGCGGTTTCCGCCACCTCAAGTTCTTCCCGGCCGAGCAATGCGGCGGCGCCGACTTCCTGCGCGCGCTCGCGGCGCCGCTGCCCGACCTGCTGTTCTGCCCCACGGGCGGCGTCGACCTCGCCAAGGCGGCCGGCTACCTGACCCTGAGCAACGTGCCCTGTGTCGGCGGGTCCTGGGTGGTGCCGCCGGACGCCATCGCCGCCGGCGACTGGGCGCGCATCGAGGCCCTGGCGAGCAAGGCCGCCGGACTGGGGCGCGGTGTGGCAAGCCCGCCACAGGCGTGAGGCAAGCGGTCGCCGCAAGGCGGCCGCGACCGGGCGTCCACTGGCGAGAAAGGCCGGAAAATGGCACTGTACGCGTGATTGGGGAAACGCCGCGATTGGCGGCCAAGCCACTGAAAATGAAACGGGATCGCAGGGCGATCCGAAGGCCAGACGACGATGTCTCGTGCGCGATGGATGGGTCTGGCGGCGGCTCTGACCGGTGCCGCGCTGTTCGCCGCGCCCGTGCGGGCGCTGCCGGAGACCGCCATCGTGCTCAACTCCGACGAGGCGTCCATGAGCGTCGTCGATCGCCGGATGATGAGCGAGATCGAGCGCATCCCGGTCGGACGCGAGCCGCATCACCTGATCCTGACTCCCGACGGCAAGGACCTGGTGGTCGCCTCGACGGTCACCAACGAGTTGCTGTTCCTCGATCCCGTCACCGGCCGCCAGCGCAAACGCTACCGCAACATCATCGACCCCTACCAGCTGGGCTACTCGCCCGACGGCAAATGGTTCGTCACGGCGGCCTACCGCCTGAACCATGTCGACATCTACGAGGCCAAGGACCTGCGCCTGGTCAAGCGCCTGCCGCTGCACACGCTGCCCAGCCACCTCGCCTTCAGCGCCGACAGCGCCTTCGTCTTCTTCACAGTGCAGGGCTCCAACCAGGTGGCCGCGCTCGACCTCGCGAGGCAGGAGATCGTCTGGACGGTCGATGTCGGCGAGGCGCCGGCCGGCATCCTGGTCTTCCCCGACCAGAAGAAGCTGCTCGTCGGCCTGACCGGCGAGGACGCCGCGGTTGTCGTCGACATCGCCGCGCGCGCGGTCACCAAGCGCATCGTCACCGGCAGGGGCGCGCACAACATCTTCCGGATGCCCAATGACGAGAAGCGGGTGCTGATCACCAACCGCGTCGACGGCTCGCTGTCGATCATCGACCTTGAGCGTCAGGAGGTGGTCGACAATATCAGGGTCCCGGGCGGCCCGGACGACGTCGATTTCTCGCCCGACGGCAAGATCGTATGGGTGACGCAACGCTGGCGCCGGCGGATCGCCGCCGTCGAGCTGGCGACGCGCAGGATCATCGGCTCGGTCCTGGTCGGCCGCTCGCCGCACGGCATCTACATCAATGGGCCGCACACCGTGTTGCGCTCCGTGCTGCCGCCGCCGGAACGTTCGGACGCCACGGCGGCGACGAAGAGATAAGATTCGCGCCGCACGGGATCCAGGCGATGCTCGAGTCCCTCTCCACATTCTGGATCGATCTGCAGGGCCAGCTCCTGGAGATCGTCCAGCCGCTGGTGCACCGGGCCGGGCTGACTGAATTCTATGACGACGTGCCCGTCGGCCTCGAGACGCTGAGCCTGGGGGTGCTGCAGATCGCCGTGATCCTGCTGTTCTTCAGGCCGCTGGAGTCTCTGGCGCCGGCCGAGCGCTGGGAAGATCGCAGGCTGGTGCGCGTCGACGTGGTCTACACGCTGCTCAACAAGCTGGGCGTCATCCCGCTGGGCATCTTCATGCTGCTGCTGCCGCTCAACGACGAGCTGCTGGAGCTCACGCGAGAGGTTGGCTTCGTGCTGCCGACCGTCGAGCAGGTGATCCCCTGGTTGCGCGACAAGCCGCTGGTGCTCTTCCTCGTCTACTTCCTGCTCTACGATCTCGCCGGCTACCTGTGGCACCGCGCCCAGCACGCGCTGCCCTGGCTGTGGGCGCTGCACAGCCTGCATCACAGCCAGCGCCAGGTCTCGACCTGGACCGACGATCGCAACCACGTGCTCGACGACATCCTGTTCGACCTCTATCTCGCCATCGTCGCCATCCTGATCGGCGCGCAGCCCGGCCAGTTCGTCGCCATCCTGCTGCTGGGCCGGCTGATCGAGGCCTTCTCGCACGTCAACACGCGCTTCGGCTTCGGTCGCGTGCTGGACAAGGTGCTTGTCGATCCGATGTTCCACCGCACCCATCACGCGCGCGCCAGCGCGAGCGAGCCGCGCATCCACGACACCAATTTCTCCGCAGTGTTCCCGATCTGGGACATTCTGTTCCGCACCGCGCACTACGACTACCGGCAGCGCGCGAGCGGCGTCGACGATGCGGATGCCGATGCCGACAACGGCAAGGGCTTCGTCGGCCAGCAGGTCGCCGGCATCGCCCGCCTGGGCCGTGCCATCGCCCGCACCTTCACCTCGCGCGCGCCGCGCCCGACGCCGGCGGAGTAGGCGATGACGAACCCGGGCTGGACGCTGGCGCCGATCGGCGTCATCCGCACGCCGTTCGCCACCATCGCCGATTGCCCGCGCAACGGCCGCGCCATCGAACCGGCGCCGCTCTGCCGCGCCATCGTCGATCCGCCCTACATCGACGGTCTCGCCAGCCTCGAGGGCTTCTCCCACCTGATCCTGCTCTACTGGCTCGACCAGGCGGGACCGGCGACGCTGCGCTTCACGCCGCCGTTCGACGACACCGAGCGCGGCGTCTTCGCCACCCGCGCGCCGCGCCGGCCCAACCCGATCGGCCTGTCGGTGGTGAAGTTCGACGGCTTCGAGTCGCCTGGCGTGCTGCTGGTGCGCAACCTCGACTGCGTCGATGGCACGCCACTGCTCGACATCAAGCCCTACCTGCCGACCACCGACGCCGAGCCGCAGGCCGGCATGGGCTGGCTCAGCGCCCGGCGAGGAAGGACTCCACCTGCCGGCCGGTCGGGATAGGCGCCACCGCGCCGTAGCCCGTCGTCGACAGGGCGGCGGCGGCGTTGGCATGGCGGGCCGCGTCGAACGGGCTGTCACCGGCCAGGATGCGGGTGAGGAACGCGCCATCGAAGGTGTCGCCGGCGCCGGTCGCGTCAAGGGCCTTCACCGCGTGGCCCGCCAGCCGCTGGCGCCGCTGGGCCGTGGCGACCAGCGCGCCGTCCCTGCCCATCTTCAGGGCGACGATGGACGGGCCCAGACGCAGGTAGAAGTCGACAATGGCGTCGGCATCGTCGAGGCCGGTCATCGTCATGGCGTCGTCGAGGCTGGGCAGCGCGATGTCGACGCGCTTCATCGCCTCGTGCATCACGTCGCGGGCTTCCTCGGCCGGCCACAGGCGCAGGCGCAAATTGGTGTCGTAGGCGACGCGCCTGCCGGCTGCCTTCATCACGTCGATGGCGGCGAAGCAGGCGTCGCGCGCCACACCGGAGATCGCCTGGCTGATGCCGGAGAGCTGCAGCATGTCGGCGGCGGCGAGATAGTCGCGCGGCAGGTCGCCGGCGGCGAAGCGGCTCGACGCCGAGCCCTTGCGCATGAAGGAGAAGTGGTGGCCCTGCGCGTCGTGGGTCACGAAGTATGCCGCGGTGTGGCCGTCGGTCCGCCGCTGCACGCGGCTGCAGTCGACATTCTCCCGACGCCACAGCTCGACGAACAGGTCGCCGAACGGGTCCTCGCCCAGCGCGGTGAGATAGCCGACCGAGGCGCCCTGCCGGGCGGCTGCGATGGCGGCGTTGGAGGTGTCGCCGCCGAAGCCCTGCAGCCAGTTGGGCTCGCCGGGCGTCGTCTGGTTGAACTCGACCATCGGTTCGCCGAGGCAGACGAGAGAGGGCATCGCGGGTCCGGTCTCCACGGGAAATATCACGTCGCCGATGCTAGTCTGATCGAGAGGTTCCGTCGAAGGAGGCGATCATGGGCGTGCTGGACCAGATCCTGGGAGGTGCACTGGGTCAGATTCTGGGCGGTGCCCAGGGTGGCGCACAGGGTGGCGCACAGGGTGGCGCACTGGGAGGCTCGCGTGCCGCGCTGATCCAGGCCGTCCTCGCCATGCTCCTACAGGGCGGCATCGGCCGAAGCGGCAATGCGGGCGGCGGCGGCCTGGCGGATGTCCTGGGCGGGCTTCTGGGCGGCGGCCAGCCGGGTGCGGATCCTCGTCTGGGCGGCGCGCTGCGCGGCGGGCTGGGCGGCATGTCCGACATGTTCCGGCAGGCCGGACTGCAGGGCCAGGTCGATTCGTGGATCGCCCAGGGCCCCAACATGGCGGTGTCGCCGAATGACATCGCGGCCGCGTTCGGCGAGTCGCAGCTGAGCCGGCTGGCGGAGCAGTCGGGAATGTCGCGCGAGGATGTCTCCCGCGAGCTCGCCGACGTCCTGCCGGGCCTCGTCGACACCATGACGCCGGGCGGTCAGATGCCGCGGCAGGACCTCGGCGCTGACGAGTTCGGCGCCTGGATGTCCAATGTGCTGGGTGGCCGGCGCTGAGCCGGAAGGGTCAGTCCCGCACCCGCTGCTCGAGGACGACGTCGGCGCCGGCGCGCTCGATCAGCAGGATGGTGTATGGAGTCACGTTCACGGCGCGGCTCGGCAGCAGCCGCGAGGGATGGCGCTCCTCGAACAGCACGACGACGCGGCCGGCGCGTTCGGCGGCCGAGATGATCGACACGCCATGGTCGGCCGAGGGCCGCTCGCCCAGGATGATGGCCACGCCGGTCTGACGCGTCTCGTTGAAGGGCGGCATCGGCCGATCGCCGCGCAGGCCGCGCCACATCATCTGCCACTGCGCCTCGGTGGTGGCGATCAGTGAGCCGCCGGCCAGCGGCACGCTGTGCGCGCCGTCGAACTGGCGGAAGGCGTAGGCCTTCTTGTCGCCGGTCGATATCCAGTGAAACAGCGCCACGGCGCCAACCGTCATCGACAGGACCAGGGCCAGCACGCCCAACGCGCGGCGGAACCGGCCGTCGCCGCCGCTGCGGTCCGAGGGGGTCCTGGCGTGCAGGCGCCACGGGAGGCTGAGGTTCATGCGGCGCATGAAGCGCCGCGAACATGGCTCCAATGGGTTGGAATTGGGATGAATCGCGGCGCTTCGGGCTCAGCCTCGCCGCAAAGCCTATTGATTTGTCAGGGAGAATGGATCGTCCACCCGAGGCCAATAGGGCCTGGTCAGCTTGGTATAGGCGATGTTGGCGAAGTCCGGCTCGATGCTGCCGGGCGTGGTGACGTAAAGCACGTCGGCGGCGATCGGCGCGAAGCCGGCGTAGAAGTGCTGGGTCGATTTCACCACCAGCGTCCTGTAGCCGGCGAGGTCGATGCCCAGCGGCGCATAGGCGTCGGGGTGGAACAGCTGGGTGCGATGCGTGTTGACCACGACATCGACGCCGTCAGCTCCCTCCAGCCACGCCGCGTCGCCCACGTCCATCTTCACGCCCTTGTCGCCGAAGCTCTGCTTCACGTCGCGCGCGATCCTGCGCACGGTCACGCGCATGTCGACCGGATCGCCGCTCATCGGCCCGCATTTGCCGCCGATGCGCAGGTCGAGCGTGGCGCCTTCGCCGGCTTCCTCGGCGATCTGGAAGGCGATCGGGTCCCACATCAGCCCGACCAGCGCCTTCTTCGCCTTGCGATCGAGCAGGGCGCGCAGCACGAAGGTCGAGTCGCTGGGCGCGCCGCCGCCGGCATTGTCGGCGACGTCGGCGAGCACGATCGGCTTCGATGCCCCGGCGCCCTCGGCCTGCGCGACAGCCTCGCTCGCCGTCCAGTAGGGCGTCGCCGTGCTGGCGCGCATGTCGTAGAGCTCGCGACCGAGCGTCTCGGCCAGCGCCGCCGCATGGGCCTTCTCGCCGTCGGCCACCACCAGCATGCGCGCGCCGACCTCGGCCACATCGCCCCACGGGAAGCCGTGGCCCATCGATACCGAGAGAATGCCGTCCTTGCCCTCGAAGGACTGCATGCGCGCGACGAAGCTCTTCATCGGCTCGACCGGCGTGCGGTACATCGAGATCATGCGGCTGTCGAAAATCGCCATGACCGGCTTCGTCTTGCCTTCGGCGGCATCGGCGGCCAGCGCGAAGACCTCCTCGGCGCGGTCGATCGTGTCGATGTGCGGGTACTCCTTGAAGGTAACCAGGATGTCGGCCGTGGTGATCATGGTCTCGGTGATGTGGCAGTGCAGGTCGAGCTCGCCGCCGATGATCGTCTTCGGCCCGACGATGGCGCGCACCCGGGTCAGCAGGTCGCCTTCGCAATCCTCGTAGCCGTCGGCGACCATGGCGCCGTGCATCGACAGCAGCACGATGTCGACCGGCATGGCCTTCTTCAGGTCCGCCAGCAGCTCCTCGCGCAGCTCTTCGTAGACCGAGCGTACGGTGATGCCCGAAGGCGGCGCGAAGGCGCAGACGCTCTCGGTGACGCGCCAGCCGCGCTCCTCCGCCCGCCGCCGCCAGACATGCAGCGGCGCGGAGAACAGGTTCATCGTGTGCTTCGTCGCGTCGCCGTGGAAGATGCGGCCGAAGGTGCGATAGCCGGTGGGGAAGGGGCAGAAGGTGTTGGTTTCGGTGCCCAGCGTGGCGATGAAGACGTTCATGGTGGTTCCTACGGACGCGTTGCCGGTACCGTAGCGCGATTGGCCCGCTCGTCCTACCTTCCCCCGGAGGGGGAAGGTGCCCGAAGGGCGGAAGGGGGATGCCTCTGCACGCTCGGTGTCCGGCTTCGACATCCCCCATCCGGCGCTTCGCGCCACCTTCCCCTTCGGGGGAAGGTAGAGTTGAGGATAAGGAGTCCACATACATGAAGGCCGAACGCGACCTGCCGGTCTGGCGCTCGCTGCTCTACGTGCCGGTCAACGTCGAGAAGTTCGTCGACAAGGCGCACACCAGGGGCGCCGACGCCGTGCAGCTCGACCTCGAGGACAGCGTGCCGCCAGCCGAGAAGGCGCATGCGCGCACCCTGGTCGAGGCGGCGGCGAAGCGCGTGAGCCGCGCCGGCGCCGACGTCGTCGTGCGCATCAACCGGCCGCTCGACCTGGCAGTGCGCGACATCGAGGCCTGCGTGCTGCCCGGCGTGCAGGGCCTGGCGATCACCAAGGTGGAGGGGCCCGACCATCTGCGCCTGCTCGACGAGCTGGTCTCGGAACTGGAGCAGAAGCGCGGCCTGGCGCATGGCCATATCAAGTTCATCGCCATGATCGAGACGCCGCGTTCCTATTTCGACATGCCGGTGATTGCGGCGGCGGCGGAGCGCACGGTGGCGATGAGCATCGGCGGCGAGGACTTCGCCTCCGAGGTCGGCATGGAGCCGACTGAGGAGACGCTGCAACTGCCCAAGCAGACCATGATCTACGCCGCGAAGTCGGCCGGCATCATGCCCTTCGGCTACATCGCCAGCGTCGCCGGCTTCGGCGACTGGGACGGCTTCCGCAGGATGGTGCGCCGCTCGCGCCAGTTCGGCTTCATGGGGGCGAGCTGCATCCATCCCGGCCAGGTGCCGATCGTCACCGAGGAATACACGCCCTCGGCCGAGGAGGTCGCCTACGCGCGCCGGCTCATCGAAGCGGATCGCGAGGCCGCCGCCGCCGGCCGCGGCTCCTTCGCAATCGACGGCAAGATGATCGACATCCCCGTCATCCGCCGCGCCGAGACGCTGCTGAAGCGCTACGCCGCGATCCAGGCACGCGAGGCGAAGCGCACGGCAGCGTAGTCTTTGGGAGCGCCGGCGTCCCGCCGGCTCATGGCGGTATCGCAAGAGGCACCAAGAGGCCCGCGGGACGCCGACCGCCCAAAGGATATCGCCTCGCCGTCATCCAGGCCGCATCAACGCGCGCGGTGTTCGGTGCCGCGGCCGGCGGTGATGAACAGCGCCGTGGCGTGGCCATAGACATCCGCCGTGTGCCACACGCCGCGCGGGTTGATGACATAGTCGCCCGGCCGCAGGGTGAGCTTGCGCGGCCCATCGGGCAGCTCCTGGACCAGCGTGAACTCGCCCGCGATACAGATCACCGCCTCGTCGCCCGCGGGATGGCGCTCCCAGTCCGTCCAGCTCTGGTCGAAGCTGTACATCAGGACCAGCCAGGCGTCGTTGCCATCGGCTTCGGTGCGCGCGGCGTAGTCGGCAAACCATTGCATGCCGGTGAACTCCGGCTGCGGCACAACCTTCGCGCCCAGCCCGAGATGGAGCGGGAAGCGCTCCAGCGCCTGCTGCTTCATCATGCCGTTGCCTCCGCCTGGGAATGCTCGGTCTGCAGGAAATCGGTGATCCGGTCCGGGAAGGGCTCGATACCGCTCTTCTGTAGCAGCAGCGCGACCTGACCGCGATGGCCGGCGGCGTGCGTGGCGACGTGCAGCAGCATCTCGCCGCGCGTCATGCGCGCGGGCTCGCCGTTGGTGAAGGCGAAGCCGATGGCCTCGTCGACCGCGTCCGGATGCAGGGCATCGGCGTAGTCGGCGTACCAGCCTGCGGTTTCGCGCACCCTGGCCGTCAGGGTCTCGAAGGACAAGAGTTCGGTCGAGCGTGGTGCACGATAGCCGTGCGGACGGCCTTCGAGGTTGCAGCGGAAGATCTCGTCGACCGCCTGCACGTGGTCGAGCACGCGCAGCACGATCACGCGCTCGTCCGCCGGCAGGCGATCGAGCGCGCTGGCGAGAACCCTATTGAGACCGTCGGTGGCCCAGCGCTTCTGCTGGATCAGAGTGCGATAGGGAAGGGTGAACATCGTGAAACCCCTTTCGTCGTTGCGCCATTCCAATTTGCGAGCTATGGCTCACATTGTCTACTCGCATTGTCCCGCGCGCGATTGGAGCATCGGGCATGGCCAAGAGGCCGCTGACGAATCCGCGCAAGCAGGCCTCGCAGGCGCGCTCGCGCGCGACCGTCGATGCGCTGGTCGAGGCGACCGCTCGCATTCTGGTGCGCGAGGGTTTCGACAAAGCCAGCACCAACCGCATCGCCGAGACCGCCGGCGTCAGCATCGGTTCGCTCTATCAGTACTTTCCGAGCAAGGAGTCACTGGTCGCCGCCGTCATCGATCGCCACAACCAGGACCTGATGCGCACCGTGCGCTCAGCGCTGGCTGACATGGCCGCACTGCCGCTCGAGCTGGCGGTGCGGCGGCTCATCGCCGCGGCGATCGAGGCGCATCGCGTCGATCCGAAGCTCCATCGCGTGCTTGCCGAGCAGCTTCCCCGCACCGGACGGCTCGAGAAGGTCGAGGCCTTCAATCGCGAGTACTTCACGCTCTTCGGACACTTTCTCGGGCATCACAGCAAGAGACTGCGCCACGTCGATCCGGGACTCGCAGCCTTCATCTGCGTGACCACGATCGAGGCGCTGACACACCGGGCGGTCTTGCACCATGCGGAACTGCTGTCGGACGAAGCGGTCGGCACGCTGATCGATGAAGCGACCCGTCTTGTGGTTCGCTATCTACGATAGCGTCGTCGAGGATAGCTGTTACGCGAACGGATCGGCGACCTTCGGCCAGAACGGCGTCTTGCGCTTGGTGTAGGGCAGGTTGACGTAGTCGGGATTTGCGGCGCCCGGTGTGGCGACGTAGAGCACCTCGGCGGCGATCGGCGCGAAGCCGTTGTAGAAGTGCTGGGCGCTCTTGACGACGATGATGCGGTAGCTCGCGGGATCGATGCCCAGGGCCTCGAAGGCGTCGGGGTGAAAGAGCTGGGTGCGCAGGGTGTTGACCACGATGTCGACGTCGCCTGATGACAGCCAGGCCGCGTCGCCGATCGGCGACTGCACCGGGCCATAGGTCTGATGGGCGCCGCGCACGATGTTCTTCACCGTGACGCGCAGGTCGACGGGATCGCCGCTGGTCTTGCCGCACTTGCCGCCGATGCGCAGCTCGAGTGTCGCGCCCACGCCGGCCTCCTCGGCGATCTGGAAGGCCAGCGGATCCCAGACGATGCCGAACAGCGCCGGGCCGATGCCGCGCTCCAGCAGCGCCCGCAGGACGAAGGTCGAGTCGCCGGGCGCGCCGCTGCCGGCATTGTCGGCGCGGTCGGCGATGATCACCGGCCCCTTGTTGTGCGAGGCGACGCGGTCGAAGGCCTCCCCCGGTGTGAGGAACCTTGACACCGCGATGTCGCGCATGGCGAAGAGCTCGCGGCCGAGCTTTTCAGCCAATGCGGCGGCCTTGGCCCGATCGCCGTCGGCCACCACCAGCATGCGCGTGCCGACATCCTCGACATCGGCGAAGGCGAAGCCGTGGCCGAACGACACCGAGAGGATGCCATCCTTGCCCTCCAGCGCGCGGATGCGGTCGACGAAGCTCTTGATCGGCTCGACCGGCGGCCGGTAGTGGCCGAGCATGCGGCAGTCGAAGCGCGCCATCACCGGCCTCACCTTGCCCTCGGCGGCGTCGGCCGAGATCGCGAAAACCTCCTCGGCGCGCTCCATCGGATCGGTGTGCGGGTATTCCTTGTAGGTGATCAGCACGTCGGCCGAGTCGATCATCTGCTGGCTGATATGGCAATGCAGGTCGAGCTCGCCGCCGATGATGGTCTTCGGCCCGACGATGGCGCGTACGCGGGCCAGCAGGTCGCCTTCGCAATCGTCGTAGCCGTCGGCGACCATGGCGCCGTGCATGTTCAGCAGCACCATGTCGAGCGGCAGGGCGGCGCGGATGCCTGCGAGGATCTCGTCGCGGTAGCCTTCGTAGACCGAGCGTACGGTGGTGCCCGAGGGGGCGGCGAAGGTCAGCAGGCCCTCGATCACCTGGTGGCCGCGCTCCTCGGCCCGGCGGCGCCAGACATGCAGCGGGCCGGTGAAGGATCGGGGCGGATGCTTGGTGGCGTCGCCGCGGAAGACGCCGAATTCCTCGTAACCCCGCCGGCCGGTCGGGAAGGGCACGAACATGTTGGTTTCCGTTCCCAGCCCCGCGATGAAAACACGCATGATCCTGACACCTCGATGGACCGGTCGACCCTAGCCGGTGGCGCGACGGGACGCTACAAGGGCGCCACCATGCCTTCATTCGATATTGTCTCGAAGACCGAGATCGCCGAGATCGACAACGCGCTGGACGGGGTGCGTCGCGAGATCTCGACTCGTTTCGACTTCAAGGGCAGCCACTGCACCCTGGAGCGCAAGGAGCAGGCCATCACCCTGCTGGCCGACGACGACATGAAGATGCGCCAGATGCACGAGCTGCTGAAGGGCTACGTGACGCGGCGCAAGCTCGATGCCAGGGCCCTGGAGTTCAAGGATCCGGAACGCGCCAGCGGCAACGCCATCCGCCAGCTGGTGATCGTCAAGCAGGGCATCGACCGCGACCTGGCCAAGACGCTGGTGGGCGCGATCAAGGAGTCCAAGCTCAAGGTCCAGGCGGCGATCCAGGGCGACGAGCTGCGCATTTCCGGCAAGAAGCGCGACGACCTGCAGGCAGCGATGGCCGTGATCCGCAAGCTCGAGCTCGACCAGCCGGTGCAGTTTGTCAACTTCCGCGACTGATCGTCTGCCGCTTGTCGGCCGGTTGCTGGTGGCGCTGCGTGATCTGGCGCTGCGCTGGCGGCTGTCGCTGCTGCTGGGCTGGCTGGCCTGCTTTCCCTTCCTGGCCTGGCTCTACTGGGCGCCCGGGAACGCGCCGCCGACCGCGATCGGCGACTGGGAGATCGGCCTCGACAAGCCGATCCATGCCGTGGCCCACGGCTTCATGGTGCTGATCCCGGCGCTGCTGATTGCCGGCCGCTGGCGCGCTTTCGCCATCGGGCTGGGCTTTGCCACGGCGATCTGCCTGGAGGTCGGCCAGCTCTACGTGACGGGCCGCTCCTTCGAGTGGCTCGACCTGATCGCCAACACCACGGGCGCGTTGCTCGCCTGGTGGGCCGCGGTGCGGCTGCGCGAGATGTGACCCAACTGTCACCCCGAGCACAGCGAGGGGTCCAGGAAGAGTTGAGATCCCTCGCTGCGCTCGGGATGACAGCCCGCTAACCGCGGCGGGCGCGATCGGCGGCGTTGGTCGCCTGGATGGCTTCGCGCATCTGTCGCCATTCGTCTTCCGAGCGCGACAGCATGTTCGAGAAGGTGCCGTGGCCCATGATGCCCATGCCGCCGTCGATCGCCACGATCTCGCCGTTGATGTACTCGACCTCCTCGCTCATCAGGAAGGCAGCCATGTTGGCGAGCTCGCTCATTCTGCCGACGCGGCCCATCGGATTGCGCGAACGGTAGCGATCGTCGCTGTCGCCCTTGGGATTGAGCCGCGCCCAGGCGCCTTCGGTCGGGAAGGGGCCGGGCGCGATGGCATTGAGGCGGATGCCGTAGCGCCCCCATTCGACCGCCAGGCTCTGGGTCATGACGGCGACACCGGCCTTGGACATCGCCGAGGGAACCACGAACGGGCTGCCGGTCCACACCCACGTCGTCAAGATGCTGAGGACACTGGCCTTGCGGCCCTCGGCGATCCAGCGCTTGCCGCAGGCATTGGTCATGTAGAACGTGCCGTGCAGCACGATGTTGGCGATGGCGTCGAAGGCGCGCGGGCTGAGATCCTTGGTCTGGGAGACGAAGTTGCCGGCGGCGTTGTTGACCAGCCCGTCGAGCGGACCGCCGCGCCAGATCGCCTCGATCATCTCCTCGACCGCCGTGGCGACGCGGATATCCACAGTGAAGGTGTCGACGCGACGGCCGGGATATTTCGCCATCACCTCGCGCGCGGTCTCCTCGAGCACGCCGCCGCGGCGGCCGCAGATCACGCAATCGGCCCCCAGCTCGACGAATTTCTCCAGCATCACGCGGCCCAGACCGGTGCCGCCGCCGGTGACGAGGAAGCGCTTGCCGTTGTACAGATCGCTGCGGAACATGGTCGGCCTCCCGGTATCGCCGGTCGTTTAGGTAAGCACCGTTCATCGCGCAACGCTTCAACCGCCTCCGTTTCGCAGTCAGGAAGACTGTCGCAATCGGCCAATCCGGACTGTTCCCGACCGCCACAAAGGGTGCTAGTCTTCGCATAACAGGGAGTGCAAAAAAACAAAGCGGGCGGCGTATGACGACCCAATCAGGCGTAGAAGTCGGGGACAGCGGAGATCTGGTAGAGTTCCGAGGCCGAGTGAAGTGGTTCAACGTCACTAAGGGCTACGGATTCGTCTCACCCGATTCCGGTGAAGGGGACGCGTTCCTCCATGTCACCGTGTTGCGGCAGGCGGGGCACGACGATGTCGCGCCCGGCGTGACGCTGGCGGGGCAGGCGGCGCGCGGTCCGAAGGGCATGCAGGTGATGCGCATCGTCAGCGTCGATCTGTCGACCGCTGGCCCGATGCCGCGCGCCGAGGGGGCGAGCGAGCCGCAGCCTCAGGAGGCGCCGCAGGACGGCGAGTACGTCGTCGGCCAGGTCAAGTGGTACAACGCCGAACGCGGCTACGGCTTCGTCTGCCCGGAGGCCACCGGCAAGGACGTCTTCGTGCACGCCGCCACCCTGCGCCGCCACGGCATCGAAAGCCTGATGCCCGGGCAGATGGTCAAGGTGCGCATCGTCGAGGGCCCCAAGGGCCTGCAGGTCGCCGACATCCGACCGGAATAGCCTTCGCCATCGCCGTTGCGTATGGTCCGCCCGCGAAGCGCGGGAGATCGGCGTATGGGCAATATCGGATGTTTCTCGGCCGACTATGCCGAGGCGCGCGAGAAGTTCCTCGGCGCCGCGCGCATCGCCGGCGCCGCGGTCACGACTTTCGCCAATCCGACCAGGGGGCCGCGGGGCGAGACGCTGGCCACCGATGTCGCCTGGCTCGGCCCGGCGGACGCACGCAAGGTCGTGGTGACGATCTCCGCCACGCATGGCGTCGAGGGCTTCTGCGGCTCGGGGGCCCAGATCGACTGGCTGATCCGCGGCGCGCCGTCGCTGCCGGCGGATGTCGCCGCACTGACGGTGCACGCCATCAATCCCTATGGCTTCGCCTGGCTGCGCCGCGTCACCGAGGAGGGCAACGACCTCAACCGCAACTACGTCGATCACGCCAAGCCGTATCCGGAGAATCCCGGTTACGACGAGATCGCCGAGCTGATCATTCCGCGCGAGCTGGGCGGGCCGGTGGCCCGGGAAGCCGCCGAGAAGCTGGCGGCCTACCGCCATCGCGTCGGCACGCAGGCCTACAACGTGGCGCTCTCGGCCGGCCAGTTCCGCCATCCGCACGGGCTGTTCTTCGGCGGCGGCGGGCCGAGCTGGGCCAACCGCACCACGCACGCCATCATCGAGAGGTTCCTGCGCAACCGCGGCGACATCGCCGTCATCGACTTCCATACCGGGCTGGGGCCGTTCGGCTACGGCGAGCTGATCACCCATTACGAGCCCGACAGCGACGGTTCGTCCCGGGTACGCGCGTTCTGGGGCGACTCGGTGACCGAATCGAAGAAGGGCCAGACCAGCTCGGCGGCGCGCGATGGGCTGGGCCACTACGCCTTCAACCGTGCGCTGCCCGACGCGCGCGTCACCATGGCGACCCTGGAATTCGGCACCTACGACCGCGACAGCGGCCTGCGCGCCTTCATCGGCGACCATTGGCTGCACGCCCATGGCGATCCCGGCGGGCCGGAGGCCAAGCCGATCAAGGCGGCGATCCGCCGGCAGTTCTACCCCGACACCGACGACTGGAAGGAGGCGGTGCTGTTCCGCGGCGCGCAGGCGATCCGCATGGCTATCGCCGGACTGAAAAAGGCCTGATAGAACCATCCGCATGCGAGCGCTGGTCGCCTGTGTCGCCTTCCTCCTCGTCGGCGCGCTGAATTTCCTGTGGTGGTGGTACCCGAACCGTCCGGTCGAGATCCCGGCCTGGAAGGCGGGCCCGTTGCAGAGCGTGTCCTTCGCGCCCTATCGGCCGGGGCAGAGCCCGCACACGCGCACCTTCCCCAACGCCCAGCAGATCGAGGCCGACCTCAAGCTGATGCAGGGCAAGACCGTCGCGCTGCGCACCTACAGCAGCCTCGAGGGGCTGGAGGCGGTGCCGCGCCTCGCCGGCAAGTACGGGCTGAAGGTCTGGCACGGCGCCTGGCTCAACAGCGTCGAGCGCGAGAACCTCGAGCAGATCGCCGCCCTGATCGACCACGCCAACCGCTATCCGCAAGCGGTCGACCGGGTGATCGTCGGCAACGAGGTGCTGCTGCGCAAGGACCTCGATGCCCAGCACCTGCTGCGCTACATCCGCATGGTCAAGGCCTCGGTGAAGCAGCCGGTGACCTACGCCGACGTCTGGGAGTTCTGGCTGCGCAATCCCGAGATCGCCGACGAGGTCGACATCGTCACGGTGCACCTGCTGCCGTACTGGGAGGACGTGCCGATCGGCCTGTCGCGCCGCCTGCCGGACGGCACGCTGCGCATCGAGAAGCACATCGTCGACATCTACCAGAAGGTACGCCGCGCCTTTCCCAACAAGCGCATCGTGATCGGCGAGACCGGCTGGCCCAGCACCGGCCGCATGCGCGCCGATGCGCGGCCGGGTCGCGTCGAGCAGGTGACCTATTTCTCGATCTTCAAGCGGCTCGCCGAGCAGCACGGCTTCGAATACAACGTCATCGAGGCCTTCGACCAGCAGTGGAAGAGCGGGCAGGAGGGCTCGGTCGGCGCCTCCTGGGGCATCTACACGGCCGACCGCGTCGAGAAGTTCAAGGCCGGCCAGCCGGTCTCGCCCGAGCCGCAATGGGCCGCGCTGTTCGCCGTCTCGACCATCGCCGCCGGCCTGATGATCCTGGGCTTCGCCAGCCTGCGGCGCGGCCCCAGTCCGCTGGCGATCGTGGTGTTCGCGATCTTCGCCTATGTCGTCGGCTCGGTCGTCACCCAGGCGACGTGGCACAACTTCACGCACGCCTTCTACACCAGCCGCCTGCTCGGCACGGTGTTCTACTTCGTGCTGGCGGCGGCCTTCGGCTACGCGCTGATGCGCGGCATCGCCGACAGCCTGACCGGGCGCATGGCCGATCCCTCGCTCTACGGCGCGCGCGTGCGCGAGGCCTGGACGGCATTCCGCGCGCTGCCCCGGCTGACGGCGCTGCTGCGGATCGATCTGCTGGCGCAGATGCTGTTCCTGGTGTTCAGCCTGCTGTGCATCTACCACCTCGTCTTCCTCGGCATCGACGTGCATTTCGGCGTCATCGGCTCGGGCGAGAACATCTGGGTGTTCGGCATCGACGGCCGCTACCGCGACTTCCCGATCTGGGACTTCGTGCTGCCGACCTTCGTGCTGGTGGCGTGGAAGCTGTTCACCATCTTCCGCACCGGCGACGTGCCGCGCACCCACCGCCTGGCCAAGACGCTGTCATTCGGCCGCCTGCTGGGCTTCGACGGCAGCCGCGGCTACGTCCGGCTCGACCCGGCCTTCAGCCGCATCTCGCCGGTGCTGCCGGAACTGCTGCTCTCGGCCCTGCTGATCGCCGGCGCGGCGCTGGTGGTGGTGACCGAGGGCGCGATCAAGCTGCACGACGGGGCGGGCGGCGGCTGGTCGGCGCCGGACGGCGGGCGCTGGGTGATCGCCACCCTGTTCTGGAACACCCAGGCGACCTGGTTCGCCGCCGAGGCGCTGCTGCTGGCGCTGCCCTACCTCGCCACCATATACGTGTCGCTGCGCACACCGCTCGCCGAGCCGCCGCCCGAGTCGTATACCTCCAAGTGGTGATCGGCCGCGTCTGAAAGGAAACCGCCATGGATTTCTCGGGCGAGTATCGCATTCCCGCGCCCCGGCAGAAGGTCTGGGAGGCGCTGAACGATCCGGCGATCCTGCAGCAGGCGATTCCCGGCTGCGAATCGCTGGAGAAGACCTCGGACACCGAGATGAAGGCCCAGGTGCGCATGCGCATCGGCCCGGTCAGCGCCAAGTTCGGCGGCAAGGTGACCTTGTCGGATTTCGATCCGCCCGCCTCGTACCGCATCTCCGGCGAGGGGCAGGGCGGCGCCGCGGGCTTCGCCAAGGGCGGCGCCGTGGTGAAGCTGGCCGAGGACGGCGCCGACACGGTGCTGAGCTATACCGCCGACGCCCAGGTCGGCGGCAAGATCGCCCAGGTCGGCGCGCGCCTGATCGAGGGCACGGCGAAGAAGCTGGCCGACGAGTTCTTCGGCAAGTTCGCCGAGCTGGTCGGCACGCCGGCCGAGGCCCAATCGGTCAGCGCGGCTGCCACGCCCGGTATGACGCCGGCCGTCGCGCAAGCGGCGCAACCGGCGACCTCGGCGACGCGCGGCATGAATCACTGGCTGATCATCGGCGCCGGCGCCGTCGTTCTGGTGATCGCCTGGCTGGCGATGCGCTGAAACCCACGTCGTCATCCCGAGCGCAGCGAGGGATCCAGCACGACCTGGATCCCTCGCTGCGCTCGGGATGACAGGTGCACGGTATCGAAGGCGTAATCGCATCGGCCATTTTCCTTGACCCACAACGCGCGTCCCCGCCATGCTGGACGCGCGAAATCGCGAAGGGCGTCCGTGAAGCGGCCTCGCGGCAGCCGGTAGGGAGAGACAGCATGACGATGTCCGTTGCCATGACCGTGAACGGCAAGACCGTCTCCGGCAACGTCGAGGCGCGCACGCTGCTGGTGCAGTTCCTGAGAGAAACGCTCGGCATGACCGGCACGCATGTGGGCTGCGACACCAGCCAGTGCGGCGCCTGCGTCGTGCATGTCGACGGCGTGTCGGTGAAGTCCTGCACCATCCTCGCCGTGCAGGCCGACGGCTCGAAGGTCACCACCATCGAAGGCCTCGCTGAGAGCCCCGAGAAGCTGCACCCGATGCAGGAGGCGTTCCGCGAGAACCACGGTCTGCAGTGCGGCTTCTGCACCCCCGGCATGGTGATGAGCGCCATCGACCTGGTGAAGCGCCACAACTACGCCGTCACCGAGGAGATCGTGCGCCACGGGCTGGAGGGCAATCTCTGCCGCTGCACCGGTTACCACAACATCGTGAAGTCGATCCTCGCCGGTGCGCAGGCGATGAAGGCCGCCGGCGTCTAGCCGGGAAGCAACCAACGAAAAGACCAGTGGCAATTGGCCCAGAGGGAGGAACCTATGGGTAACGTCAAGATCGGTGACCGGGTAACGCGCAAGGAAGACCGCCGCTTTCTCACCGGCTCCGGCCGCTACGTCGACGACCTGCAGCTGGCGCGCGTCACCTACGCGCACTTCCTGCGCTCGCCGCACGCCCACGCCAGGATCAAGAGCATCGACACGACGAAGGCCGCGGCCTCGCCGGGCGTCGTCGCCATCTTCACCGGCAAGGATGTCGCCGAGGCCAAGGTCGGCGGGCTGATCTGCGGCTGGGTGGTCAAGGACAAGCACGGCAATCCGCACAAGGCGCCGGCGCATCCCGCCATCGCCCTCGACACGGTGCGCCATGTCGGCGACACGGTGGCGATGGTGATCGCCGCGACCGCCGACCAGGCGCGGGACGCGGCCGAGAAGATCGAGGTCGACTACGACGTGCTGCCGGCGCAGATCGATCTCGCGACCGCACTCGACCCCAAGGCGCCGCAGGTCCATGCCGATGCGCCGGGCAATCTCTGCTACGACTGGGAGCTGGGCGACAAGGCCCAGGTCGACGCCGCCTTCGCCAAGGCCGCGCACGTCACCAAGCTCGACCTGGTGAACAACCGGCTGGTGCCCAACGCCATGGAGCCGCGCGCCTGCGCCGCCGAATACGACCGCGGCACCGGCAACTACACGCTCTACACCACCAGCCAGAACCCGCATGTCGCGCGGCTGGTGCTGTCGGCCTTCGTGCTCGGCATCCCCGAGCACAAATTGCGCGTCGTCGCGCCGGATGTCGGCGGCGGCTTCGGGTCGAAGATCTTCATCTACCCCGAGGAGACGATGTGCACCTGGGCGGCCGGCAAGATCGGCCGCTCGATCAAGTGGACGGCCGAGCGCAGCGAGTCGTTCATGACCGACGCGCATGGCCGCGACCACGTCACCCATGCCGAGCTGGCGCTCGACAAGGACGGCAAGATCCTCGCCTTCAAGGTCGACACCATCGCCAATCTCGGCGGCTACCTCTCGACCTTTGCCACCGCGGTGCCGACCTATCTCTACGCCACGCTGCTGGCCGGCCAGTACACGACGCCGGTGATCTACTGCAACGTGCGCGCGGCCTTCACGCACACCACGCCGGTCGATGCCTATCGCGGCGCCGGCCGGCCGGAGGCGACCTACGTCGTCGAGACCATCGTCAGCAAGGCGGCGCGCGAGATGAAGATCGACTCCGCCGAGCTGCGGCGGCGCAACTACATCGCCAAGGACGCCTTCCCCTACCAGACGCCGGTGGCGCTGACCTACGACTCGGGCAATTACGGCCCGATCCTCGACCAGGCGATGAAGCTCGCCGACTATGCCGGCGCCGATGCCCGCAAGGCGGCGGCCAAGGCCAAGGGCAAGCTGCGCGGCGTGGGCATCTGCTCCTACATCGAGGCCTGCGGCATCGCGCCGTCGGCGGTGGTGGGATCGCTCGGCGCCGGCGTCGGCCTGTGGGAGAGCGCGCAGCTCAAGTTCAACCCCACCGGCAATCTGCAGATCCTCACCGGCTCGCACAGCCACGGCCAGAGCCACGAGACGACCTTCGCGCAGATCGTCTCCGACAAGCTCGGCATCCCGCTCGACCAGATCGAGGTGGTGCACGGCGACACCGACAAGGTGCCGTTCGGCATGGGCACCTACGGCTCGCGCTCGCTGCCGGTGGGCGGCTCGGCGATCATGCGCGCGGCCGACAAGATCATCGCCAAGGGCAAGAAGGTTGCCGCGCACCTGATGGAGGCGTCGGAAGCCGACATCGTCTTCGAGAACGGCGCCTTCAAGGTCACCGGCACGGACAAGAACGTGCCGCTGGGCCAGGCGGTCTTCGCCGCCTACGTGCCGCACAACTACCCGGCCGATCTCGAGCCGGGCATGGACGAGAACGCCTTCTACGATCCGTCGAACTTCACCTATCCCTCGGGCACGCAGATCTGCGAGGTCGAGGTCGATCCCGATACCGGCAATGTCGAGATCGTCAACTTCGTCGCCGTCGACGATTTCGGCAACGTCGTCAATCCGATGGTGGTCGAGGGCCAGGTCCACGGCGGCATCGCCCAGGGCGTCGGCCAGGCGCTCATGGAGAACGCCGCCTACGACAAGGCGACCGGCCAGCTGCTGTCCGGCTCGTACATGGACTACACCATGCCGCGCGCCGACGACCTGCCGTCGTTCAAGCTCGGCTACGAAGTGACGCCCTGTCCGCACAACCCGCTGGGCGTGAAGGGCTGCGGCGAGGCCGGCGCGATCGCCGCGCCGGCGGCCGTGATGAACGCCGTGCGCGACGCGCTCAGTGCCGTCGGCGCCCAGGACCGCATCGAAATGCCGGCGACCCCGCAGCGCGTGTGGGCCGCGATCAACGCGCACTGACCCCACGCGCCCCGATCCAGGAGGAACTCCATGTACGATTTCGCCTACCACAAGCCGAAATCCGTGGCCGACGCGGTCGCCGCGGTGAAGAAGGCCGGCGAGGGCAAGTTCATGTCCGGCGGCATGACCCTGATCCCGACGCTCAAGCAGCGCCTGGCGCGGCCCTCCGACGTCGTCGATCTCGGCGCCATCGGTGATCTGAAGGGCATCAAGGTCGACGCCTCCAGCGTGACCATCGGCGCCATGACCAGGCACGCCGAGGTCGCGGCTTCGGCCGAGGTTGCCAAGGCGATCCCGGCGCTGGCGAAGCTGGCGGCCAATATCGGCGACGCCCAGGTGCGCAACCGCGGCACGATCGGCGGCTCGGTCGCCAACAACGACCCGGCGGCCGACTACCCGGCGGCGCTGGTGGCGCTGGGCGCCACGGTGCACACCAACGAGCGCAAGATCGCCGCCGACGACTTCTTCAAGGGCATGTTCGAGACCGCGCTCAAGGACGGCGAGATGATCACCGCCGTGAGCTTCCCGGTGCCGAAGAAGGCCGCCTACATGAAGTTCCCCAACCCGGCCTCGCGCTATGCCATGGTCGGCGTGTTCGTGGCCGACACGTCGGGCGGCGCACGCGTCGCCGTCACCGGCGCCGGCCCCGGCGTGTTCCGGGTCAAGGACATGGAAGCCGCGCTGGGCAAGAGCTGGTCGGCCGACTCGGTCGCCAGCATCAAGGTGCCGGCCGGCGGGCTCAACAACGACATCCACGCCAGCCGCGAGTACCGGGCGCATCTGGTGACGGTGATGGCCAAGCGGGCGGTGGCTGCCGCGGGTTGACGATGTCTATCTCGCCATCGCGAAGGGCCGGCTCTCTCGCCGGCCCTTTTTGATTGGCGCCAGCGATCGCCGTACACCTCGGGCAATCCGCTGTGGCGACTCTAGATCTTCAGGCGATCACCCAACACGCTGGCTATCAGAGCTCGATCCCATCTTTCGACAATGCGGTCGGCGTGGATGTCCAGTCCGTCGGATGAAGTCCATGCGACAGGCGGCTGAAGATCCAAGATGACATACACGATCCAGTCCGAATATCCGTCCTTGAGGATATCCTGTATCCCGCTCACCAGTTCACGCGTCAGGAACTCGAGCCGATAGATGGTGAGATTCTGGTCCGCGTACCCGCTCTCCTCATCGTAAAGAAAGTAGTCACCATTTGCGTGACTATCGCTCCTGCCATGTGCGCCTAGGTACGCGTCCAGCCGCTGATAGAGAGCGTCCCAGACCTCCGTGTCGGGCATGTCCGGCTCGTCTTTTGCCACCCAAGTGTCCTCGTGGCCGACCCAACCAATTGCATACGTACCCATCTCCTTACCGTGTGGCGTGATAATCCTGATATGGCTCGACCACTCGTCAGGCTTGTCCGGTACAGACATTCGAATGAGTTGGGCCCAGCGTCGGCACAGCGATATCGCAGCATCTTCGGAAAATTCCTCAGGAACGTGCACGTAGAAATTAGGTGTCTCAGGTTCCCAACCCGCCACGACTCTGACGGGGGCAGCGTCGGCGGCGAGCTCTGTCATCTGAGTGGCGATCGCCATGGTGTCGCGTCGTTTCATCGCTAGGGCAATCCTCTTTCTTCAGTGTCTCTTAATGGCTCTACTGCCTGTTGTTATTGAGATACTTGAGGTAGGCTCGAATTTCCGGGTGCTCATGAGTCATGATGTAGTCAAGTAATTCGTTGGCTTCAGCCTCAGTCATACTGTCCGCTTTTATTCCCTTTCTCTTCATCCAATCGTTAACAACCTCGGCTACGACGTCATTATATACTCGATGTTGGGTGTTATAGGTGTGAGACCTCGGCTTCAGGGGGCCGGTGGTGGCGCGCTCAAAGACCTTGAGCGCCCTGTCCGACAGTCCTAGGGATTTATAGACTTCCTTCGGGATGATGTGATGCCCGCCAGGTTTGAAAGGTCGGAAATTGGGGCTTCCCCTGGACGCTTCTCCAATCGTTCGTCCGGCGGCAGTACCTGTAGGAGAGAATGTTGCGGGCGCCTTTTGTGTCGGTGATCGTGGTGATGGACCGGGCTGGGAACTCGATGCTGACGGCGCCTTGGTTGCTGGGGGCGTGGCCGGCTTGGTAGGTGACGACTTCGGCTGGCCAAGGGCTCCGAGTGGAGCAGGAAGCGGAGGTATTGCGGGCTTTTCCCAAGGATCCGGACCGCCACCGCCGGCCGGTGGGCGTGACTGCACCGATGGAAGGGTGGGCCTGCCTGCCTTGTCTCTGTCCCGGTTTTGGACGAGCTGAAGACGCGGAGAGCCCGTTCGAGGATTGGGTATGTCGTGGAACCCTGCCGTTAGCGGCCGAGCGATCATCTCGGCGATGGCGAGATCGTGGGGGCTCTTCGCGTTGATTCTGCGCCAGGTGTCGATCTCCTCGACGAGAGCGGCGCGCCAATCGGCGACACTTTCAGCGGGTGTACTGGGCGATAGCAATTTTTCTGCGATTTGTAGGCCTCGCTTGATCGCGTAGACATTGTCCACGGTCGCGGAGTCGTTGCGACGGAGGCCGGCTTGCCAGTCGCGGAAGCGTTGCCACTGGGGCAGTGCTAGTTGCGCGACCAGAGGGACGAGATCGCGGCGCGCAAAGTCGTACGGCGCTTGTGTCATCTGCGTTGCCAGCAGGTCGACCAGCGCCGCATTCGGGGCGGGCTCAGTGCCGGCGGCGTTGTGGTCGAGGCGGGTCTCGATCGCCTGGCGGTGGTCGGCGTCGAGCGCCACCCAGTCGCGCACGGGAATCTGCGCGGGGTCGGTCAGGCCGTCCTTCAGCACGCGCGCCAGCACCTGCTCGGCCAGGGTCCGGGCGCGGGCCTCGTCGGCTGCGGCGACGCTGTGCAGGGTGCGGATGGTGGCGGCGCGCACCGCCGGGTCGACGATCGCTTCGGCCTGCCGCAGGCGCCATTGCGATACCGACGGTTCGCCGTCCGGAGGCGTGGCGTTGAGGATTTTCGCGCGGGCCTGCCGGGTATGCTCGCGCGTTTGCGCTTCGGCGAGCAACGCGTCGAGTGCGGCTCGGTCCTGATCCTCGATGTGCGCGGCGTAGCGGGTGCGCAGGTCCTTTGCACGCCCCGGATCGCGCTCGACCGCCGCCTCAATCGCCGCCACCAGCGTGTGGCTGGTCTGCCGGCGCAGCGTCGCCTCGGTCAGCGCGGAGTCCCAGTGGTGACGTTCAGCCTGCTCGTTGACCTCCGCGCGCGTGGTGCCCAGGGCACGGCGTAGCAGGGCGTCGTCGCTCCAGTGCAGACGGGCGTCGGCCTGCATCTGCGCGATGCGCCGTTCGCCGGCCTCGTCGTACCATCGGATGCGCTCGGCTTCGGTGTGGCGCTCGACCTGGGTGCTGAAGCTCGCCAGCCGGCGTTCGCTGAGGTCCCGCAGCATCTGGCGCTGGTCGTCGTCGACCATGGTCGCCATCTCGCGCGCCTGGGCCTCGCGGTAGGCGTCGATGACAGCCGGTGCCTTCGTCAGCGCATCCTGGCCCTGCAGGTTGAGGTAGCCAGTCTGCGGATCGAACAGCAGCGACTGCTCGGTCTCGCCAAGCCGTGCGTCGGCGCCCTTGACGATCGCCTCGTTGTCGCCAGCGAGGTGCTCGGACAGCACCGTGGCGACGCCGGCGGCGCCTTCGGCGGCCTGCAGGCCGAATTGCAGCTGAGGTGAGGGGCCGAACTGGCCGGCGATGGCGTCGATGGCAAGGTAGCCGCCGCCGGGCACGCCCTGCGTGCTCACGCCAAGCGGCTTGTAGGGTGGGATCCAGATTCTGCCGGCCATGCGCGTTCCGCTTCTGGGGCACGGCGCGGCGCCGTGGATCGGGCGCGCAGGATTCGCTGTGCCTTCGCGAGCAGGCTATGACGGGGCGCGCGGGAAGCCGATTTAAACCCCTACGCGTGTCGCCGACGGGGCTTTGGTCCCACGGAGAGAGGCAATATTTCCACCCCTACGCGTGTCGCCGTGGCCGGGCCGGCCCGGTCATGTATCGGGTGAAGGACATGGCAATGGCATGGCTGGTCGGCCGACTCGGTCATCGGCCGTGGATGTCACTTGGAAGGACCAGGGTCGTCACGCAGCCAGCCGCCTCTCATAGTCCTGCGCAAGACCCTCCAGCTGCCCCGCGCAATTGCCGCGGAACGACGGCCCATGCATGATCGCCAGCGTCTTCGGCTTCAGCGCGCCGAGCCGCCGCAAGGTCGGCGCCGAGTTCGGGCCGACATTGACGAAACCCATCGCGCGCTCGACCTGGATCGCCGGCGACACGACCTCGCTCTCGGTCAGCGCCGGCGCGGCGCCGACCTGGGTGAAGATGTCGCTGCTGAAGAGGGTGCTGGTGGTCTCCTCGTACATCATGCCGGCTTCCCAGTTGTGTGGCACGTGCGGCGTGTCGAGGCGGCGCAGGCGCTTGCCGCCGATGTCGAGCACCTCGTCGTCGGCCAGCACGCGCGCCTGGCGATCGCAGACGTCGCCGAGCCAGAGATTCACGCCCATGCGGCCGACCGCGGGCTGCGCCTGGGGCGCGGCGGCGAGGAACTGGTCGAGCCCGCCGCATTCGTCAGCCTCGACATGGCTGAAGCCGATCCAGCGCAGCTTGCCGATATCCGTCACCTTGCCGATCGCTTGGGACACGGCGGGGAAGAGGGCGCGCTGGCCGCAATGGAACAGGAAGGGCTCCTCGCCCATCACGAGGAACTGGTTGAAGGTGAAGCCGGTCGGGCCGACCTGCGGCAGGAAGGTCGAGATCCGGTAGATGCCGCTCTCGATCTCGTCGATGGTGGTCTGCATGGGGCAACTCCGCGCTACGGGCTGGTTCGCATACCTTCGGTATGTAAAAGACATATGGTATGGTGCCTGTCAATGACCAGGACGAGGCGCGAGGAATATTCCGAGGCGACGCGGCGGGCGCTGCTGGCGGCGGCGCGCGCGCTGTTCGCCAGGCAGGGGTACTCGGCTACCGGCATCGAGGCCGTGGTGCGCGCGGCGCGGGTGACGCGCGGCGCGCTCTATCACCATTTCGAGGACAAGCGCGCGCTGCTCGACGCGCTGGTGGTCGAGCTGCAGGGCGAGGCGAGCGTGAAGGTGCGCGAACGCGCGCTCAGCAAGCGCTCCCGGTGGGACAGCCTGGAGGCGGGGATCGAGGCCTATCTCGAGGCCTGCCTCGAGCCGGCGTTCCGCCGCATCGTGCTGCAGGACGCGCCGGCGGCGCTGGGCATCGCGCGCTGCCGCGAGATCGACTACGCCGAGGCGCTGGGCCCGATGGGCGCGGCGCTGGCGCGGCTCAAGCGTGACGGCGAGCTGAAGGTCGAGGACACCGGTCTGCTGGCGCGCATGCTGGCGTCGATGACCTGGGAGATCGCCCTGCTGCTGGGCGACGCGGAGGATCCGCAGACCCTGCGACGCCATGCGCAGCGCATCATCAAGCGCGTGCTGGGCGCGTTTCGCGTTCCACCCCCGTCATCCTGACTTTGATCTTACCTTCCCCCGGAGGGGGAAGGTGGCGCGGAGCGACGGATGGGGGATGTCGAAGACGGACTCCGGCGTTCGTCTTCGACATCCCCCATCCGCCCTTCGGGCACCTTCCCCCTCCGGGGGGAAGGTAAAGCTGCCGACGACCCCAAAGTGTTACTCAGCGGCCAGTGCGGGCACGGCGGCGGGAGCGGGAACAGGGAGGGCCTCCTGCGCCGGCTGCTGCCGGCGCACCCGGAACCACGCCGCGTACAGCGCCGGCAGGAAGATCAGGGTCAGCGCCGTCGCCACCAGCAGGCCGCCCATCAGCGCGATCGCCATCGGGCCCCAGAACACCGAGCGCGACAGCGGCACCATCGCAAAGATGGCGGCGGCGGCGGTCAGAAGGATCGGCCGCGAGCGGCGCACCGTCGCCTCGACGATGGCGTCGTAGGCCGAGCGGCCGGCGCGCATGTCCTGGTCGATCTGGTCGACCAGGATCACCGAGTTGCGCATGATCATGCCCGACAGCGCGATCACGCCCAGCAGCGAGACGAAGCCGAAGGCGGAGTCGAACACCAGCAGCGCCAGCGACACGCCGATCAGCCCCAGCGGCGCCGTCAGGAACACCAGCGCCAGCTTCGAGAAGCTCTGCAGCTGCAGCATGAGGAAGCCCAGCATCAGGAACAGCATCAGCGGCATCAGCACGAAGATCGAGCCCTGGCTCTTGGCGCTCTCCTCGCTGTCGCCGCCGACCTCGATGCGATAGCCCGAGGGCAGCGACGCGCGCAGCGGCGCCAGCGCCTTGTCGATGCGCGCGGTGACGTCGGGACCCTGCACGCCGTCGGCCACCATGGCGCGCACGGTCATCAGGGTCTCCTTGTTGCGCCGCCACAGGATCGGCTCTTCCAGCTCGTATTTCAGCCGCGCGATCTGGCCCAGCGGCACCGGGCCGTTGGCGCCGCGCACGGTGATGCCGTCGAGATTGTCGAGGCCCAGCCGTTCGGGCGCCACGGCGCGCGCCACGACGTCGATCAGCTCGTCGCCCTCGCGGAACTGCGTCACGGTCGTGCCCGACAGCAGCGTGTGCAGCGCCTGGCTGAGGTCCTGCGGGTTGACGCCCAGCGCGCGCGCCTTGGCGTGATCGATGTCGAGCCGCACGGTCTTGCTGAGCTCGAACCAGTCGAAGTTGATGTCACGCGTATCGGGGTCGGCCTTGAACACCGCGCGCACGCGCTCGGCGACGGCGCGGATCTCCTGCGGATCCTGGCCCAGCACGCGAAACATCACGGGATACTGCACCGGCGGACCGTTCTGCAGGCGCTGCACGCGCGCGCGCACCGCCGGGTAGTCTGTGTTGAACAGCGCCTCGAGCTCGGCGACCAGCCTCTCGCGCTCGGCCAGACCCTTGCTCATCACCACGAACTGGCCGAAGGCGGGGTTCTTCAGCTCGGGGATGGTCGGCAGGTAGAAGCGCGGCGAGCCGCCGCCGACATAGGCGACGTAGTTCACCACGTTCTCGTTGTGCGACAGCCAGGCCTCCAGCCGCTTCACCTCGGCCTCGGTCGCGGCATAGGAGGATTGCTCGGCCAGGCGCAGATCGACGATCAGCTCGGGCCGGTTGGCGGTCGGGAAGAACTGCTTCTGCACGAACTGGAAGGCGAACAGCGAGCCCATGAAGGACGCCACGGTGACGCCGATCACCAGCCAGCGATGGTCGAGGCACCAGGCGACGGCGCGGCGGAAGGCGCGGTAGAGCGGGCGGTCGTAGGGATCGTGATGGCCGTCGGCGTGCGGCCTGGGCGTCGGCAGCAGGCGGTAGCCGATGAACGGCGTGAAGATCACGGCGACGAACCACGACACGACCAGCGCGATCGCCGTGACCCAGAAGATGGCGTTGGTGTACTCGCCGGCGCTGGAGCGTGCGAAGCCCACCGGCACGAAGCCGGCGGCGGTGATCAGGGTGCCCGTCAGCATGGGGAACGCCGTGGAGGAATAGGCGTAGCTCGCCGCCTCCATGCGCGAATGACCCTGCTCGAGCTTCACCATCATCATCTCGACGGCGATGATCGCGTCGTCGACCAGCAGGCCGAGCGCGATGATCAGCGCGCCCAGAGAGATGCGGTGGAAGTTGATGCCCATCAGCTCCATCGCCGTGAAGGTGATGGCCAGCACCAGCGGCACGCACAGCGCCACGACGATGCCGCTGCGCAGGCCGAGGCTGACGAAGCTCACCGCCAGCACGATGCCCAGCGCCTCGATCAGGGCGAAGATGAACTCCGAGAAGGAGCGGTCGACCACGTCGGGCTGGAAGGCGACCTTGTGCACGGTGATGCCCACCGGCAGCTCGTCCTGGATGGCGGCCATCTGCGCGTCGAGCAGCTTGCCCAGCGCCTGCATGTTGCCGCCGGCGGACATCACGATGCCCAGGCCCAGCGCCGGCCTGCCCATGAAGCGCATGCTGAAGCTGGCGGGATCCTGGTAGCCGCGACGCACCTCGGCGACGTCGGCGATGCGCAGGGTGCGGCCGCCGACATTGACCGGGATCTCGCCGATCGCCTGCGCGGTCGCCGGTGCGGCGTCGATGCGCAACGCCACGCGGGAGGAGGGCGTCTCGATCACGCCCGCCGAGGCCATCGCGTTCTGCTTCTGCAGCGCCTCGAAGAGCTGGCTCATGCTGATGCCCAATGTCGCCAGCCTGACATGCGAGAACTCGAGATGGATGCGCTCGTCCTGGGCGCCGAAGATGTCGGCCTTGGCGACGTCGGGCACGCGCAGGAGGCGCAGCCGGATCTTCTTGATCAGCGCCTTCATCTCGGCCGGCGCGTAGCCGTCGCCCTCGAAGGCCCAGATCACGGCGTAGGTGTCGCCGAACTCGTCGTTGAAGAACGGTCCCAGCACGCCCTGCGGCAGGCTGCCCCGGATGTCGCCGACCTTCTTGCGCACCTGGTACCACAGGCCGGCGACTTCCTTCGGCGGCACGCTGTCCTGCAGGTTGACGTAGATCACCGCCTCGCCCGGCCGCGAGTAGGAGGTGACGTTGTAGATGTAGGGCAGCTCCTGCAGCTTGGTCTCGATGCGGTCGGTGACCTGCTGCTCCATCTCGCGCGCGGTGGCGCCGGGCCACGCCACCGAGACCACCATCTGCTTGATGGTGAAGGGCGGATCCTCGGCGCGGCCGAGATTGAGGAACGACAAGGTGCCGGCGATGCTCAGCACGATCAGCATGAAGAGCGTGAGCGTGCGGTGCTCCAGCGCCCAGGTGCTGAGGTTGAAGCGGTGCGACATGGTGGCTGTCCGGAGTTGTCGTCCTGAGCGGAGCGAAGGACCTAGGGCTGCGTGCCCGAGATACCGCTGGATCCTTCGCTGCGCTCAGGATGACGGGGTGATCAGCGGCTGGCGCTTTGCGCCACGGCCGAGTCGGCGGTGGTCGGCCGGGCCTGCGGCTTGACGCGCTGGCCAGCCTCGAGCTTGTGCACGCCCACGGCGACCACGAGATCGCCGTCGGCGAGGCCGGCGGAGATCAGCGCAGTGTCGTCGCGCCAGCGCGCCACCGTGACGGGCCGCAGGCTGAGCGCACCCGAAGCCTTGTCGACGAGCCACACCGCGGGGCCGGTGCCCTGCTGGAAGATCGCCGTCAGCGGCACCTCGGCGACCCGCTCGCGCGAGCCGCGCTCCAGGGTCAGGGTCGCCGTCATGCCCATGGCGATCAGCGCCGGCCGCTCGGTGATGGTGAAGCGCGCGGCGTAGGTGCGGGTCATGGTGTCGGCCATCGGCGCCAGCTCGCGCATCGTGGCGCCGCGCACGACGCCCGGCTCCGACCACAGCTCGTAGGCGACGCGCTCGGCGCCGCCCAGCATCGCCAGGCGCTGCTCCGGCACGTCGACACGGATCTCCAGCTCGTCCAGCCGCGCGATCTTCGCCACCTGCTGGCCGGCCGACACGACCTGGCCGACCTCGATCATCAGCGCGGTGACGATCCCGTCGTTGTCGGCGCTGAGCGTGGTGTAGGCGAGATTGTTGGCGGCGGTGTCGAGCTGCGCCTTTGCCTGCTCGTGCCGCGCCTGCGCCGCGTCGGCCAGCGCCTGGCGCTGGTCGAGCATCTGCGGCACGAAGGCCGCCGTGCCCTTCAGCCCGACATAGCGTTCGAGATCGGCCCTGGCGCGCACCGCCTCGGCTTCGGCCGCCGCCAGCGCGGCGCGGGCATTGTCGAGCGCCAGCCTGTGGTCGGCGGTGTCGAGGCGGGCGATCGGCTGGCCCGCGGTGACGCGGCCGCCGATCTCGACCAGGCGCTCGACGATCTTGCCGGGGACGCGGAAGCCGACGGTCGTTTCGTAGCGGGGCGCGACGGTGCCGGCCAGCGTCAGCCGCTGGGTCTGGCTGCGCAGGGTGATCTCCTGCACCCGGGCCGGCCGGACGGGAGCGGCCTTGGCCGGAGCAACCGCGGGGGGCGTCGGTTGTTTGCTGGGGTAGGCGAACAGCATGAAGCTGACGCCCCCGGCGAGGCTGACCGCGAGGACGGAACCGATCACCGCAACGATCCGCTTACGCATGGCAGCACTCCCGGGTAAACTACCGTTCAGTCATTGCAGACTGATCTGAATATCGTTAACTTACCGACGTTAACTGATCAAGTCCGGGCCCGCCCGCAAGAGGAACAAAATGACAAATGTGGCAGCGCACTCTGTCGCACCCCTTGGCCGCAAACGCCGCGGCGAAGGGCATACGCGACGCGAGGAAATCCTGGCGGCGGCCAAGGCGCTGTTCATCGAAGAGGGGTATGGGGCAACGACGATCCGAAAAATCGCTGAGCGCGTAGGGGTTTCAGCGCCGGCCTTGTACCTTTACTTCAAGGACAAGGACGAGATCATGCTGGCACTCTGCGACCAGACCTTCGGTCACTTGATCGAACTCTTCCAAACCATTGAATGCGTTGACTGTCCTCCCCGTGAACGGCTGCGGCGGATGGGCGAGGCTTACATTCGGTTTGGGCTAGAACATATTGGAGAATATAGGCTTTTCTTCATGGAAGAGCAGGCGCCCGAGCCCGTGCGCCATACCGGCCACCGCGGCGACATCAGCGATCCCGACCAGCCCGGCATCAAGGGCGCCATCGCCTTCTCCCTGCTGGAGCGGCAGTTCATCGAGCTGGAGCAGAGCGGCGTGAAGCTGCCGCACCCGCCGGTGACCAGCGCCGAGCTGGCCTGGATGGCCTGTCATGGGCTGGTGGCCGCCTTCATCAACGAGCCCGACTTCCCGTGGTCGGACCGCCAGGCGCTGATCAGCGGCATGGTCGACCTGACCGTGCGCGGGCTGGCGCCCGCTCAGTAGGTCGCGCGGCCGCCGGAAAGGTCGAAGACCGCGCCGGTGTTGAAGCTGCACAGCGGCGAGGCCAGCCAGGTCACCAGCGCGGCGGCTTCCTCGACCGTGGCGAAACGGCCCATCGGGATCTTCGACAGCATGAAATCGATGTGCTGCTGGGTCATCTGCTTGAACAGGTCGGTCTTGATCGCCGCCGGGCAGATGCAGTTCGCCAGCACACCCGAGTTCGCCAGCTCCTTGCCCAGCGACTTGGTCAGGCCGATCACGCCGGCCTTGGACGCGGAGTAGGCCGAGGCATTGGGGTTGCCCTCCTTGCCGGCGATCGAGGCGATGTTGACGATGCGGCCCCAGTTGCGCGCCACCATTCCAGGTACCACGGCGCGGTTGGTGAGGAAGACGCCGGTCAGGTTGATGTCGATCACCTGCCGCCAGGCCTGCACGTCGTAGTCGGCCACCGACGCGTTGGGCCCGGTGATGCCGGCGCTGGCGACCAGGATGTCGACGCCGCCCAGCCGCGTCTCGGTGTCTGACAGGGCGCCCGCGACCGAACGATCGTCGGCGACATCGACCGCGACAGCGACGGCACCGGCCAGGGCCTTCGCGGCCTCCTGGGCGACGGCCTCGTCGCGATCCCAGATCGCGATCCGCGCGCCGGCCGCCTGCAGGGCCTGGGCGCAGGCGAACCCGATGCCACGCGCGCCGCCAGTTACCACCGCGATCCTGCCCTTGAGCGCCTCGCCATACATGACCATGTCCCTCCCGAGCCTTAGCCGCCCGCGACCATAGCAATCGGCGAAGCCTTGCCGCTAATATCCTCGCGGTTTCTTCTTTCCGACAAATCAACGAGTTCGATGCCCGCTCCCATTCCCGCCTCGATCGACGCCATGGTCGAGCTCCTGCGCCAGGGCGACTACATCGCCGACCGCAGCCTGGCCACGGTGCTGTTCCTCGCCCTCAAACGCGGCCGGCCGCTGTTCTGCGAGGGCGAGGCGGGCGTCGGCAAGACCGAGATCGCCAAGGTCCTGGCCCAGACCTTGGGCCGCAAGCTGATCCGCCTGCAATGCTACGAGGGCCTCGACGCGGCCTCCGCGGTCTACGAATGGAACTACGCCCGGCAGATGATCGAGATCCGCCTGGCCGAGGCGCAGGGCGCCGTCGATCGCGACCAGCTCGGCAGCGACGTGTTCAACGAGAGATTCCTGATCCGCCGCCCGCTGCTGGAAGCGCTTCAGCCGGATCCGAACGGCGCGCCGGTGCTGCTGATCGACGAGCTCGACCGCACCGACGAGCCGTTCGAGGCCTATCTGCTGGAGGTGCTCTCCGACTTCCAGGTCTCGATCCCCGAGCTCGGCACGGTGAAGGCGCCGCAGCCGCCGATCGTGATCATCACCTCCAACCGCACGCGCGAGATCCACGACGCGCTCAAGCGCCGCTGCTTCTATCACTGGGTCGACTATCCCGACGCGGCGCGCGAGCGGCAGATCCTCGCCACCAAGGCGCCCGAGGCGCCGGCGGCGCTGGCCCGCCAGGTCGTGGGCTTCGTCCAGCAGCTGCGCAACATGGACCTGTTCAAGTCGCCCGGCGTCGCCGAGTCGATCGACTGGGCGCAGGCGCTGTCGGAGCTCAACGTGCTCGACCTCGATCCTGCGGTGATCGACTCCACGCTGGGCATCCTGCTGAAGTACCAGGACGACATCCAGCGCATCCAGGGCAGCGAGGCCGCCGCCATCCTCGGCCGCGTCAAGAGCGAGATGGCGGCGCTGCCGGCCGCCTGATCCCCGCGATGTCCGAGGTCGTCCGCTCCCTGCCCAAGGCGCCGGCCGAGCCCAAGCTGGTCGTCAACATCATGAACTTCGCCCGCACCCTGCGCGCCGCCGGCCTGCCGATCGGGCCGGGCCGCGTGCTGGAGGCGGTGAAGGCGGTCGAGGCGGCCGGGCTGCAGCGGCGGGAAGACTTCTACTGGACCTTGCACAGCGTCTTCGTGAACCGCCGCGATCAGCGCGAGATCTTCGACCAGGCGTTCCACGTCTTCTGGCGCAATCCCAGGCTGCTCGAGAAGATGATGGCCATGATGCTGCCGCAGATCGACGGCGGCCTCGACGAAGACGAGCAGAAGAAGCAGCTCAGCCGCCGCCTGCAGGAAGCGTTGCAGGCCGGTCGCGGCCAGGCGCCGGAGGAGGATCCCGAAGAGCCGCCGAAGATGGAGCTCGAGGCGACGCTGACCTTCTCCGACCGCGAGCTCTTGCAGAAGCGCGACTTCGAGCAGATGTCGGCGGCCGAGATCGCCGAGGCGCTGCGCGCGATCAAGCGGCTGCGCCTGCCGATCCCCGATCGCCGCATTCGCCGCACGCGCCCGTCGGCCCATGGTCATCGCATCGACATGCGCGCCACCCTGCGCGCCTCGCTCAAGCCGCATGGCGCCATCGAGCTGCACCGCAAGGAACCGCGCCGCCGTCCGCCGCCGCTGGTGATCCTCTGCGACATCTCCGGTTCGATGAGCAAGTACAGCCGGATGTTCCTGCATTTCATGCATGCGCTGGCGAGCGATCGCGACCGGGTATTCAGCTTCACCTTCGGCACGCGGCTCAACAACGTCACCCGCGCGCTGCGAGACAAGGATGTCGATATCGCCCTTGCCAAGGCCAGCGCACAGGTCGAGGACTGGTCGGGTGGCACGCGCATCGGCGCCACCCTGCACGAGTTCAACCGGCTGTGGTCGCGCCGGGTGCTCGGGCAGGGCGCCGTGGTGCTGCTGATCACGGACGGGCTCGACCGCGAGGGCGCGGCGGGCCTGCCGGAGGAGATGGAGCGGCTGCACAAATCCTGTTCCCGGCTGATCTGGCTCAACCCGCTCTTGCGCTACGAGGGCTATGAGCCAAAGTCATTGGGCAATCGGGCGATGCTGCCGCACGTCGACGACTTCCGGCCGGTGCACAATCTCGAAAGCCTCGCCGATCTGGTGGCGACGCTGAGCGAGCCGGCGCACCGCGGCGGACAGAAGATGGCGGACTGGCGCGATCGCGCGCGGGCCGCATGAGAGTTCAGCTCTGTCATCCCGAGCGCAGCGAGGGATCCAGGGCAGACCTGGATCCCTCGCTGCGCTCGGGATGACAGTGAGCGGTCAGGGTAAGGTTGGTGTGAGATGGAGGGCACGATGAACCCGGCTCAGGAAGACATCCTCGGCGCGGTGCGCCAGTGGAAGGACGCGGGCAAGGACGTGGCCCTGGCCACCGTGACCTTGACCTGGGGCTCCTCGCCGCGACCGGTGGGCAGCCAGCTCGCCATCGACGAGGCCGGCAACATGGTGGGCTCGGTGTCCGGCGGCTGCATCGAGGGTGCCGTGGTCAAGGAGGCGCTCGACGCGATCAAGGACGGCAAGCCGCGCCTGCTGGATTTCGGCGTCACCGACGAGCAGGCCTGGGATGTCGGCCTGGCCTGCGGCGGCAAGGTGCAGGTCTTCGTCGAGAAGGTGGACTGACCATGAAGCTCTCCACCCTCGATGCCCTGCAGGCCGCGCGCGCGGCGCGCCGGGCGGTCGTTCTCGTCAAGCGCATCGCCGATGGCGAGGAGGCGCTGATCTTCAGGGACCGTGCCGAGGGCGCGCTGGCAAATGACGCTGCCGCGCTGTCGGCCGGCCGTGCCGCTTTGGAGTCGGGCCGCAGCGAGACGGTCGAGACCGGCACCGGCAAGCTCTTCGTGCAGGCCTTCATCCCGCCGCAGCGCATGATCGTGGTCGGCGCCGTGCACATCGCCCAGGCGCTGGTGCCGATGGCTGTCATGACCGGTTTCGACGTGACGGTCATCGACCCGCGACGCGCCTTCGCTACCGACAGCCGCTTCCCCGGCGTCACGGTGCTGACCGATTGGACGGACGAGGCGATGGAGCAGCTGAAGCCCGATTCGGCGACCGCCGTCGTGACCCTGACGCACGATCCCAAGCTGGACGATCCGGCGCTGATCGTGGCGCTGAATTCGGACGCCTTCTATGTCGGCTCGCTGGGCAGCCGCAACACCCACGCCAAGCGCAAGGCGCGGCTGACCGAGGCCGGCATCGGCGATGCGCAGTTCGCGCGCATCCACGGGCCGATCGGCCTCGATCTCGGCGGCCGCTCGCCGGCGGAAATCGCGATCTCGATCCTGGCGCAGATCATCCAGGTGCGTTCGGCGCAGGCCGCGGAGCGCGAGCCGCGCGAACGCGCGGCCTGATCCCATGCAGTTCGGCGAGATCGCGATCGACGAGGCGGCCGGCGCGATTCTCGCGCATGCGCACCGCGAGGGGCGCATCAACTTCGCCAAGGGCCGGCGGCTGTCGGAGCTCGACGTCGCTGCCCTGAAGGCCGCCGGCGTGCGGCAGGTGATCGGCGCCAAGCTGGCGCCCGACGACGTGCACGAGGATGAGGCGGCGCGCGTGATCGCCGAGGCGGTGATGGGCAATGGCCTCACCGCGACCGCGCCCTTCACCGGTCGCGCCAATCTCTTTGCCGTGGCGCCCGGCGTGGTGGTCGCCGACCAGGCGCGGCTCGACGCGCTCAATGACATCGACGAGTCGATCACCATCGCGACCCTGCCGGCCTATGCCACGGCCGAGGCGAAGCAGATGGTCGCGACCATCAAGATCATCCCGTTCGCCGTGCCGCGCGCCTCGCTCGATCGGGCGCTGGCGGTGGTGCGCCAGGGCGGGGCCATGGTGTCGGTCGCCCCGTTCCGCGCGATGAAGGCGGGGCTGGTGCAAACCAGCCTGCCTGGCACGCGCGCCAAGGTGCTCGACAAGACCAGCGAGACGACACGCGCGCGCATGGCCGGGCTGGGCGGCGCGCTCGCCGGCGAGCGGCGCGTGGGCCACCACGAAGGCGAGATCGCCGACGCTTTGAAGGAACTCGCGGCCGAGGGCTGCGATCTGTTCCTGATCGCCGGCGCCTCAGCGATCGTCGATCGTCGCGACGTGGTGCCTGTCGGCATCGAGAAGGCCGGCGGGCGCATCACGCATTTCGGCATGCCGGTCGATCCCGGCAACCTGCTGTTGATGGGCGAGCTCGACGGCAAGCCGGCGATCGGCCTGCCGGGCTGCGCCAAGTCGCCCAAGTTCAATGGCTTCGACATGGTGCTGCAGCGCCTGGCCGCCGACCTGCCGGTGCGCCGCAGCGAGATCGTGCGCATGGGCGCGGGCGGCCTGCTCGAGGAGACCACGATGCGTGGCGTGGCGCGCAGCGGCGAGGCGGGCGAGGGCAAGAGCGAGGCGCAGCGCGCGCCGCGCATCGCCGCGCTGATCCTCGCGGCCGGCCGATCGAGCCGCATGGGGCCGTCCAACAAGCTGCTGGCCCAGATCGACGGCGCGCCGATGGTGGCGCGCGTCGTGCGGGCCGCGATGATGTCGCACGCCGTCTCGGCCACGGTCGTGCTCGGCCACATGGCCGACGAGGTCCGCCAGGCCGTGGCGAGCCTGGGCGACATCGCGCGCAATGTGCGCTTCGTCGAGAATCCCGACTATGCCCAGGGGCTCAGCACCTCGTTGAAGGTCGGCATCGGCACTCTGCCTGATGATGTCGATGGTGCGTTGGTGTTGCTGGGCGACATGCCGGCGGTGACGCCGCCGCAGCTCAACAAGCTGATCGCCGCCTTCAATCCGGTCGAGGGCCGCTCGATCTGCGTGCCGACAGTCGCGGGCAAGCGCGGCAACCCGGTCCTGTGGGGCAAGCGGTTCTTCGCGGAGATGGGCCATGTGTCGGGGGATACCGGCGCGCGCCATCTGATTGGCGAGCATGCCGACCAAGTCTGCGAGGTGCCGATGGACGGTGAGACCTCGCCCGATGGCGTGCTGGTCGACCTCGACACGCCCGAAGCGCTGGCTGCCTTCCAGGCACGACGTGCTTGACGTCCGGGGCGGAGCAGGAAATAATTGAGCGTTCGCTTATTTATGTCGACTGAGTCCATCCATGGAGGAGGGAAGTCGTCATGGCCTACGTGGTCGCTCAGGAATACATCCGCCGTCAGGACTCCGACGGCGTGACCCACTACATCGACAAGCAGAACGAGGAGATGTCCTGCGCGCTCGCCAGCATAGGCATGATGTGGGACATGTCGCGCCAGCAATGCGGCGTGACCGACGAGACCGGTTACAAGGCGATTTCCGGCCTCTTCTCCGGCTCTCTGCTGCAAAGCCAGCTCAACGGCGACAACTACGGCCTGGGCAACGGCACGGTGGACACCAACATCACGCCGACCCTGCGGGCCTCGGGCATCAGGGTGAGCGTCGACACCGGCGACATGGATCCGACGGCCTCGACCTATGGCTTCGCCTGGCAGAAGGACCGCATCCGCACGCGCTATCCGGCGCTGATCCTGGTCGGCTGGTATCGCGGCACCGGCTCGGCGATGACGCGCAACGGCGGGCATTTCATCGTCGCCGCCCGGACCACCAGCAAGGGCTGGGTCGTCATCCTCGACCCGTATCGCGGCACCTTGCACGAACTGCACGGTAGCCGCGGTCGATACATTAATCATGGTCTGCGCGGCTGGATCGACCATATATGGTACACGGGCTGAGGCCGGCGTTGGCGTAGTGTCCGCCGCCGCGCACGGCACGGCGGACAGGACGCAATGACCAGCAAGACCTTCGATGTCGGCGCGATAAGGCGGCAATTCCCGATCATGGCGCGGCCGATCGACGGCAAAGCGCTGCACTATCTCGACAATGGCGCCTCGGCGCAGACGCCGCATGCGGTGATCGACGCCGTCGTCGCCTATGAGACGACGTCGCGCGCCAACGTCCTGCGCGGCGTGCACGCGCTCGCCGAGGCGGCCACCGAGCTTTACGAGAACGCGCGCGCCGACGTCGCCCGCTTCCTTGGCGTGGCGTCGCCGGAGGAGGTGATCTTCACCGGCGGCTGCACCGCGGCCATCAATCTTGTCGCCTACAGCTACGGCCAGCGCCTGAGACCCGGCGACGAGATCGTGGTCTCGGAGCTCGAGCACCACTCCAACATCGTGCCCTGGTACCAGCTGGCGCAGCGCAGCGGCGCGAAGCTCAGGGCGCTGCCGGTCACGCCCGACGGGCGCATCGATGTCGGCGCGCTGTCGGCGACGCTCACTGCGCGCACGCGCATCGTCGCGCTGGCCCATGTCTCGAACGTCACGGGCGCCTTGCTCGACGTCGCCGCCGTGGTCGCGGCGGCGAAGGCGGTCGGCGCGGTGGTGCTGCTCGACGGCGCGCAGCGTGCGCCGCACGGGCCGATCGACCTGCCCGCCCTCGGCGTCGACTTCTACGCCTTCGCCGGCCACAAGGCGTATGGGCCCAACGGCATCGGCATCCTGTGGGGTCGCCGCGAATTGCTCGACGACATGCCGCCGTTCATGGGCGGCGGCTCGATGATCGGCCGCGTGTCGCTGGAGGAGATCACCTGGGCGCCGACGCCGCGACGCTTCGAGGCCGGCACGCCGCCGATCGGGCCTGCCGTCGGCCTGGGTGCCGCCTGCCGCTGGATGATGGCGCTCGACTGGAACGCGGTGGGCGCGCACGAGATGGGCCTGACGCAGCGCATGATGGATGGCCTGGCCGGCATCAAGGGCACGCGACTGATCGGCCCGCCCGGGCTGCAGGGACGGTTCCCGGTGATCTCGTTCACGCTGGAGGGCGTGCATCCGCACGACACGGCGCAGATCCTCGACTCCCACGGCGTCGCGGTGCGCGCCGGCCATCACTGCGCCCAGCCATTGATGGACAAGCTCGATCTGCCCGGCACGACGCGCGCCAGCATCGCGCCCTACAACGACGCCGGCGATGTCGACGCGCTGCTCGAAGGCGTCGGCGAGGCGCTGAGAAGGTTCGCATGAACCAGGCGCTGTATCAGGACCGCATCGTCGCCCTGGCCAAGTCGAAGACCGGCGCCGGCACGCTCGCCGCGCCCACGGCGAAAGCCATGCGCGACAACCCGCTGTGCGGCGATCGCGTCAGCATCGAGATCAGGCTCGATGGCGAGGGCCGCATCGCCGAACTGGCACACAAGGTCCGCGGCTGCGCGCTGTGCGAAGCCTCAGCCGCGGCGCTTGCGCCCCGCGCCATCGGTCACACGGCAGCGCAGGTCGCCGAGCTTCGGCGCGAGATCGACGCCGTGCTGAGCGGCGCGTCCGGGGGCACCGGCGACTTCGCCGCCTTCGCGCCCGTCGCCGAGCATCGCAGCCGCCGCGACTGCGTCACGCTGCCCTTCGAAGCGCTACGCGCGGCACTCGGCGACTGAGTTGCGTGTCATCCCGAGCGTAGCGAGGGATCCAAGCTGGCCCTGGTTCCCTCGCTACGCTCGGGATGACAGAGTCCGAACGGAACACCCTCCGGGTCGCACCGATCCGTCACACGATCACGTCCGAAACCTCATCTCCTCCATCGGCACGCTGTGGCTGCGGACCGGCTGGCCGGCCTCGTCGCGCACGGCCAGCCGTACCTTCTTCTCCCACCAGTCGATATCGACGGTGCCGAAGTTCGGCCGGCCATAGACCATGCCCAGGCGATTGGGGCCCGGCTCCTTCGGATTCGGGAAGTACTTGGTCAGCCCGCTCGAGGTCATCTCGGTGAACGGGTAGGGCGTGCCGCTGGTCTCGCGGTAGAGCGCGCCGAGATGACGGTCGCCGGACAGGAAGATCAGGTTCTCGGCGCGGGTCTGGCGCACCAGCTCGTAGAGCCGGCGCCGCTCATGCGGGAAATTGCCCCAGCGCTCCCAGCCATGGCCATCGGCCAGCACCTGGATCGACGATACCATCAGGCGCAGGTCGGCCGGCTCGCGCAGGCGATCGGCGAGCCAGGCCCATTGCGTCGGACCCAGCATCGTCTTGGCCGGATCGTGGTCGGGGATGTAGCGCTCCATGCCCGACGCGCCGCGGTTCTCGCTCGGCAGCCACGGCGACTTGAAGGAACGGATGTCGAGCAGGATGATCTGCACGCGCTGGCCGGGATTGCCGAAGGCCTCGGCGTAGTAGATGCCCTCGTGCAGGCGGCGCGGATCGTCGGTCGGCGCGTCCCAGAATTTCAGGAACTCTTCCTTTGACTCGACCTTGAACGGCATGTCGCCGCCGGCGTCGTTGACGCCATAGTCGTGGTCGTCCCAGACCGCGAGATGGCGCACGCTGCCGCGCAGCTTCATGTAGCCCGGCGACTGGCGCGCCAGCGCATAGGCCTCCTTGAGCTCCTTCAGCTCGCGGTCCTTGCTGTCGCCGTAGACGTTGTCGCCGCCGAAGATGAACAGGTCGGGCTTGTAGGCCAGCACCGAATCCCAGATCGGCTGCGCCTCGCGCGGGTCGACGCAGGAGCCGAAGGCCACGCGCACCAGCGGCTTGCGCTGCGCCACGGCCGACCCGGCAACGGCGGTGGAGACGGCGGCGCCGGTGAAGGCACGACGGGTCAGCGATGATCGGGTCACGCGACGAATCCCCAGATTCCTGGGCGCAACATTTCGACCAATCGAATCGGTTTGTCCACCGCGAGTGCCTGATCTGATCTATGCTCTGTTGATGGACCGAGTGGATTTGCAACCGATCGCCTATCCGCTGCCCGAGTCGGCGTTGCTGCCGACATGGCGCAGCCGCCGTTCGCAAGGACTCGGCGCCGTTGCCGTAGCGGCGCTTGTCATTGGGTTGGCCCTGCGCTGGCCGGTGCTTTTGCTCGATGCTGACGATATTCTGCTGCGTCACGCTTTGCCGGCGACGCTCGCCTTTATCATGGCCTTCACACCACCGTCATCAACGAGGGTGGGCCGCATCGCGCAGGACCTCACCGTCCTCGGCCTTTGCGTCGCGGTGTTCGCGGGCGACTGGCTGCCGCTGCTGCTCGCCTGTTACCCGGTGCTGCTGATGATCGCGGTCGTGATCGGTGAATTCGGGCTGCTACGACGCTATTGGGGGCGCGGCTTGTGAGCGAGGCCGAGTGGCTGGCGTTACAGCGGGCGGCGCTTCTTGCCGGCCCCATGGTCGCCGCCATCGCTCTGCTGTTGATCGTCAAGCCGCGGCCGCGCGAGGCGGTGTCGGCGATGGTCGCCTTTCTGTGGCAGCTGCCGGCGTTGCTGGCGTTGCACCTGCTGGCTCTACATTTCGGCTGGTGGAGCTTCGGCGTCGAGCGCAACGCAGTGCAAGGCCTGCCGATCGATGTCTGGATCGGCTGGGCGATCTGGTGGGGACCGGTCTGCCTCTTCGCCCAACGCTGGCTGCCGCTGCCGTTGATCGTCGCGATCTCGGTGGCACTCGACCTGGTGAGCATGCCCCGGCTGACACCGCTGGTGAGCATAGGCTCGTCATGGTTGGTGGGCGACGCGGTCGCCATGCTGCTGTGCCTGATTCCGGGCCAGATCGCCGCACGCCTCACGCGTGAGGATCGTCTGCCGACAGTTCGCGCCATGTTCCATGTGCTGGGCTGGGGCGGCTACATGACACTCGTCATCCCGGTCTGCGTACTGAGCTACACGGGCTCGCCGCTCTTCAGCCTCTACCATCTGCCGGGGTCGATACTCGACTGGTGCCTGGCCGCGATTGCGCTGATGCTGCTCTTCGTTGGCGTTGCTGCCACTGCGGAGTTCGCCAGCGTCGGCGGCGGCACTCCGATTCCCTTCGATCCACCCAAGCGCGTCGTGACCAGCGGTCCCTATGCCTTCACCGCCAACCCGATGCAGATCATCTCGGCCTTCTTCATGGCTGTGGTGGCGCTCTACGCCCGCTCCTGGGGACTGGCGCTGATCGCGCTGATGTTCGCTGTCTTCGATACGATCTACGCTACCTGGTACAATCGCGCGCACATCGCCATCGCCATGCCGGAGGCGTGGACGAGCTACCGTGGGGCGGTGCGCGAATGGCAAATGCGCTGGCGTCCGCACATCGCCGAGGAAGCGCACATCACCATCAGCGGGAGGGGCCCCGCACGGACTGTCTGGAATGTACTGTGGCCAATTCTGTCGCCTCGGCTCGAAGGCAGCTTCCGTGTCGAGTCGGCGCCGCTTGGCACCCTGGAGCGCCTCGTCTACAGCCGTCCCCACAGCGGCGTCGAGGATCACGGCATGAAGGCTCTCGCCCGCATTCTCGAGCACGGCCCGGTTCCGCTCGCGATCGTCGGGTGGCTGATCCGCTTTCCCTATCTTGGCGGGTGCTTGCAGCGACTGAGCGGGCTCACGATCATGATTTGGCGGCGCGGCGCCGCGATTCGCAGCGTAGGCTAGAGCAAAAAGGGGCCGCTTGCGCGGCCCCTTCGAGCTTCATGGAACTGTCCCGGATCAGACCGAGTAGTACATCTTGTACTCGATCGGAGCCGGCTGGTGTTCCCAGTTGTAGACCTCTTCCCACTTGAGATCCATGTAGGCGTCGATCTGGTCCTCGGTGAAGACGCCGCCCTTGGTCAGGAAGGCGCGATCGGCGTCGAGCGCGCCCAGCGCCTCGCGCAGCGAGCCGGCCACGGTCGGCACCTGCTTGAGCTCCTCCGGCGGCAGCTCGTAGAGGTTCTTGTCCATCGCCTCGCCGGGATGGATCTTGTTCTGGATGCCGTCGATGCCGGCCATCAGCATCGCCGAGAAGGCGAGATACGGATTGGCCGACGGATCGGGGAAGCGCACCTCGACACGCTTGCCCTTGGGCGAGGCGGAGTAGGGGATGCGGCAGGAGGCCGAGCGGTTGCGCGCCGAATAGGCGAGCAGCACGGGGGCCTCGAAGCCCGGGATGACGCGCTTGTAGCTGTTGGTCGAGGCGTTGCAGAAGGCGTTGAGCGCCTTGGCGTGCTTGATGATGCCGCCGATGTAGTAGAGCGCCGTCTCGCTGAGGTCGGCGTAGCCGTTGCCGGCGAACAGCGGCTTGCCGTCCTTCCAGATCGACTGGTGCGTGTGCATGCCCGAGCCGTTGTCACCGTAGATCGGCTTGGGCATGAAGGTGCAGGTCTTGCCCCACTGCGCCGCGACGTTGTGCAGGCCGTACTTGTACTTCTGCACGTTGTCGCCGGTCTTCACCAGCGTGTCGAAGCGGAAGCCCAGCTCGTTCTGCGCCGGCGCCACCTCGTGATGGTGGATCTCCATGGTGAGACCCATCTCGGTCAGCACGGTGCACATCTCGGCGCGCAGATCGTGCATGGAATCAACCGGCGGGACCGGGAAGTAGCCGCCCTTGACGCCCGGACGGTGGCCCATGTTGCCGCCTTCCATCACCGTTCCGGTGTTGTTGGGCGTCTCCGCCGAGTCGACGGCGTAGAACGAGCCGTGCATCTTCACGTCGAAGCGCACGTCGTCGAACACGAAGAACTCGAGCTCGGGGCCGAACACGGCGCTGTCGCCGACGCCGGAGGACTTCAGGTAGGCCTCGGCGCGCTTGGCGGTCGAGCGCGGGCAGCGGGCGTAGAACTGGCCGGTCGAGGGCTCGATGACGTCGCAGAAGATCGACATCGTCGTCTGCGCCGTGAACGGATCGAGGATCGCCGTCGACGGATCGGGCATCAGGATCATGTCGGACTCGTTGATCGCCTTCCAGCCGGCGATCGAGGAGCCGTCGAACATCACGCCGTCGGCAAACACCGAATCGTCGACCGCCGACGCGGTCTTGGCGGTGTGCTGCCACTTGCCGCGCGGATCGGTGAACCGGAAGGAGACGAACTTGACGTCCTTCTCCTTGATCATCTGCAGCACGCTCTTGGCGTCGGCCATATCCCTTGATCCTTTCGCTTGTGGATTCTCTTGTCTTTCCGTGCGGCCCGCGACGCGGCGCCGGACGCCCCTAGATGGCTTCGTCGCCGCGCTCTCCGGTGCGGATTCGCACGGCTTCCTCTACCCCCGAGACGAAGATCTTGCCATCGCCGATGCGGCCGGTCTGCGCCGCGCTGCGAATCGCCTCGACGGCCTTCTCGGCCTGGGCGTCCTCGACGACCAGCTCGACCTTCACCTTGGGCAGGAAGTCGACGACGTATTCGGCACCGCGATAGAGCTCGGTATGGCCCTTCTGCCGCCCGAAGCCCTTGGCCTCGATGACCGTGATGCCCTTCACGCCGATCTCGTTGAGCGCTTCCTTCACTTCGTCGAGCTTGAAAGGCTTGATGATGGCTTCGATCTTTTTCATCGGCACGCAACACGAGTGACGGACGGCGGGGCCGGCAGGCCCCGTCGCAGGACCCTGCAGGGTGCAGTTTCCATGCCAGCGCCGCTACCGGCCCAGGCGCCTGTCGCTGTTGGAATTTGCCGCATTGTGATTAATTTAGCGCCATATCATCGGGCAATATGCCTAATAATAGGACAGAAGACGCTAACGTAGTGTGCAGTTGAACGCGATCGAGATGCGCTCGTTGGGTCCGTCGTACGGCGAAACCCAGTGCTCCAGCCAGCTCGGAAAAAGGAGCATGAGGCCGGATGCGGGGACCACGGTCAGCACGCGGTCAAAGTTGAATCCCGGAGTCGGCATCGCCCGCGCCATCGGCCGGGGGTCGGTGAACTGGATGGTGCCGCCACTCACGGCGTTGCCCGCGTCGACGTAGTAGACGCCGGAAAAGTGCGAGTCCGGATGCAGGTGGGCGACGTTGTAGTCGTGGGTGCGGTTGAGGTTCGCCCAGGCATAGGCCTTGAACTGGGTCGTTCCCGGCGCCCGGCTGCTGAAGTCCGGGGACAGGGTGGCCATCGTCTTCACCGCCTCGACGATCGAGCCGCGCAGGGCCGCGACCTCGGGCAGCGGCCATTCCAGCAGGTCGGCCTTGGACTGCCAGCCGCCGCGATTGCTGATCTTGACGCCGGGCTCGGATGCGGCGCGCCTGGCGATCTCGGCGCGCAGGCCGGGGTTGATCTGCCCGGCATTGGCCACGGTCCGGCGCAGCAGGGGCGTGACGAACAGCAGTGCCAGGTCGTTGCCCAAGGTCACGAACAGCTGATCGTCGACAGTCGCGGTCCTGTTGCCCGTCACATCGGTCCTCCGGTGAGTCGGGGCGGAAGATAGCCGGACGATCCGGTTTGCCCAAGCCGTGTCGCGGATGTGCTATGAGCGCCGCCGGGGCCGGGCGACGGCCGGGGATGGAAGCGGCATGAAGCAGGGCAACAGCGTTCTGGGCGGCTACGCCGACACGATCTTCGACGTGATGTCGGGTCTGGCGCGGCAGTACAAATCGGTCAATCTGGGGCAGGGGTTTCCCGACGACCCGGGTCCCGAGGATGTCCGGCGCGCCGCCGCCGACTACCTGATGACCGGCCACAACCAGTATCCGCCGATGCTGGGCATCCCCGAGCTGCGCCAGGCGGTGGCCGAGCACAACAAGCGTTTCTATGACCTCGACGTCGACTGGCAGAGCGAGGTCATGGTGACCTCGGGCGCCACCGAGGCCCTGGGCGACTGCCTGTTCGGCCTGATCGAGCCGGGCGACGAGGTGGTGCTGATCGAGCCGCTCTACGACAGCTACATCCCGATCGTGCGCCGCGCCGGCGGGATCCCCAGGCTGGTCCGCCTGCAGCCGCCGCGCTGGGATCTGCCGCGCGAGGAGCTGGCGGCCGCCTTCGGACCCAGGACAAAGCTGATCCTGATCAACTCGCCGATGAATCCCTGCTCCAAGGTGTTCGACGCCGAGGAGCTGGGCTTCATCGCCGAGCTTTGCGTCAAGCACGACACCTTCGCCGTCTGCGACGAGGTCTACGAGCATCTGACTTTCGACGGTCTGAAGCACACGCCGCTGATGAAGTTCCCGGGGATGCGCGAGCGCACGGCGCGCATCGGCTCGTCGGGCAAGACCTTCAGCGTCACCGGCTGGAAGGTGGGCTACATCACGGCGGCGCCGGCGGTGCTCAAGCCGATCCTCAAGGCGCACCAGTTCGTCACCTTCACCACGCCGCCCAACCTGCAATGGGGCACCGCCGTGGGCCTGCGCAAGGAAGACGCCTACTTCACCAGGCTGGCGTCCGACATGCAGGCCAAGCGCGACCGGCTGGCCACCGGCCTGGCCGATATCGGCTTCGAGGTGATGCCGGCGCGCGGCACCTATTTCGTCACCACCGATTTCCGGCCGCTGGGCTTCAACGGCACCGACGAGGATTTCTGCCGCCACATCACGGTCGAGGCGGGCGTGACGGCGGTGCCGACCAGCGCCTTCTACAGCAGCGCCGATGCGCCCCGGCATTTCGCGCGCTTCTGCTTCTGCAAGAACGACAGCACGCTGGACGCGGCGCTGGAGCGGTTGTCGGGCCATTTCCGCAAGCGCCGCCAACCTTGACCGGGCGCGGCCGGGAGAGTACCTAGCCGACCGCCTTCGGGCATGCGATGGCGGCCGTAGCTCAGTTGGTTAGAGCGCCAGATTGTGATTCTGGATGTCGCCGGTTCAAATCCGGTCGGTCGCCCCATCGCCCCTTTCCTGATCTATGATGGCGCCATGCGCGCGATCCTCAAGCGAGTGCTGACGCCGCCGCTGGTGCTGATCGCTGCGGCCCTGATCCTGCTCGAAGAGACCCTGATCAAGTGGGCGCAGCGGCTGATGGCCAGGCTGGCGGCGCTGCCGTTGGTCGCCGCGCTCGAGCAGCGTGCGCGCCGCCTGCCGCCCTATCCGGCGATGATCCTGTTCCTGGTGCCCGGCGCGGTGCTCTTCCCGGTGAAGCTGGCAGCCTTGTGGCTGCTGGCCAGCGGCCATGTGGTGTGGGGCACGATCATCATCGTCGCCGGCAAGCTCGCCGGCACGGCGATCGGCGCGCGCATCTACCTGATCCTGCGGCCGACCCTGGTGAGCCTGAACTGGTTCGCGCGGGCCGAAGCCTGGGTGTTCGGCTGGCGCGACCGGATCTACGCCCGGGTCAGGGCGATGCCCGCCTGGCAGAGGGCGGCCGCCGCCATCGCAGCGGCCAAGGTCTGGCTGCGCGCCCAGCTTGCCCAGCGGCCGGGCTGGCTCGGCCGGCGCTTCCTGGCCGCGCGCCGCCACGCAAGGCGCAGCTGATGGCGGCCGAGGCGCTGCGCGACGTCGTCGCCGACGACGACCTCGCCATCCTGAGCTGCGCCGAGATGCGAATCGCCGAGACCCTGGCGATGGAGGGGCTGCGCGACGAGCACGGCACGGTGGCGCAGGGCGTTTCCAGCACCGAGCTGATGGAAACCGCCGGCGCCGCCGTGGCGGCCGCGGTGGGCGAGCGTTACCTGCCGCAGCCCACGGTGGTTCTCTGCGGGCCGGGCAACAACGGCGGCGACGGTTTCGTCGTGGCCCGCCAGCTCGAGGCCGCGGGCTGGCCGGTGCGGGTGGGCCTGCTGGGCGAGCGCGAGCGGCTGGGCGGCGACGCGCTGAACGCCGCCGAGCTCTGGGGCGGCATCATCGAGGCGGCGACGCCCGATCTGCTCGAGGATCATCCGCTGGTGATCGACGCCCTGTTCGGGATCGGCCTGAAGCGGCCGCTGGAGGGCATGGCGAAGGCGCTGGTGACGGCGATCAACGCCCGCGACCTCGCCTGCGTCGCCATCGACCTGCCCAGTGGCCTCGACGGCGATACCGGCGCCGTGCTGGGCGCGGTGCCGCGCTGCGAGCTGACGGTGACGTTCTTCCGGCCCAAGACCGGCCACCTCTCTTCGGCCGGCCGGGCGTGCTGCGGTGATCTGCGTGTCGCCGAGATCGGCGTGCCGCGCGGCGTTCTGCGCCAGCTCGACGTCCGGCAATGGCGCAATGGCCCTGGACTGTGGCGCCATGCGCTGCGGCGCCCGGCGCTCGACGACCACAAGTACCGGCGCGGCCACGTCGTGGTGTTCGGCGGCGACACCATGACCGGCGCGGCGCGGCTGTCGGCGCTGGCGGCCCGGCGCGTCGGCGCCGGGCTGGTCACGATCGCCGGATCGCCGGCGGCGACGACGGTCTATCGCCTGGCCGAGCCGGGCAACCTCGTCGTCGATCTGGCGGATGCGCAGGCGCTGGCCGGGCTGACCGGCGATCCGCGCAAGAACGCCTTTGTCGTCGGGCCGGGGGCGGGGACCGGAGCGCAGGCCGCCGAGCGCCTGCTGGCGACCTTGGCCGCCGGCCGTGGCGCGGTGATCGACGCCGACGCCATTACCGTGGCGGCCGGGATGCCCGACCGGTTCTTCGCGATGATTCGCGGCCAGACGCTGCTGACGCCGCACGAGGGCGAGTTCGCCCGGCTGTTTCCCGATCTCGCCGGCCTGCCGGGCAAGCTCGACCGGGCACGCCAGGCGGCGCGACGCTCGGGCGCGACAATCCTGCTGAAGGGACCCGACACGACCATCGCCGCGCCCGATGGCCGGGCGATCGTCAGCGACAATGCGCCCCCGACCCTGGCCACGGCGGGCAGCGGCGACGTGCTGTCCGGCATGGCCGGCGGGCTGATGGCCCAGGGCATGACCGCCTTCGCCGCCGCCGCCGCGGCCTGCTGGCTGCACGGCGCGGCGGCGCGGCGCTTCGGCTTCGGCCTGATCGCCGAGGACATCGCGCCCCAGCTCCCGGCCGTTCTCGACGATCTGTGGCGCGATCCCCTGGGTGCGGCGCGGACCGCCGACTGACCGATTGGGGCCGGCCGACACCCGTCTTCGCAATCCTTTGACCATCAGTCGGGCGCACGCTAGAAGGCGCCCCTTATAGTCGCGGCCGGCCGCGGGCGTGGTGGAACTGGCAGACACACGAGATTTAGGTTCTCGCGCCGCAAGGCATGGGGGTTCAAGTCCCTCCGCCCGCACCATGCCCCGGATGACCTGACATATAAGCTCAAGAACAGCGGATAAGTGACATGCAGATCACAGAAATCTCCAACGAGGCACTCAAGCGCTCCTATCGGGTCGTGCTGCCTGCAGCCGATATCGCGAGCCAGGTCGACGGTCGCCTCGAGGAGATGGCCAAGACCGCCTCGATGCCCGGCTTCCGTCCCGGCAAGGTGCCGGTGAGCCTGCTGCGCCGCCAGTACGGCCAAGCCCTGTTCGGCGAGGCGGTCGAGAAGTCGGTCAACGAGAGCGTCGGCAAGACCATCACCGACAATTCGCTCAAGCCGGCGCTGCAGCCGCGCATCGAGGTCAAGAAGATCGAGGAGGGCCAGGACCTCGAATTCGAGCTGATCGTCGAGCTGATGCCGGAACTGGGCGAAATCGGCTTCGGCGACATCGAGCTGGAGCGGCTCAAGGTCAATGTCGAGGACAAGCAGGTCGACGAGGCGGTCGAGCGCATGGCCCAGGGCAGCGGCGAGCTGAAGCCGGTCGAGCCGGCACGCGCGGCGGAGAAGGGCGACACCCTCAACATCGATTTCACCGGCTTCATCGACGACGTGCCGTTCGAGAACGGCTCGGCGCAGGGCTACGACATCGAACTGGGCTCCAACAGCCTGATCCCGGGCTTCGAGGACCAGCTGATCGGCGCCGAGGCCAGCCAGGACCGCGAGGTCAAGGTCACCTTCCCGGCCGAGTACGGCGCGGCCCAGCTCGCCGGCAAGGACGCGGTGTTCAAGGTCAAGGTCAACCAGGTCTCGGTGCGCGTGCCCAAGCCGATCGACGACGAGCTGGCCAAGGGCGCCGGCTTCGACAACCTCGAGGCCATGCGCAAGGCGGTGCGCGAGCGCATCGAGCAGGACTACAACCAGCTCTCGCGTGCCCTGGTGAAGCGCAAGCTGCTCGACAAGCTGGCCGAGAAGCACCAGTTCGACGTTCCCGCGGGCCTGGTCGAGGCCGAGTTCGGCTCGATCTGGCAGCAGGTCGAGGATGCCAAGAAGGCCGGGCAGAAGGTCGAAGAGGACGAGGAGAAGCTCAAGGGCGAGTACCGCGACATCGCCAACCGGCGCGTTCGGCTCGGCCTGCTGCTGGCCGAGGTCGGCCGCAAGAACAACATCGAAGTCACGCCGCAGGAGATCAACCAGGCGGTGATCCGCGAGGCCCAGCGCTATCCCGGCCAGGAGCGGCAGGTCTTCGAGTTCTATGGCAAGAACGCCGAGATGCGCGAGCGCCTGCGCGCGCCGATCTTCGAGGACAAGACGATCGACTTCGTGCTCGAGCTGGCCAAGGTCAGCGACAAGGCGGTGTCGCCCGACGACCTGCTCAAGGCCGCGCGCGAGGGCGACGAGGCCGACAAGCAGGCGGCCTAGGCTTTCTGCCGCCCCGCGACGGCAGGGCGGCGGCAAACATTGCGGCGGCGGCCCCGCGACTCCATATAACGGTCCGTTTTGGGTCCCGGCGCTTGATCAACCCGTGCCGGGCCAGTCACACTAGGCGTGATCACCGCCCCCGGGTGTACGCCGTCGAAGGAAGCAACGACCATGATTCGCGATCGCGATCCGATCGAGATCTACGACAACTACTTCATCCCCACCGTCGTCGAGCAGACGGCGCGTGGCATCCAGGGCTACGATATCTGGTCGCGACTGCTGAAGGAGCGCATCGTCTTCCTGAGCGGCGTGGTCGAGGAGCGCTTGGCCACCCTGATCTCCGCCCAGTTCCTGTTCCTGGAGGCGGAGAACCCCAACAAGGACATCGCCTTCTACATCAATTCGCCGGGCGGCGTGGTGACCGCGGGCCTGGCGATCTACGACACCATGCGCTACATCCGCCCGCCGATCTCGACGGTGTGCATGGGCCAAGCCGCTTCCATGGGCTCGCTGCTGCTGGCGGCGGGCGAGAAGGGCAAGCGCTTCGCGCTGCCCAACGCTCGGATCATGATCCACCAGCCCTCGGGCGGTGCGCAGGGCCAGGCCACCGACATCGAGATCCAGGCGCGCGAGATCCTGCTGATCCGCGAGCGGCTCAACAAGATGTACGCCGAGCACACCGGCCAGAAGCTCGAGACCATCGAGAGCGCCATGGAGCGCGACCGGTTCTTCGACCCCTACGAGGCCAAGGAGTTCGGTCTCATCGACCAGGTCGTCGACAAGCGCCCGGCGCCGCCGACCGAGGTGAAGGCAGCCTGAGCAAAGGCTCACGGCACGGTCCTTGCCTCGTTGCTGAGCAATGACCGCACACGGGTTATGGCGGTTTCCGCAGCGGGACACACCATATTTTGATATTGTGCGTACCCGACTGCGGGGACTAACATTATTTCGGCCGCTGCCCCCAGCGCGCCAGAGGTAGAGGACCGGGTCCCATGGCCACGAACAAGACCGGCGGCGACTCGCGGAACACGCTGTATTGCAGCTTCTGCGGCAAGAGCCAGCATGAGGTCCGCAAGCTTATCGCTGGTCCGACTGTCTTCATCTGCGACGAGTGCGTCGAGCTGTGCATGGACATCATCCGGGAGGAGAACAAGTCCACCCTGGTGAAGTCGAAGGACGGCGTGCCGACTCCGCGCGAGATCCGCCAGGTTCTCGACGACTACGTGATCGGCCAGGATTACGCCAAGAAGGTGCTCTCGGTCGCCGTCCACAATCATTACAAGCGGCTCAACCACGCGCAGAAGAACAACGACGTCGAGCTCGCCAAGTCCAACATCCTGCTGCTGGGCCCGACCGGCTCGGGCAAGACGCTGCTCGCCCAGACGCTGGCGCGCATGCTCGACGTGCCATTCACCATGGCCGACGCCACGACGCTGACCGAGGCCGGCTATGTCGGCGAGGACGTCGAGAACATCATCCTGAAGCTGCTGCAGAGCGCCGACTACAATGTCGAGCGGGCGCAGCGCGGCATCGTCTACATCGACGAGGTCGACAAGATCAGCCGCAAGTCGGACAACCCCTCGATCACCCGCGACGTGTCGGGCGAGGGCGTGCAGCAGGCCCTGCTGAAGATCATGGAGGGCACCATCGCCTCCGTGCCGCCGCAGGGCGGCCGCAAGCATCCGCAGCAGGAGTTCCTCCAGGTCGACACGACCAACATCCTCTTCATCTGCGGCGGCGCCTTCGCCGGGCTGGAGAAGATCATCGCCCAGCGCCGTCAGGGCACCTCGATCGGGTTCGGCGCCGAGGTACGCGGCCCGGACGAGCGGCGCACCGGCGAGGTGCTGCGCGACCTCGAGCCCGAGGACCTGCTGAAATACGGCCTGATCCCGGAATTCGTCGGCCGCCTGCCGGTGGTCGCCACGCTGGACGACCTCGACGAGCATGCGCTGGTCGAGATCCTGACCAAGCCCAAGAACGCGCTGGTGCGCCAGTACGGCCGCCTGTTCGAGATGGAGCGCATCCGGCTGAAGTTCACCGACGACGCCCTGCGCGGCATCGCCCACCGGGCGATCGCCCGCAAGACCGGCGCGCGCGGCCTGCGCTCGATCATGGAAGCGATCCTGCTGAACACCATGTACGACCTGCCCAGCCTCGACGGGGTCGACGAAGTCGTCGTCAACCGCGAGGTCGTCGAGGGCCGGGCCCAGCCGCTTTACACCTATAGCGACCGGCGCGAGATCGAGACGCCGGCCCAGGCTTGAGAGACCGCCATGCTCCGGGCTGCCGCCAGGGAGGGCGGCGCCGACGGGCGGTGACAAGCGCGTTACGCGCAAGTGACCGGCGCTTGAACGCGATGCGGCCGGGGCCATCTATCCCTTGTGGACGGATGTGCTAGCGGCGTTTGCGTTCGATCGACGAAGCCTGCGCGGTGAATCCATTCGGGCCCATAGCCCATGTATTGCGAGGCCTCCTCATGAGTACGCTCTCCCGCGGGTCGCTGTTCCCGGTGTTGCCGTTGAGGGACATCGTGGTCTTCCCCCACATGATCGTTCCGCTGTTCGTCGGGCGCGAGAAATCCGTCCGCGCGCTCGAGGACGTGATGAAGGACGACAAGCAGATCCTGCTCGTCGCCCAGAAGAACGCCGGCCAGGACGATCCGACGACCGACGATATCCACCGGGTCGGCACCATCGGCACGGTGCTGCAGCTGCTGAAGCTGCCCGACGACACCGTGAAGGTGCTCGTCGAGGGCGGCCGCCGCGCGCGCATCACCGATTTCACCGACCGCAAGGACTTCTTCGAGGCCTATGCCGAGGTCTTCGAGGAGAAGCCGACGCCCGTGGCTGAGGTCGAGGCGCTGGCGCGCACCGTCGCCGGCGAGTTCGAGCAGTACGTCAAGCTCAACAAGAAGGTGCCGCCCGAGGTCGTGGTCTCGATCAACAAGATCGACGATCCGGCGAAGCTCGCCGACAACATCGCCGCCCACCTGGCGCTGAAGATCGCCGACAAGCAGGCGCTGCTGGAGATCGACTCGGTCGCCGGCCGCCTGGAGAAGATCTACAGCCTGATGGAAGGCGAGATCTCCGTCCTGCAGGTCGAGAAGAAGATCCGCAACCGCGTCAAGCGGCAGATGGAGAAGACCCAGCGCGAGTACTACCTGAACGAACAGCTCAAGGCGATCCAGAAGGAGCTGGGCGAGGGCGAGGACGGTCGCGACGAGGTCGGCGAGCTCGAGAAGCGCATCAAGAAGACGCGTCTGTCCAAAGAAGCGCGCGAGAAGGCTATGGCCGAGGTGAAGAAGCTTCGCACCATGAGCCCGATGTCGGCCGAGGCCACGGTGGTGCGCAACTATCTCGACTGGATGCTGTCGATTCCGTGGAAGAAGCGCACCAAGATCAAGAAGGACCTCAAGGGCGCCCAGCAGATCCTCGACGCCGATCACCACGGCCTCGAGAAGGTCAAGGAGCGCATCCTCGAGTACCTCGCCGTGCAGCAGCGCATGGAGAAGATGAAGGGCCCGATCCTCTGCCTGGTCGGCCCGCCCGGCGTCGGCAAGACGTCGCTCGGAAAGTCGATCGCCAAGTCGACGGGCCGCAACTTCGTGCGCATGTCGCTGGGCGGCGTGCGCGACGAGGCCGAGATCCGCGGCCATCGGCGCACCTATATCGGCTCGATGCCGGGCAAGATCGTGCAGTCGATGAAGAAGGCGAAGTCGTCGAATCCGCTGATCCTGCTCGATGAGATCGACAAGCTCGGCGCCGACTGGCGCGGCGATCCCTCGGCCGCGCTGCTCGAGGTGCTCGATCCCGAGCAGAACAACACGTTCAACGACCACTACCTCGAGGTCGACTACGACCTTTCCGACGTGATGTTCATCACCACGGCCAACACGCTGCGCATGCCGCAGCCGTTGCTCGACCGCATGGAGGTGATCCGTCTCGCCGGCTACACCGAGGACGAGAAGGTCGAGATCGCGCGCAAGCACCTGCTGCCCAAGCAGATCGAGGCGGCGGGCCTGAAGGACGGCGAGATCGACATCTCCGACAAGGCGGTGCGCGACATCATCCGCTACTACACGCGCGAGGCCGGCGTTCGGAACCTCGAGCGCGAGCTGGCCAATGTCGCGCGCAAGGTCACCAAGGAGATCCTCATGGAGGGGGTCGCCAAGGTGAAGGTGACGCCCAAGAACCTCGACAAGTTCGCCGGCGTGCGCCGCTTCCGCTTCGGCGAGGTGGAGAGCGAGGATCTGCTGGGCGTGACGACGGGGCTGGCCTGGACCGAGGTCGGCGGCGAGCTGCTGTCGATCGAGGCGGTGATGCTGCCCGGCAAGGGCCGCATGACGATCACCGGCAAGCTCGGCGACGTGATGCAGGAGTCGATCCAGGCGGCGCGCTCCTATGTGCGCTCGCGCGCGGTGTCGTTCGGCATCAAGCCGACCGTCTTCGAGCGCAAGGACATCCACGTGCACGTGCCCGAGGGCGCGACGCCCAAGGATGGCCCTTCGGCCGGCGTGGCGATGTGCACGTCGATCGTCTCGGTGCTCACCGGCATCCCGGTGCGGCGCGACGTGGCGATGACCGGCGAGATCAGCCTGCGTGGCCGCGTGCTGCCGATCGGCGGCCTGAAGGAGAAGCTGCTGGCCGCCCTGCGCGGCGGCCTGAAGACCGTGCTGATCCCGCAGGAGAACGAGAAGGACCTCGCCGAGATCCCCGACAACGTGCGCAAGGGGCTGACCATCGTGCCGGTCACCACGGTCGACGAGGTGCTCGCCCGTGCGCTCGCCAAGCCGCTGGCGCCGATCGAGTGGAAGGACGAGTCGGACAACGAGCCGGTCCGGCCGGCTGCGGCCGATGACGTCGAAGGCGTCATGACCCACTGATGCGGCCCCGGCAGGGGTCGACGCGACGAGCCGCCCATGGGCGGCTCGCTTGCGTTTTGGGGCGCATATAGCGGTGGCGAACGCTATATCAGGCTATATCTGGTATTGCCGGATTGACGCCACTGCGGCTTGGGCCGTAGGCTCTGGCTAACGCACAGTCCAGTCGGTGGGGCCTTCCATGAACAAGAATGATCTCGTCGTTGCCGTCGCCAACAACGCGGGATTGGCCAAGACGGAAGCCGCCGCGGCGATCGACGCGATGTTCGACGTGATCACCAAGGCCCTGCGCAAGAAGGACAAGGTGATGCTGGTGGGCTTCGGCACCTTCTACGCCACCAAGCGCAAGGGCGGCGAGGGGCGTAACCCCAGGACCGGCGAGAAGATCAAGATTGCGCCCTCGACCCAGGCGAAGTTCAAGGCCGGCAAGGCGCTGAAGGACGCGCTCAACTGACGGCGAAGCCGTCACAGTGCTCCTGTCACTCCGAGCGCAGCGAGGAATCCAGGCGACTTCCCTGGCTTCCTCGCTGCGCTCGGAGTGACGGGAAGTTCGCACCCGCTGCGGCGGTGTGGTATCTCGCTGCGTCCGGCGGCGGGCGATTAGCTCAGTTGGTAGAGCATCTCGTTTACACCGAGGGGGTCGGCGGTTCGAGTCCGTCATCGCCCACCATCCGCCGCCAGAAGTTTGAATCGGCTGCGAAAAATGCCCTCATCGATGGGCGGCCTTTCCATTGACTCGCTGGAGTCGCTCGTCTAAACGTGCGCCCGCCAACGAAGTCGTATTGCGGGCGTAGTTCAGTTGGTTAGAACGCCGGCCTGTCACGCCGGAGGTCGCGGGTTCGAGTCCCGTCGCTCGCGCCACGATTCCCAGGGATCGTGGTGACTGTCGGAAGCGTTGGTCCCCGGGGTGGCGCCGCCTGCCCCTGCGTTGTGTGGCCTTCGGTGCGCAGGCACGGAAGCTGCTTGCCAGACGGCGCGGGTGGCTTCGCGACGCGCGACGCGGGTGAGGGGGGATCGATGAACGCGCTGCTGGCCGAGTACCTGCCCATCCTGATCTTCCTCGGCATCGCCGTGGGCCTGGTCTGCGCGATGCTGGGCGGTTCCTACCTGCTGGCGCGCCAGAACCCCGATTCCGAGAAGCTGTCGCCCTTCGAGTGCGGCTTCGCGCCGTTCGGCGACGCGCGCGGCCAGTTCGACGTGCGTTTCTACCTGGTCGCCATCCTGTTCATCATTTTCGACCTCGAAGTCGCCTTCCTGTTCCCCTGGGCGGTGGCGTTGGGCGACATCGGCATCGTCGGCTTCTGGTCGATGATGCTGTTCCTTGCGGTTCTGACCGTTGGCTTTATCTACGAGTGGAAGAAGGGGGCGCTGGAATGGGAGTGACCATGCCCGCACCCAGGCAGGGCGACGCGGCGCTGAGCCAGGCGCTGCAGGGCGAGCTCGCCGACAAGGGCTTCGTGGTGGCCCAGCTCGACAAGGTGGTGAACTGGGCGCGCTCGGGCTCGCTGTGGGGCCTGACCTTCGGCCTGGCCTGCTGCGGTGTCGAGATGATCCACACCTGGATGGCGCGCTACGACCTCGATCGTTTCGGCGTGGCGCCGATGCCCAGCCCGCGCAGCGCCGACCTGATGATCGTCGCCGGCACGCTGACCAACAAGATGGCGCCGGCCCTGCGCAAGGTCTACGACCAGATGGCCGAGCCGCGCTACGTGATCTCGATGGGCTCGTGCGCCAATGGCGGCGGCTACTACCACTACAGCTACTCCGTGGTGCGCGGCTGCGATCGCATCGTGCCGGTCGACATCTACGTGCCGGGCTGCCCGCCGACCGCCGAGGCGCTGCTCTACGGCGTGATCCAGCTGCAGAAGAAGATTCGCCGCACCGGCACGATCGTGCGTTGAAGGGCGGCGATGACGGACGAGACCATCAAGCCCGACCCGCTGGCCGAACTGGCCGCCGCCATCGAGGCGAGCGGCCTGACCACGTCGAGCACGATCCGCATCGGCGAGCTCACGCTCGAGACGACGATCGAGAGGGTGATCGGCCTGCTGACGTTCCTGCGCGACGATCCCAAGTGCCTGTTCAAGCAGCTGGTCGACATCTGCGGCGCCGACTACCCGCAGCGCGCCAGGCGCTTCGACGTGGTCTATCACCTGCTCAGCCTGCGCCATAACAAGCGCGTGCGCGTGAAGGTGGCGACCGACGAGAACACGCCGGTGCCGTCGGCCGCCGCGGTCTTCCCCTCGGCGCCATGGTTCGAGCGCGAGACCTGGGATCTCTACGGCGTGTGGTTCGCCGACCATCCTGACCTGCGGCGCATCCTCACCGACTACGGCTTCGACGGCCATCCGCTGCGCAAGGACTTCCCGCTCACCGGCTTCGTCGAGATGCGCTACGACGACGAGCAGAAGCGCGTTGTCTACGAGCCCGTGAAACTGGCCCAGGAGTTCCGCCGCTTCGACTTCCTCTCTCCCTGGGAGGGCGTGCGACAGGCACTGCCCGGGGACGAGAAGGCCACCAGGAACTAGGTCCCGATCGATGGCCGAAACCGAGATCCGGAACCTCACCTTCAACTTCGGGCCGCAGCACCCCGCGGCGCACGGCGTGCTGCGCCTCGTCGTCGAGATGGACGGCGAGATCGTCGAGCGCTGCGATCCGCATATCGGCCTGCTGCATCGCGGCACCGAGAAGCTGATCGAGTACAAGACCTACCTGCAGGCGGTGCCGTATTTCGACCGGCTCGATTACGTCTCGCCGATGTGCCAGGAGCATTCCTACGCGCTGGCCGTCGAGCGGCTGCTGGGCATCGAGGCGCCGCTCCGCGGCCAGTGGATCCGCGTGCTGTTCTCCGAGATCACGCGCATCCTCAACCATCTGCTCAACGTCACCACCTTCGCGATGGATGTCGGCGCGCTGACGCCGACGCTCTGGGGCTTCGAGCAGCGCGAGCTCTTGATGGAGTTCTACGAGCAGGTTTCCGGCTCGCGCATGCACGCGGCCTATTTCCGGCCCGGCGGCGTGCACCAGGACCTGCCGGCCGGCATGCTCGATCGCATCGAGGCCTGGTGCGAGCGCTTTCCGCAGACGATCGACGATCTCGAGCGGCTGGTGACCGAGAACCGCATCTTCCGCCAGCGCACCGTCGACATCGGCACCGTGTCGGGCGACGACGCCATCGCCTGGGGCTTCTCCGGGCCGATGCTGCGCGCCTCGGGCGTACCGTGGGATCTGCGCAAGGCGCAGCCCTACGATTGCTACGCCGAGGTCGATTTCGACGTGCCGGTGGGCAAGACCGGCGACTGCTTCGCGCGCTACCTCGTGCGCATGGAGGAGATGCGCCAGAGCCATCGCATCATGCTCCAGTGCGTCAAGGCGCTGCGCACGGTCAGCGGCCCCTTCACGGTCGACGACCGGAAGATCTCGCCGCCGCTGCGCGGCGAGATGAAGACCTCGATGGAAGCGTTGATTCATCACTTCAAGCTGTACACCGAAGGCTACAAGGTGCCGGCGGGCGAGACCTACGCGGCCGTCGAGGCGCCCAAGGGCGAGTTCGGCGTCTACCTCGTCGCCGACGGCTCCAACCAGCCCTACCGGTGCCACATCCGGGCACCGGGCTTCCCGCATCTGCAGGCGCTCGAGTTCATGTCGAAGGGCCACCAGCTCGCCGACCTGTCGGCGAACATCGGCTCGCTCGACATCGTCTTCGGCGAAGTCGACCGCTAGGAGCGCATGACGCCATGGCGATGATCACAGCCGATCCCAGGGACGTGCCGCAGGTCGGCTCGTTCGAGTGGACGCCGCAGAACCTGGAGATCGCCAGGGGCTTCGTGGCGCAGTATCCGGCCGGCCGCCAGGCCAGCGCCGTGATCGCCTGCCTCGACCTGGCGCAGCGCCAGTCGGGCGGCTGGCTGCCGCGCGTGGCGATGGACTACGTCGCACGCTTCCTCGACATGGCGCCGATCCGCGTCTACGAGATCGCGACCTTCTACACGATGTTCAGCCTCAAGCCGCGCGGCAAGTACCTGCTGCAGGTCTGCACCACGACGCCGTGCTGGCTGCGCGGGTCGGACGCGGTGATGAAGGCGTGCCGCGAGGTGAGCGGCGTCGGGCCCGGCGAGGTCAGCGCCGACGGGCTGTTCAGCACCATGGAAGTCGAATGTCTTGGCGCCTGCGTCAACGCGCCGATGATCCAGGTCAACGACACCTTCTATGAGGACCTCGACGAGGCCTCGACGAGGGCGCTGCTCGAAGCCCTCAAGCGCGGCGAGACGCCCAGGCCCGGCCCGCAGATCGATCGCCAGACCTCGGCGCCGGTCGGCGGCCCGACCACCCTGACCACCGGCAAGCCGGGCGCGGCGGAGTAGGGCGATGCTGCGCGACGAGGACCGCATCTTCACCAACCTCTACGGCTTCCACGACTGGGGGCTGGAGGGCGCGCGCCAGCGCGGCATCTGGGACAACACCGCCGAGATCCTGGCCAAGGGCCGCGACTGGATCATCGACGAGATGAAGAAGTCGGGCCTGCGCGGCCGCGGCGGCGCCGGCTTCCCGACCGGGCTGAAATGGTCGTTCATGCCCAAGGAGGTCGGCCCGCGGCCGCATTATCTCGTGGTCAACGCCGACGAGTCCGAGCCGGGCACCTGCAAGGACCGCGACATCCTCAGGCACGATCCGCACACGCTGATCGAGGGCTGCCTGGTCGCCAGCTTCGCCATGCAGGCGCACGCCGCCTACATTTATGTGCGCGGCGAGTTCTACGACGAGGCCATGCGGCTGAAGGCAGCCGTCAAGCAGGCCTACGACGCCGGCCTGCTGGGCGACAACGCCTGCGGCTCGGGATGGAAGATGGACGTCTACGTCCATCGCGGCGCCGGCGCCTATATCTGCGGCGAGGAGACGGCGCTGCTCGAAAGCCTCGAGGGCAAGAAGGGCATGCCGCGCCTGAAGCCGCCATTCCCGGCCGGCGCCGGGCTCTATGGCTGCCCGAGCACGGTGAACAACGTCGAGTCGATCGCCGTGGCGCCGACCATCCTGCGCCGCGGCGCGGCTTGGTTCGCCGGCATCGGCCGGCCCAACAACACCGGCACCAAGGTCTTCTGCATCTCCGGGCACGTGAACAAGCCGTGCAACGTCGAGGAAGAGATGGGCATCCCGCTGCGCGAGCTGATCGAGCGGCATGCCGGCGGCGTGCGCGGCGGCTGGGACAATCTGCTGGCGGTGATCCCGGGCGGCGCCTCGGTGCCGCTGATCCCGAAATCGATCTGCGACGACGTCCTGATGGATTTCGACTCGCTGCGCAACGTGCAGTCCGGCCTCGGCACGGCGGCCGTGATCGTCATGGACAAGTCGACCGACGTCATCAAGGCGATCGCCCGGCTGAGCTATTTCTACAAGCACGAGAGCTGCGGCCAGTGCACACCCTGCCGCGAGGGCACCGGCTGGATGTGGCGCGTGATGGAACGCATGGTCAGGGGCGAGGCGCGCATCGAGGAGATCGACGTGCTGCACGACGTCACCAAGCAGGTCGAGGGCCACACGATCTGCGCGCTGGGCGACGCGGCGGCCTGGCCGATCCAGGGCCTGATCCGCCATTTCCGGCCCGAGATGGAGCGGCGCATCGTCGAGCGGCAGTCGAGCCGCATCGCCGCGCAGTGATCCGGAGATCGTCATGCCCAAGATGAAGATCGACGGAATCGAGATCGAGGTCCCCGCCGGCATCACGGTGCTGCAGGCCTGCGAGCTGGCCGGCGTCGAGATCCCGCGCTTCTGCTACCACGAGCGCCTGTCGATCGCCGGCAATTGCCGCATGTGCCTGGTCGAGCAGGAGAAGGCGCCCAAGCCGATCGCGTCGTGCGCCATGCCGGTGGCCGAGGGCATGGTGATCAAGACCGACACGCCGGTGGTCAGGAAGGCCCGCAATGGCGTGATGGAGTTCCTGCTGATCAACCATCCCCTCGACTGCCCGATCTGCGACCAGGGCGGCGAGTGCGATCTGCAGGACCAGGCGATGGCCTACGGCTTCGACCGCACGCGCTATCATGAGAACAAGCGCGCGGTGCCGGACAAGGACCTCGGCCCGATCGTCAAGACCTCGATGAACCGCTGCATCCAGTGCACCCGCTGCGTGCGTTTCGCCACCGAGGTGGCGGGCGTCGAGGAGCTCGGCGCCACCGGCCGCGGCGAGGGCATGGAGATCACCACCTACGTGCAGAAGACGCTGACGTCGGAGCTCTCCGGCAACATCGTCGATCTCTGCCCGGTGGGCGCGCTGACCTCGAAGCCCTATGCGTTCAACGCCCGCTCCTGGGAGCTGCGCAAGACCGAGTCGGTCGACGTCATGGATGCGCTGGGCAGCAATATCCGCGTCGACACCCGCGGCGCCGAGGTGATGCGCGTGCTGCCGCGCGTCAACGAGGACGTCAACGAGGAGTGGATCTCCGACAAGACCCGGCACGCCATCGACGGGCTGAAGCGCCAGCGTCTCGACCAGCCCTATGTGCGCCGCGACGGCAAGCTGAAGCCGGCGAGCTGGGGCGAGGCATTCGCGGCGATCGCCGAGCGCATCGGCAAGACCCAGGGCGAGCGCATCGCCGCCATCGTCGGCGACCAGTGCGACGCCGAGGCGATGGTCGCGCTCAAGGACCTGATGACGTCGCTGGGCGCCAGGGGCGTGGAGTGCCGCCAGGACGGCACGCAGCTGCAGGCCGGGCCGCGCGGCGGCTACATCTTCAACGCCGGCATCGCCGGCATCGACAAGGCCGACCTGATCCTGCTGGTGGGCACCAACCCGCGGATCGAGGCGCCGGTGCTCAACGCCCGCATCCGTCGGCGTGCGCTCAACGGCGGGCTGAAGGTCGGCCTGATCGGCGAGGCGCCGGAGGATCTGACCTATCCCTTCGAGACGCTGGGCTCGAGCGCGAAGGCGTTGGACGATCTGGGCTCGTTCGGCGAGGCGCTGAAGGCCGCCAGGACGCCGATGATCATCGTCGGCCAGGGTGCGCTGACGCGGCCCGATGGTGCGGCGATCCTCGCCAGGGCGCGTGCGCTGGCCTCGGTCAGCGACGAGTGGAACGGCTTCTGCGTGCTGCACACGGCGGCGGCGCGGGTCGGCGGTCTCGATCTCGGCCTGGCGGTGGACGGCGGCGTCGAGGGTATCCTCAAGGGCTGCGAGGACGGCTCGATCGATCTCGTCTACCTGCTCGCGGCCGACGAGTTCGACACCTCGCGTCTGGGCAAGGCCTTCGTGGTCTACCAGGGCCATCACGGCGATGCCGGCGCGCATCGCGCCGACGTGATCCTGCCGGGCGCCGCCTATACCGAGAAGCCGGGCGTCTACGTCAACACCGAGGGACGCGTGCAGCTGGCCAAGCGCGCGTCCTATCCGCCGGGCGAGGCGCGCGAGGACTGGGCGATCCTGCGCGCGCTGTCCGGCGTGCTGAGCAAGCCGTTGGCCTACGACACGATCGACCAGGTGCGTGCGCGCCTCGTCGCCGTGAACCCGGTCTTCGCCGCGATCGACCGGCAGAAGGCGGGCGCCTGGGGCGAGTTCGGCCAGGACGGCGGGCTGGGTGACGCGCCGCTGCGCTCGACGGTGGCGAATTTCTACATGACCTGCCCGATCAGCCGGGCCTCGCGCGTGATGGCGGACTGCACGGCGCAGCGCCGCGCCAGCCTCGCCGTGGCGGCGGAGTAGGGCGATGACGCTGGCGCAGTTCTTCACCCAGCACTGGCTCGGCCAGCTGCTCGTCATCGTCGGGCAGTGCCTGCTGGTGACCGTGCCGCTGCTGGTCGCGGTCGCCTACATGACCTACGCCGACCGCAAGATCTGGGGCATGATCCAGCTGCGGCGCGGTCCCAACGTGGTCGGCCCGTTCGGCCTGCTGCAGCCGCTGGCCGACGGCGCCAAGCTGTTCCTCAAGGAGACCATCATCCCCAGCGGCGCCAGCCGGGTGCTGTTCATCCTGGCGCCGATGATCACCTTCATCACCGCGCTGGTTGCCTGGGCGGTGGTGCCGTTCGACGACGGCTGGGTTATCGCCGATATCAATGTCGGCATCCTCTACCTGTTCGCGATCTCCTCGCTGGGCGTCTACGGCATCATCATCGCCGGCTGGGCGAGCAACTCGAAATACGCCTTCCTGGGCGCGCTGCGCTCGGCGGCGCAAATGGTGTCCTACGAGGTCTCGATCGGCTTCGTGCTGATCACCGTGCTGCTGTGCGCCGGCTCGCTCAACCTCACGACCATCGTGAAGATGCAGGATGGTGGCATCTGGAACTGGTACTTCCTGCCGCTGTTCCCGATGTTCATCATCTTCTTCATCTCGTGCCTGGCCGAGACCAACCGCACGCCGTTCGACCTGCCGATGTCCGAGGCCGAGCTGGTGGCCGGCTTCCACACCGAGTACTCGGCGATGGCCTTCGGCCTGTTCTTCCTCGGCGAGTACGCCAACATGATCCTGCTGTCGGGCATGGGCGCTGTGCTGTTCCTCGGCGGCTGGCATTCGCCGCTGCCGTTCGAGCCCTTCACCTGGATCCCGGGCATCGCCTGGTTCGCGCTCAAGATCGCGTTGCTGCTCTTCGTCTTCTCGTGGACCAAGGGCACGGTGCCGAGGTACCGCTACGACCAGCTCATGCGCCTGGGCTGGAAGGTGTTCCTGCCGTTCTCGCTGGTCTGGGTGGTGTTGACGGCCGCCGTCGTGACCTACGCGCGCGGCAATTGAGGAGTTGGCGATGGGTGTGCTCGACAGGACGGCCCGCGCGCTGCTGCTCGGCGAGATCGCCTCGGGCTTCGCGCTGACCTTGAAGTACATGTTCAAGCCGAAGGTGACGGTCAACTATCCCTTCGAGAAGGGACCGCTCAGTCCGCGCTTCCGCGGCGAGCACGCGCTGCGCCGCTATCCCAACGGCGAGGAGCGCTGCATCGCCTGCAAGCTGTGCGAGGCGATCTGCCCGGCCCAGGCGATCACCATCGAGGCCGAGCCGCGCGCCGACGGCAGCCGGCGCACGACGCGCTACGACATCGACATGACCAAGTGCATCTACTGCGGCTTCTGCCAGGAAGCGTGCCCGGTGGACGCGATCGTCGAGGGACCGAACTTCGAGTTCTCGACCGAGACGCGCGAGGAGCTGATGTACGACAAGGCCAAGCTATTGGCCAACGGCGACCGCTGGGAGGCCGAGATCGCGGCCAACCTGGCCCAGGACGCGCCGTACCGGTGATGGTCATGGTGGGTCCATATCCTTCATTCATCTTCCCCCGGAGGGGGAAGGAGGCGCGCGCAGCGCGACGGATGGAGGATGCCGCAACGCGCTCCGTGTTCGTCTTCGACATCCCCCATCCGCCCTGCGGGCACCTTCCCCCTCCGGGGGAAGGTAAGGCGGCAGCATGATCATCCAGACCATCGCCTTCTACGCCTTCGCCGCCGTGACCGTGGTCTCGGCCTTCATGGTGATCGCCGCGCGCAATCCCGTGCACTCGGTGCTCTACCTGATCCTGGCGTTCTTCAATTCCGCCGCGCTCTTCCTGCTGCTGGGCGCGGAGTTCATCGCGATGATCCTGATCATCGTCTATGTCGGCGCCGTCGCGGTGCTGTTCCTGTTCGTCGTGATGATGCTCGACATCAATCTCGCCGAACTGCGCCAGGGATTCCTGAGATACCTGCCGATCGGCGCCGCCGTCGGCCTGGTGCTGTTTGCAGAGCTGATGCTGGCGCTGGGTGTCTGGGTGGTGTCGCCGACTGCCGCCGGCAGCATCGCCGCCAACCAGGCAGCGCTGGCCAGGACCAGCAACACCGAGGCGATCGGCAAGGTGCTCTACACCGACTATTTCTTCCTCTTCCAGGCGGCCGGCGTCGTGCTCCTGGTGGCGATGATCGGCGCCATCGTGCTCACCCTGCGCCAACGCGCCGGCGTGCGCCGCCAGAAGATCGCCGAGCAGATCGCGCGCACCCGCGACGAGGCGGTCACCGTGGTCAAGGTCCCGGTCGGGGGAGGCATCTGACATGCAGATCGGCCTCGAGCACTACCTCGCCGTCGCGGCGATCCTGTTCACCCTGGGCATCTTCGGCATCTTCCTGAACCGCAAGAACGTCATCGTCATCCTGATGTCGGTCGAGCTGATGCTGCTGGCGGTGAACATCAACCTGGTGGCCTTCTCGGCGCATCTCGGCGACATGACCGGTCAGGTCTTCGCCATGCTGGTGCTGACGGTGGCCGCCGCCGAGGCGGCCATCGGGCTCGCCATCCTCGTCGTCTATTTCCGGAACCGCGGCACCATCGCGGTCGAGGACATCAACCTGATGAAGGGGTAGGGGCCGGTCCCGGTTCCGCGCGCGCGTCATGGATCTCGCCGTCAAGCTCATCGTCTTCCTGCCGCTGCTGGCCGCGTTCATCGCCGGCGTCTTCGGCCGCGCGATCGGCGACCGGGGTGCGCAGGTCGTGACGACCGGCGCGCTGCTGATCGCCGCGGCGCTCTCGTGGTTCGTCTTCTTCAAGATCGGCTTCGGCGAGGCCGGCGGCACGATCCGCATCGCCACCTGGATCTCCTCGGGCACCTTCGAGGTGCTTTGGGCGCTGCGCGCCGACACGCTGACGGCGGTCATGCTGATCGTCGTCACGACAGTGTCGTCGATGGTCCACCTCTACTCGGTCGGCTACATGGCCGAGGACAAGAGCGTGCCGCGCTTCATGGCCTATCTCAGCCTGTTCACCTTCGCCATGCTGATGCTGGTGACGGCGGACAATCTGGTGCAGCTGTTCTTCGGCTGGGAAGGCGTCGGTCTCGCCTCCTACCTGCTGATCGGCTTCTGGTACGACAGGCCCTCGGCCAACGCCGCGGCGATCAAGGCCTTCATCGTCAACCGCGTCGGCGATTTCGGCTTCGCGCTGGGCATTTTCGCCATCTTCATGCTGACCGGCTCGGTTCAGTTCGACGCCATCTTCAAGGCCGCGCCGGAGATCGCCAGGGCCACCTTCCCGTTCCTCGGCGCCGAGGTGCCGGCGCTGACCACGGTCTGCCTGCTGCTCTTCGTCGGCGCCATGGGCAAGTCGGCGCAGCTTGGCCTGCACACCTGGCTGCCGGACGCCATGGAAGGCCCGACGCCGGTCTCCGCGCTGATCCATGCCGCGACCATGGTCACCGCCGGCATCTTCATGGTGGCGCGCTGCTCGCCGCTGTTCGAGTACTCGCAGACCGCGCTCGACGTCGTGACGCTGGTCGGCGCCGGTACCGCGTTCTTCGCCGCCACGGTCGGCCTGACCCAGTTCGACATCAAACGGGTGGTCGCGTACTCGACCTGCAGCCAGCTCGGCTACATGTTCTTCGCGCTCGGCGTCTCGGCCTATCCGGCCGGCATGTTCCACCTGATGACGCACGCCTTCTTCAAGGCGCTGCTGTTCCTCGGCGCCGGCGCGGTGATCCATGCGATGCACCACGAGCAGGACATGCGCCGCATGGGCGGGCTCAAGGACAAGATCCCGCAGACCTACTGGCTGATGTGGATCGGCACCCTGGCACTGGCCGGCATCGGCATCCCGGTGATCGGCGGCCATGGCATCGGATTCGCCGGGTTCTACTCCAAGGACATCATCCTCGAATCGGCGTTCAGCGCCCACACCACGGTCGGCATGATCGCCTTCTGGCTGGGCATCGCCGCCGCGTTCATGACCGCATTCTACTCCTCGCGCCTGATGTTCATGACGTTCCACGGCGCGCCGCGCTGGGCCGATGCGCACGGCCACGGTCATGATGCGCACGGCCATGGCCATGACGGCCATCACGAGCCGCACGAGGCGCCCGGCGTCATGCTGGTGCCGCTCTACGTGCTGGCGCTGGGCGCGGTGATCGCCGGCGGTGTCGCCTACAATATCTTCGTCGGCGACGGGCTCGAGCAGTTCTGGCGTGGCTCGGTGCTGATTCTCAGTGAGCACCACGCTCTGCACGACGCGCACAACGCGCCGCTATGGGTCAAGGTGCTGCCGCTGGTCATGGCGATATCGGGCATCGCGCTGGCGTATCGCTTCTACGTGCAGAAGCCCAGCCTGCCGGCGCAGACGGCGGCGGCGTATCCGTTCCTGTACCGCTTCTCGTTCAACAAGTGGTACTTCGACGAGCTCTACGACTTCCTGTTCGTGAAGCCCTCGATGTGGCTGGGCCGGCAGCTCTGGAAGAAGGGCGATGTCGGCATCATCGACGAGGTCGGGCCCAACGGCCTGGCGCGCGGCGCCACGCGCCTGGCCGGCGTCCTGGGCCGCGCCCAGAGCGGTTATCTCTACCACTACGCGTTCGCCATGCTGATCGGGGTCGCGGTCCTGGTCACCTGGTACATGCTCTCGCGCGGGCAATGACCATGGCAAGCTGGCCCGTCCTTTCGCTCACCACCTTCCTGCCGCTGATCGGCGCGGCGTGGATCCTGCTGTTCACCCGCAACGGCGAGGTCGGCGTCGCCAACGCCAAGCATGCCGCGCTGTGGACGTCGATCGCGACCTTCATCGTCTCGCTGTTCATCTGGTTCGGCTTCGACTCGCGCAATTCGGGCTTCCAGCTGCGCGAGCAGGTCGAGTGGATCCCGGCCTACAACATCGCCTATCACATGGGCGTCGACGGCATCTCGATGCCGTTCGTGCTGCTGTCGACCTTCCTGACGCCGTTGTGCATCCTGGCGAGCTGGCAGGCGATCGAGACCCGCGTGCGCGAGTACATGGTCGCGTTCCTCGTGCTCGAGACCTTCATGGTCGGCATGTTCTGCGCGCTCGACTTCATGGTGTTCTACATCTTCTTCGAGGCCGTGCTGATCCCGATGTTCCTGATCATCGGAATCTGGGGCGGCAAGGACAAGATCTACGCCGCCTTCAAGTTCTTCCTTTACACCCTGGCCGGCTCCGTCTTCATGCTGCTGGCCATCCTGGCGATCTACTTCAAGGCCGGCACCACCGACATCCCGACCATCATCGCCACCCTGAAGCTGCCGCAGGAATGGCAGATCTGGCTGTGGCTGGCCTTCTTCGCCTCCTTCGCCGTGAAGGTGCCGATGTGGCCGGTGCACACCTGGCTGCCCGACGCGCACGTGCAGGCGCCGACGGCGGGCTCGGTGATCCTGGCCGGCGTGCTCCTGAAGATGGGCGCCTACGGCTTCATCCGCTTCTCGATCCCGATGCTGCCGCTGGCCTCGGACTTCTTCACCCCCTTCATCTTCGTGCTGAGCTGCATCGCCGTGGTCTACACCTCGCTGGTGGCGCTGGCGCAGGAGGACATGAAGAAGCTGATCGCCTATTCCTCGGTCGCCCATATGGGCTTCGTCACCATCGGCATCTTCGTGATGAACACGCAGGGCGTGCAGGGCGCGCTGTTCCAGATGCTGAGCCACGGCCTGGTCTCCGGCGCGCTCTTCCTCTGCGTCGGCGTGGTCTACGATCGCCTGCACACGCGCGAGATCGCCCGTTACGGCGGCCTGTCGGACAACATGCCGCGCTACGCGCTGGTCTTCATGTTCTTCACCATGGCCAGCGTCGGTCTGCCGGGCCTGTCGGGCTTCGTCGGCGAGTTCCTGGTGCTGACCGGCGCCTTCAAGGCCAATACCTGGGTGGCGGCCATCGCCTCGCTGGGCGTCATTCTGGGCGCCGCCTATGCGCTGTATCTCTACTGGCGCATCTGCTTCGGCAAGCTGGTCAAGCCGGACGTCAAGGCGATGCTCGACATGAATCCGCGCGAGATCGCCATCTTCGCGCCCATCGTTCTGATGACGATCTGGATGGGCGTCTACCCGCAGACCTTCCTCGAAGTGATGGACGCCTCGGTCGCCAAGCTGGTGGCGGATTACGGCGCGGCGCTCCAGGCGGCGGGTAAGACCGCCATGTTGCGCTAGCCCATGATTCGGTCGATTCGTCCCACCTGTCATCCCGAGCGTAGCGAGGGATCCAGTGGGCATCCTGGATCCCTCGCTACGCTCGGGATGACAGCCGTGCTTCCAACGTCACGGGACATGCGTTAGGGGACCCGCGAGCATGGTCGGACTGGAAAACTGGCAGATCGCCACCCCCGAGATGATCCTGGCGGCAGGCGCCATGGTGCTGCTGATGATCGGCGCCTTTCGCGGCGAGCGGTCGGCCGATCTCGTGGCGTGGCTTTCCATGGCGCTGCTGGTCGGCGCCGCCGCGGCGGTGATCTGGGGTCAGACGGGCACGGCCTTCAACGGCCTGTTCCTCAACACGCCCTTCACCATGGCGATGAAGGCGCTGTCGCTGCTCGGTTCGGCGCTGGCCATCCTGATGTCGGGCAGCTTCATGCGCCGAGAGGGCGCCTGGCGCTTCGAGTTTCCGGTGATCATCGTGCTGGCGACCTTGGGCATGATGATCATGCTGTCGTCGGCCGACCTGATGACGCTCTATGTCGGTCTCGAGATGCAGTCGCTGGCGCTCTATGTCGTGGCCGCGTTCCAGCGCGACAGCGCGCGTTCGACCGAAGCCGGGGTGAAGTATTTCGTGCTGGGCGCCGTGGCGTCCTGCATGATGCTCTACGGTGCTTCGCTGGTGTACGGCTTCGCCGGCACGACCAACTTCGCCGCCATCGCCAAGGTCTTCGCCGTCGGCGCGCCGTCAGTGGGTGCGGTGATCGGGCTGGTGTTCATCCTCGCCGGCCTGGTCTTCAAGGTCTCGGCCGTGCCGTTCCACATGTGGACGCCCGACGTCTACGAGGGCGCGCCGACGCCGGTGACGGCGCTGTTCTCGGTGGCGCCCAAGATCGCCGCGCTCGGCCTGCTGGTCGCCATCGTCATGGGCCCGTTCCGGCCGCTGATGGCGCAGTCCCAGCAGATCCTGATCATGGTCTCGGTCGCCTCGATGGCCTGGGGCGCCTTCGCCGCGATCCGCCAGGAGAACATCAAGCGCCTGATGGCCTACTCCTCGATCGGCAACATGGGCTATGCGCTGCTCGGCCTCGCCGCCGGCACCGAGGAGGGCATCCGCTCGGTGGTGATCTACATGATCATCTACCTGGCGATGAGCGTCGGCACCTTCGCCTGCATCCTCTCGATGCGCCGCGGCGGCATCGCCGTCGAGCGCATCGCCGATCTCGCCGGCCTGTGGCGCAATCATCCCCGCATGGCGCTGGCGCTGCTGTTCTTCATGTTCTCGATGGCCGGCATCCCGCCACTGGCCGGCTTCTTCGGCAAGCTCAACGTCTTCCTCGCCGCCATCAATGCCGGGCTGTACTGGGCCTCGGCACTGGGCGTCGCGGCCTCGGTGGTGGGTGCCTACTACTACCTGCGCATCATCAAGGTGATGTTCCTCGACGATCCGGTGGCGCCGTTCGACAAGGTCGAGACATCGATGGGCTCCGTCATGGCCGTGATGGCGGTGTTCGTCTTCCCGGTCTTCCTGGTCTTCCAGTCGCCCTTCCTGTCTTCCGCGCAGGCCGCGGCGCACGCCTTCTTCGTGCGATGATCCCGGCCGGCTGGTCGGTCGTCACGCTCGACACCGTCGGCAGCACCAACGACGACGCCATGGCGCGGGCCGAGGCCGGCGCGCCCGAGGGAACCGTCGTTCGCGCCCTGCGCCAGGAGGCGGGCAGGGGGCGCCGCGGTCGCGGCTGGGACTCGCCGCCGGGCAACGTCTATTCCTCGACCATCCTGCGTCCGCCCGTGCCGCCGGTCGAAGCGGCGCAGCTCAGCTTCGTCGCCGCGCTGGCCGTCGCTGACATGGCCGAGGCGCAGATCGATCCGGCGCATCGCGTGGCGATCAAGTGGCCCAACGACGTGCTGGTCGACGACGCCAAGATCTCCGGCATCCTGCTGGAATCGGCCATCGGTGAGGGGGGCCTTGTCGGCCATGTCGTGATCGGCGTCGGCATCAACGTCGCCAGCGCACCGCCGGCGACGCGCTATGGCGCGACCCATCTGTCGGCGCTGGGCTCGACGACATCGACCGACACGGTATTCGAGGCCTATGTCGGCGCGCTGGCGCGGCGTTACGGGGAGTGGCGCACAGGCGGTTTCGCCGCCACGCGCACCGCATGGCTGCGCCGCGCCGCCTGGCTGGATCGCGACATCGAGATATCGCTGGGCGAGACGGCGCTTCGTGGCCGATTCGTCGACCTTGACGAGCAGGGGGCGCTGCTGCTGCAAACCGACGGCGGCGGTGTCCGGCGGATCACCGCCGGCGACATCTTCCCGCCCCGCGCCTGATCCGGAGGCCCGCATGCTGCTGGCGATCGATGTCGGCAACACCAACAGCAAGTTCGCGCTGTTCGACGGCGATCGCATCGTCGCGCAGTTCCGGCTGCGCACCGAGGCCAAGCGCACGGCCGACGAGTACGGCGCCTGGCTGACGCAGCTGATGGGCCTGAAGGACATCAATCCGCGAGCGGTCGAGGGCGCGATCATGGCCAGCACGGCGCCGGCGGTGAACCCCAACATCCGTCGGCTGTGCGAAAGCTATTTCGACACCAGGCTGCTCATCGTCGGCGAGCCCGACTGTCACCTCGGCATCCAGGTGCTGATCGACCGGCCGCAGGACGCTGGCCCCGACCGCCTGGTCGGCGTGATAGCCGGCCACACGCGCCATGGCGGGCCGCTGGTCACCGTCGATTTCGGCAGCGCCACGACCTTCGACATCGCCGACAGGGACGGCAATTTCGTCGGCGGCGTGATCTCGCCCGGCGTCGAGTTCACCATCGAGGCCTTCTACCTGATGACCGCGCGCCTGCCGCGCATCCGCGTCGAGAAGCCGGCGAAGGTGATCGGCAGGGCCACCGTGCCGGCCATGCAATCCGGCATCTTCTGGGGCTATGTCGGCCTGATCGAGAGCCTGATCAAGCGCATCAAGACGGAATACGGCGAGCCGATGAAGGTGATCGCCACCGGCGGCCTGGCGCCGGTGTTCGAGAGCGAGGTGCACCTGTTCGACGCCATCGAGCCAGACCTGATGTCGCTGGGCCTGCTCGAGGTCTGGCGCCGCAACCGCAGGGCCTGAAGGTGGGTTATCCGGCGATGACTCGGCGGCGGCTGCATCTTCCTTCTCCCCGCGAAGGCGGGGAGAAGGTGCCGAGCGCCAGCGAGGCGGATGAGGGGCTTCCTCGCGCAACACGAACGCCGGTGCTGTCGAGACTCCGCGAAGCCCCTCATCCGCCCTTCGGGCACCTTCTCCCCGCCTTCGCGGGGAGAAGGAAAGAGGTTCGTCCATGACCCCGAACGACGAGCTCGTCTTCCTGCCGCTGGGCGGAGCCGGCGAGATCGGCATGAACCTCAATCTCTACGGCTGCCGCGGCAAGTGGCTGATGCTCGATCTCGGCGTCACCTTCGCCGACGACGCGGCCGCCGGCCTTGACGTGCTGATGCCCGATCCGACCTTCATCGAGGAACGGCGCGCCGACCTGCTGGGCATCATCATCACTCACGCGCACGAGGATCATCTCGGCGCCGTGCCCGATCTGTGGCCGCGCCTGCGTTGCCCGGTCTACGCCACGCCTTTCGCCGCCTCGGTGCTGCGGCGCAAGCTCGGCGAGGCCGGCATCGAGGGCGAGGTGCCGATCACCGAGGTGCCGCTGGGCGGCAAGCTGTCGCTGCCGCCCTTCGAGCTCGAATTCGTCACCATGACGCACTCCATCCCCGAGCCCAACGCCGTGGCGATCCGCACCCCGTTCGGCACGGTGATGCACACCGGCGACTGGAAGATCGACCCCGAGCCGCTGATCGGCGCGGTCACCGATGAGGCGGCGCTGCGGCGCATCGGCGGCGAGGGCGTGCTGGCGATGGTCTGCGATTCGACCAATGTCTTCGTCGAGGGCGAATCGGGCTCGGAGTCCGACGTGCGCGACGAGCTGGCGGCGTTGATCCGCCGGCGCAGGGCCATGGTCGCGGTGACCTGCTTCGCCTCCAATCTGGCGCGCGTCGAGAGCATCGCGCTGGCCGCCGTGGCGGCCGACCGGCATCCGGTGCTGGTCGGCCGCGCGCTGCATCGCATGGTGGGCGCGGCGAAGGACAATGGCTACCTGCTCGATTTCCCGCCCACGGTGAGCGAGCGCGACGCCGGCTGGCTGCCGCGCGAGAAGGTCTGTCTGATCTGCACCGGCAGCCAGGGCGAGCCGCGCGCGGCGCTGGCGCGGCTGGCGCAGGGCGAGAACCGCGACGTCCAACTGCAGCCCGGCGACAGCGTGATCTTCTCCTCGCGCGTCATCCCGGGCAACGAGAAGGCCATCGGCCGCATCCAGAACCTGCTGGCCCAGCGCGGCGTCGAGATCGTCACCGACCGCGACGCCTCGATCCACGTCTCCGGCCATCCCGCGCGCGACGAGCTGGTGCGGCTCTACCAGTGGGTGCGCCCGCAGGTCGCCGTGCCGGTGCATGGCGAGTACCGCCATCTCGTCGAGCACGCTGCGCTGGCACGCGACACCCAGGTGCCGACGGCGATCGTGGCGCCCAATGGCAGCATGGTGCGCCTGGCGCCGGGCCCTGCGGTGGTGATCGACAACGTGCCGGCCGGCCGGCTGGCGCGCGACGGCACGCGCATCGTGCCGATGGACGGCGAGGGCCTGCGCGAGCGGCGCAAGATGCTGTGGAACGGCGCCGCCGTGGCCACCGTGGTGCTCGACGGTCGGGGTCACCTGGCCGTGCCGGCGACACTCACCGTGCATGGCCTCGACGACGACGCGATCGTCGCCGAGGCGCACGACGCGGCCCTCGAGGCGATCCGCGCCGCCGTGCACGATCTCTCCACCGCCGAGGCGCGCGACGACGAGCAGGTCGCCGAGGCCGCGCGGCGCGCGATCCGCCGCGTCTACAAGGCGCGCTTCGACAAGAAGCCGGTCACCGACGTGCATGTCGTGCGCTTGCCGGCGGCCGCGGCATGAGCTGGGTCACCTACATCCTGGTCTTCGCCGTCATCTGGTGGACGGTGATCTTCGCCGTGCTGCCGCTGGGCGTGCGCCGCGTCGAGGATCCGACGCCCGGCGTCGATCGCGGCGCGCCGGAGAAGCCCCAGTTGCGGCGCAAGGCGCTGATCTGCACGGCGATCACGGCGGTGCTGTGGTGCGTCTGGTACGTCGTCTGGGTCGTCGACGTCTTCGGACTGCGAAAGTAGAAACGGCAAACCCCGAGGGTTTGCCGTTCACCTTGACCAGTTTTTGGATCCCCGATGCGCTTCTTTGGCGCACTCGTCCGCCAGTGACGGATTTTCCTCCCTAGAAACTCGGGCTGGGGCGCACCCCGGTCTTTCCCGACGCAGGTTACGTAGCCGAGATTTCGCGGCGCGGCTAGGACTAATTCTTGCGAGTGGGCACTTGTTTTTGGAACGGCGCCCACGCCTCCCGATCGTCAGCAGACATACAATTGCCGTGAGTTTTCTGTGGTCAGCCGATCACCGCGAATTTCAGGACGAACAGCGCCGCCAGGATCGCCACCGCCGGATGAATTTCCTTCCAGCGCCAGGCGGCGAGCTTGACCGCGGCGTAGGTGATGAATCCGAAGGCAATGCCTTCGGCGATCGAGAAGGTGAAGGGCATGGCGAGCGCCGTCACCATCGCCGGCGCCGCCTCGGTGACGTCGTTCCATTCGATCTCGGTCAGCCCGCGCGCCATCAGGCAAGCGACATAGAACAGCGCCGGCGCGGTCGCCCAGGGCGGCACCGAGCCGGCGAGCGGCGCGAAGAACAGCGCCGCCAGGAACAGGATGCCGACCACGACCGCAGTCAGACCGGTGCGGCCGCCGGCGTTGATGCCCGAGGCGCTCTCGATGTAGCTGGTGGTAGTCGAGGTGCCGATCGCCGCGCCGGCCATGGCGGCGCTCGAATCGGCGACCAGCGCGTTGCGCAGGCGGGGCACCTTGCCGTCCTTGTCCATGAAGCCGCCGCGATGCGCCAGCGCGATCAGCGTGCCGGTGTTGTCGAACAGGTCGACGAACAGGAAGGCGAACACCACGGTCACCAGCCCGACGTTGAACGCGCCGGCAAGATCCATCTGCAGGAAAACCGGCGCCGGGCTGGGTGGCGTGCCGACAATGCCGCCGAATGTGCTCGCCCCCAGGGCGATCGAGGCGCCGGTCACCGCCAGCACGCCGATGATCACCGCGCCGGGGATCTTGAACTGGTCGAGCGCGATGATCAGCACGAAGCCGAGCGCCGCCAGCAGCACCGGCCAGCTCTTGAGGTCGCCGGCGCCGATCAGGGTGGCGGGATGGTCGACGACGATCTTGGCGCTCTGCAGTGCGATCAGCGCCAGGAACAGGCCGATGCCGGCGGCGATCGCCATCTTCAGTGATTTGGGGATCGCGTTGACGATCCACTCCCGCACCGGCAGCACGCTCAGGATGAAGAACAGGATGCCCGACAGGAACACGCAGCCCAGCGCCACCTGCCAGCTGTGGCCCATGCCGCCGACCACGCCGAAGGCGAAATAGGCGTTGAGCCCCATGCCGGGCGCCAGCGCGATCGGGTAATTGGCGAGAAAGCCCATCAGCGCGCAGCCAACGGCTGCGGCGATGCAGGTGCTGGCGAACACCGCGTCGCGCGGCATGCCGGCCTTGGACAGGATGTCGGGGTTGACGAAGATGATGTAGGCCATGGTCAGGAACGTGGTGATCCCGGCCAGCACCTCGGTCCTGACGTTCGTCCTGTTCTCGTTGAGCTTGAAGATCGAATCGAGCACGGATTCCCCCCAGATCGTCGAACGGGGCCCATTGTGGGCCACGTGGCCGGGGCGCGGCCAGCGCGGTTTGCCATGACGCGCCGGTCCGCCTAAATTCGCGCGCAATCGAACGGCATTGGACCCCTCCCGACATGCGCCTCAGCCAATATTTCCTGCCGACCCTCAAGGAGACGCCCGCCGAGGCGCAGATCGTCTCGCATCGCCTGATGCTGCGCGCCGGGCTGGTGCGCCAGATGAGCGCCGGCATCTACGCCTGGCTGCCGCTGGGCTACCGCGTGCTGCGCAAAATCGAGCAGATCGTGCGCGAGGAGCAGGACGCATCGGGCGCGCAGGAAGTGCTGATGCCGACCATCCAGTCGGCCGATCTGTGGCGCCAGAGCGGGCGCTACGACGCCTACGGCCCGGAGATGCTGCGCTTCGTCGATCGCCACGAGCGCGAGATGCTCTACGGCCCGACCAACGAGGAGGTGATCACCGTCATCTTCCGCGACGCGGTGAGGAGCTATCGCGACCTGCCGCGCAACCTCTATCACATCCAGTGGAAGTTCCGCGACGAGGTGCGGCCGCGCTTCGGCGTCATGCGCGGGCGCGAATTCCTGATGAAGGACAACTACTCCTTCGATCTCGACAAGGCAGGCGCCATCCGCTCCTACAACAAGATGTTCGTGGCTTATCTGCGCACCTTCGCACGCATGGGCCTGAAGGCGATCCCGATGCGCGCCGACACCGGCCCGATCGGCGGCGATCTCAGCCACGAGTTCATCATCCTCGCCGACACCGGCGAGAGCGCGGTGTTCTGCGACAAGGGGCTGGTCGACAAGGATATCCTGGGCCGCACGGTGGATTTCGAGGGCGACCTGCAGCCCACGGTCAACGAATGGACGTCGCTCTACGCCGCCACCGACGAGATGCACGACCAGGCGCGCTTCGAGGCGGAGGTGCCCGCGGATCGCCGCGTCTCGGCGCGCGGCATCGAGGTCGGCCACATCTTCTATTTCGGCACCAATTACTCGAAGCCGCTCAATGCCGTGGTCGCCGGCCCGAACGGCGAGAACATCACCGTCGAGATGGGCTCCTACGGCATCGGCGTGTCCCGGCTGATGGGTGCCATCATCGAGGCCAGCCACGACGCCAACGGCATCATCTGGCCCGACGCGGTGGCGCCGTTCAAGGTCGGCCTGGTCAACCTCAAGCCCGACGACGGCGCGGTCTCCGGCGCCTGCCGGACGCTCTACGACCGGCTGCGCGCGGCGGGCGTGGACACGCTGCACGACGATCGCGACCTGCGTCCCGGCACCAAGTTCGCCGACATGGACCTGATCGGCCTGCCCTGGCAGGTGATCGTCGGCCCCAAGGGCGTCGCCGCCGGCAAGGTGGAGGTCAAGAACCGCAGGACCGGCCAGCGCGAGGAGATGGCGCCGGAGGCCCTGCTGACGCGTTTCGGCGCCTGATCGCACGGGCGGTCAACGAAGGGGACGAGCATGCGCGCATTGCTTCGCTACACCGTCCTGCTGCTTGCCTGTCTTGGCCTTGCCCTGCAGGCCGGTGCCGCGCGGGCCGAATACCTCGTGATGGAGGTCGGGCTGCAGTTTCCCGATCGGCTCGGATCGGTGCCATTGTGGAAGGGCGAGCGCTACCCGCGGGCGGGGCTCGGCCATGGCATCGAGTATCGCGCTCCGGGATTCGCCGGATCGGTCTACGTCTATGATGCCGGCAACCCGAACATTCCGAACGGTACGGACAATGAGACCGTGCGCACGCAATTCAGCCGGGCGCGCAACGAGATCGTCGCGTACCAGCGCCACATCAAGCAGCCCGAGCCGCAGCCCCTGTCCGAGCAACCGATCCGGGCCAGTTCCGTCGAGTTTCTCGCCGCAAGCTACCGCGTCGTGCGCGGTGATGTGGAAACCGTCAGCCTCGTCGCCATGACGGGATACCGGCGTCATTTCATCAAGATCCGGGTCAGCGTGCCGGCCGCCAGCGGCGCCGCGGGCGCCAGGCAGATGGAGGAGTTCGTCCAGAACGTCGCGCGCATGCTGGCCGACGCGGGCGCGCGGTAGGTTGCATGGCGTTCGCCGCTGTAGAGAGGCTGATCGCGCTGCGCTATCTGCGCGCGCGCCGTGACGAGGGATTCCTGTCGATCATCGCCGGCTTCTCGCTGGGCGGCATCGCGCTGGGCGTCGGCACGCTGATCGTGGTGATGGCCGTGATGAACGGCTTTCGCGTCGAGCTTCTGAACCAGATCACCTCGGTCAACGGCCACCTGGCGATCAGCGCCGGCCGCGAGCCGATCACCGACTTCGCGGCGATCGAGGCCAAGGTCAAGGCCATCCCCGGCATCGCCGGCCTGTCGCCGGTGCTGGAGGGCCAGGCGATCGTCGCCGCCGGCGAGCAGGTGCGCGGCATCATGCTGCGCGGCATGCGGCCCGAGGACCTGATGCTGCGCAAGCCGATCGCCGATTCGGTTTCGGGCACCGGCTCGGCCGCGCCGCAGCGCGGCGTCTGCCGGGTCGCGGCGGCCGCGGCGCCCGGCACCGCGTCAAAGGGCAGGGGCGAGCTGTCGAGCCTGTCGCGCGGTCGTTTCGTGGCCATCGGCGCGCGGCTCGCCGAGGTGCTGGGCGTGTCGGTGGGCGAGGTCGTGACCATCGTCTCGCCCAACAGCGTCGACACGCCGCTCGGCCGTCTGCCGCGCACGCGGCGCTTCGAGGTCGGCGCGATCTTCGAGGTCGGCATGTTCGACTACGACACCAACTTCGTCTACGCCTCGATCGACAACGCGCGCGACTTCTTCGAGACGCCCGGCCGAACCAGCCTGATCGAGGTCTTCGCCACGGATCCCGGCGCCTACAACGCGCTGATTCCGCAGGTCAACGCCGCGCTCGACCACAAGTACTTCGCCTTCAACTGGATCGAGGCAAACTCCTCGTTCTTCGCCACCATCGCGCAGCAGACCAACGTGATGTTCCTGGTGCTGACGCTGATCGTGCTGGTCGCCGCCTTCAACATCGTCTCCAGCCTGATGATGCTGGTGCGCACCAAGGGGCCCGATATCGCCATCCTGCGCACCATCGGCGCCGGGCGCGGCGCCATCCTGCGCGTGTTCTTCATGGATGGCATGGGGCTGGGCCTGGCCGGCACGGCGCTCGGCGTCGGGCTGGGCGTGGCCTTCGCCGACAACATCGAGGCCATCCGCCAGTGGCTGCAATGCTCGCTCGGCCTGACCCTGTTCGATCCGCAGCTCTACCAGCTCACCGAGCTGCCGGCGCGCATCGCCTGGGACGAGATCGCCGGCATCGCGGCGATGGCGCTGCTGTTCTCGTTCCTCGCCACCATCTACCCGGCCTGGGTGGCGACCAGGCTCGATCCGATCGAGGGCCTGCGCCGTGGGTAGGGGGGTCTTCTTTCCTTCTCCCCGCGAAGGCGGGGAGAAGGTGCCGAGCGCCAGCGAGGCGGATGAGGGGCTTCGCGACCTCTCAACGGCTACCGCTATCGTTCGACGGCCGCGAAGCCCCTCATCCGCCCTTCGGGCACCTTCTCCCCGCCTTCGCGGGGAGAAGGGAGAGACGTCATGAGCCTCTTCCCCACCTCCACCGAGCGCACCATCGCCTGGCGCTTCCTGCGCAGCCGCGAGCGCGAGGGCTTCATCTCCTTCATCGCCTGGTTCGCGCTGATTGGCGTGGCGCTGGGCGTCGCCACCCTGATCGTCGTGCTGAGCGTGATGAACGGCTTCAGGGGCGACATCTTCGGACGCATCATCGGCATGAACGGCCATATCAGGGCGTCGTCGGCCAAGGGCCTGCTGAGCGACTACGAGGACCTGGCGCGGCAGATCGCGACCGTGCCCTTCGTGCGCTCGGTGACGCCGATCATCGAGCGCCAGGCCGTGGTCAGCGGCGGCGGCCTCACGAGAGGCGTGCAGCTGCGCGGCATGCGCGTCGAGGATGCGCTGCAGCGCTCGATCATCCGCCAGGGCATCGTCGGCGGCGATCCGCAGCTCTTCGAGACCGAGGCCGGCGTGATCATGGGCGAACGCCTGCGCCAGGCGCTGGGCCTGTCCTACGGCACGACGTTCACCGTCATCACCTATTCGCGCAACGAGAACGGCACGCTGACGGCGCGCGACGTCACCTACAAGGTGCTGGCGAGCTTCCTGGTCAAGCGCTGGGAGTTCGACCTGACCCTGGCGATCGTGCCGCTCGACCTGATCCAGGATGACTTCAACATCCCCCGGAATGCCGTGACCTCGATCGAGATCGAGGTCATCGATCACCAGAAGCACCTCGCCGCGGTGCTCAAGGGCCTCGAGGATCTCGGGAAGCGCACCGGGCGCGACGAGCTGCGCTTCGCCGACTGGCGCTCGCTCAATTCCCGCCTGGTCGGCGCGCTCGAGGTCGAGCGCGTGCTGATGTTCATCATCCTCAGCCTGATCGTGCTGGTGGCCTCGATGAACGTGGTGGCGAGCTTCACCATGCTGGTGCGCACCAAGACGCCGGGCATCGCCATCCTGCGCACCATGGGCGCCACCAGCGGCGGCGTGGTGCGCATCTTCTTCCTGGCCAGCGCCAGCGTCGGCACCATCGGCACCATCCTGGGCGGCGCGCTCGGCCTGCTGGTCTGCGCCAACATGCCGGCGGTCACCGCCGTGCTGAGCTGGGCGACCGGCGGCATGGACGGCGGTGGCTCGACCTGGGTGGCCAACCTGCCGGTGCGGGTCGACTACTGGGAGGTCGCCAGCGTGCTGCTGATCGCGCTCGGCCTGTCGCTGGTGGCGGCGATGTATCCCGCCTGGCGCGCCGGCCGGCTCGAACCCGTGGAGGCGTTGCGCCATGAATGACACGACGACGCCGAAGAGCGCCCCGCCGGCGCTGGCGCTGGTCGATATCAGGCGCACCTTCCGCCAGGGCGATCGCGCGCTCGAGGTGCTGCGCGGCGCCAACCTCGAGCTGCGACCGGGCGAGATCGTCGCCCTGGTCGGACCCTCGGGCGCCGGCAAGTCGACCCTGCTGCACATCGCCGGCCTGCTCGAGAAGCCGGATGCCGGCAAGGTGCTGCTCGAGGGCAAGACGGCCGGCGACCTCGGCGACGCCCACCGCACGGCGCTGCGCGGCCGCTATCTCGGATTCGTCTACCAGTATCACCACCTGCTGCCAGAGTTCTCCGCGCTGGAGAACGTGATGATCCCGCAGATGCTCAAGGGGCTGAACCGCCGGGAGGCGCGCAAGCGCGCGCATGAGCTGCTGGCGATGGTCGGGCTGGCCGAGCGCGAGAGCCATCGCCCGGCCAAGCTCTCGGGCGGCGAGCAGCAACGCGTCGCCATCGCCCGCGCCGTCGCCAACGGCCCGCGCGTGCTGCTGGCCGACGAGCCCACCGGCAACCTCGACCTGACCACGGCGGACTCGGTCTTCCGCCAGTTGCTGGCCCTGGTGCGCCAGACCGGCCTGGCGGCCCTGATCGCCACCCACAACCCCGATCTGGCAGCGCGCATGGACCGCATCGTCACCCTGCGCGAGGGCGTGCTGGTTTGATGCCTTCCTTCTCCCCGCGAAGGCGGGGAGAAGGTGCCGAGCGCCAGCGAGGCGGATGAGGGGCTTCCTCGCGCAACAACAGCGGCCTGTGGTGTTGAACCACCGCGAAGCCCCTCATCCGCCCTTCGGGCACCTTCTCCCCGCCAGCGCGGGGAGAAGGAAGACTGCTGGCGATCCACAGGCCGCTGCCGCGATAATCACGAGAGAACGAGAACGCGAGGATCGCGCCGTTGAGTTATGCCCCCTTCGTGCACCTCCGGGTGCGCTCCGCCTATTCGCTGGCCGAAGGCGCCATCCGCGTCGAGGAGCTGGCGTCGCTGGCCAAGTCGATGCAGATGCCGGCCGTCGCCGTCACCGACCGCGACAACCTGTTCGGCGCGCTGGAGTTCTCGGGCTACTGCGCCAAGTCGGGCGTGCAGCCGATCATCGGCGCCGACCTTGCGATCCGTCGCGAGGAGGAAGCCCAGGGCTTCGCCGGCGGCGGGACCAGGGCGGTGCAGGCCGACTGGCTCTGTCTGCTGGTGCAGAACGAGACCGGCTACCTCAACCTGCTGCACCTTGTCAGCGAGGCGCATCTGCACCACAAGACCGGCGCCATGGCGGCGCTGCCGATGGCCGAGCTCGAGGGCCGCACCGAGGGGCTGATCGCGCTCACCGGCGGCGCCGGCGGTGCGCTGGGCCGGCTGCTGGGTGACGGGCAGGGGGTGGCTGCGACGGCGCTGGTCGAGCGGCTGAAGCGGCTCTTCCCCGGCCGGCTCTACATCGAGCTGCAGCGCCATGGCGAGGCATTGCAGAAGCGGGTCGAGCCGCTGCTGCTCGACCTCGCCTATGCCCACGACCTGCCGCTGGTCGCCACCAACGACGCGCATTTCGGCAAGGCAGCGATGTTCGACGCCCACGACGCGCTGATGTGCGTCGCCCAGGGCGCGCATGTCGAGGACGCCGATCGCCGGCGCCTGACGCCCGAGCACTACTTCAAGTCGGCCGAGCAGATGCGCGCGGTTTTCGCCGACCTGCCGGAAGCCTGCGACAACACCCTGGTGATTGCGCAGCGCTGCGCCTACATGCCCGAGCCGCGCAAGCCGATCCTGCCGCGTTACACCAAGCTCAAGGGCCGCGCCGACCGGGAGGCGCTCAAGGAAATGGCCGAGCAGGGGCTGGCCGCGCTGCAGGCGGGCGGCCGCCTGTCGCCCGACATCGAATTCGCGCGCTACCAGGAGCGGCTGACCTACGAGCTCGACATGATCGAGCAGATGGGCTTCTCCGGCTACTTCCTGATCGTCGCCGACTTCATCCAGTGGGCCAAGGACAACGGCATCCCGGTGGGTCCCGGCCGCGGCTCGGGCGCCGGCTCGCTGGTCGCCTGGTCGCTGAAGATCACCGACCTCGACCCGCTGCGCTGGGGCCTGCTGTTCGAGCGCTTCCTCAATCCGGAACGCGTGTCGATGCCGGATTTCGACATCGATTTCTGCCAGGACAAGCGCGACCGCGTGATCCGCTACGTGCGCGAGGAGTACGGCCGCGACCGCGTCGCCGCGATCATCACCTTCGGCAAGCTGCAGGCGCGCGCCGTGCTGCGCGACGTCGGCCGCGTGCTGGCGATGCCCTACGGGCAGGTCGATCGCATCTGCAAGCTGGTGCCGAACAATCCGGCCAAGCCGGTGACGCTCGCTCAGGCGCTGGGCTCGGAGCAGTTGCTCAAGCAGCAATACGACGAGGATCCCGACATCAAGCGCCTGGTCGACCTGGCGCTGCAGCTCGAGGGGCTCTACCGCAACGCCTCGACGCACGCCGCCGGCGTTGTGATCGGCGACCGGCCGCTCGAGGAGCTGGTGCCGCTCTATCGCGACAGCGACGACCAGGATCAGTTGCCGGCAACCCAGTTCAACATGAAATGGGTCGAGACTGCGGGGCTGGTGAAGTTCGACTTCCTCGGTCTCAAGACGCTCACCGTGATCGAGAAGGCCTGCGAGCTGGTCGGCCGCGAGAGGATCGACATCGGCAAGATCCCGCTCGACGATGCGCCCACCTTCCGGATGCTGGCGCGGGGCGATGCCTACGGCGTCTTCCAGATGGAAGGCAGCGGCATGCGCGACATCCTGAGCAAGCTGAAGCCCAACCGCTTCGAGGACCTGATCGCCCTGGTGGCGCTCTATCGCCCCGGCCCGATGGACGACATCCCGACCTATATCAGCGTCAAGAACGGCAAGGAGGCGCCCGACTACCTGCACCCCTCGCTCAAGGGCATCCTGGAGGAGACCTACGGCGTCATGGTCTACCAGGAGCAGGTCATGCAGATCGCCCAGGTGCTCAGCGGCTATTCGCTGGGCGGCGCCGACCTGCTGCGCCGCGCCATGGGCAAGAAGATCCAGTCGGAGATGGACGCGCAGCGCGCCGCCTTCATCGAGGGCGCGCGCAAGAACGACGTCGAGGCGGCGCGCGCCTCGCTGATCTTCGACAAGGTGGCGAAATTCGCCGGCTACGGCTTCAACAAATGCCACTCCGCGCCCTACGCGCTGGTGGCCTACCAGACGGCCTATCTCAAGGCCAACCATCCGGTGGAGTTCTATGCCGCGTCGATGACGCTGGACATGGGCAACACCGACAAGCTCGGCAATTTCCGCCGCGAGATCGAGCGCCAGCAGATCCCGCTGCTGCCGCCCGACGTCAACCGCTCGATGGGCGACTTCGCCGTCGAGACGACGGCTGACGACCGCAAGGGCGTGCGCTACGCGCTCGCGGCGATCAAGGGCGTCGGCCGCGAGGCAATGGCCCGTCTGGTCGAGGAGCGCGCGCAGAACGGGCCGTACCAGGACCTGTTCGACTTCGCCGAGCGGCTCGATCAGCGGGTGTTGAACAAGCGGCTGCTGGAGAGCCTGGTGAAAGCCGGCGTCTTCGACTCGCTGAACGCCAACCGGGCGCAGACCTTCGCGATGATCGAGCCGCTGATCCGTCACTCGCAGGCCACGCACGAGGCGCGTGGCAGCAGCCAGGACAGCCTGTTCGGCGACGACACGAAGCAGCGCCGGCCGCCGCTGCCGAAGCTGCCGGACTGGCCGGCGATGGAGCGGCTGCAGAACGAGTTCGGCGCCATCGGCTTCTACCTGTCGTCGCACCCGCTGGCCGCCTATGCGCGCAGCCTGGCGCGGCTGGGCGTGAGCCGCGCCGCCGACCTGCCGGCGATGCTGGCGCGCGGCACGGCGGGACGGATCAAGCTCGCCGGCACGGTCATCGACCGCCAGGAGCGCACCTCGGCCAAGGGCAACCGCTTCGCCTTCGTGCAGTGCTCCGACCAGTCCGGCGCCTTCGAGCTCACCGTGTTCAGCGAGCTGCTCGGCAGCAAGCGCCCGCTGCTCGAGCCCGGCACGGCGGTGCTGGTGTCGGTCGACGGCAGGCTCGACGGCGAGCAGGTCAAGCTGACGGCGCAGTCGGTCGAGAAGCTCGACGAGGCCGTCGCCCACGCCGCCGCCGGCCTGCGCATCACGCTCAACGATCCGGTGGCGCTCGGCCGGCTGAAGGAGATCATCGGCAAGCCCGGTGGCCGCGGGCTGGTGCGCCTGCTGATGTCGCTCGACGCCGGTACTGAGGTCGAGGTGGCGCTGCCCGGCGGCTACACCATTGCCTCCGGCATCCGCGACCAGATCGCCCGCACCACGGGCGTCGAGCACGTGGAGGAGGTGTGAGCGCTTTTTCCTTCCCTTCCCCCGGAGGGGGAAGGTGCCCGAAGGGCGGAAGGGGGATGTCGAAGCCGGACACCTCCTTCGTTGAGGCATCCCCCATCCGGCGCTTCGCGCCACCTTCCCCTCCGGGGGAAGGTAAGGATCGATGACGATCCAACCCTCGCTCCTCGGCGACACGCTCACGCCGCGCCGTCGCGGCGGCGGTCTGCCGGCGCCGGCCGAGGGCTCGCCGTTGCGCCGCGCCGCGCCGCCGGGCGTCTATCTCGGCACATCCTCGTGGTCGTTCCCGGGCTGGCAGGGATTGGTCTGGCAGGGCCAGCACACCGCGCCCAGCCTGTCGCGCGACGGCCTGCCGGCCTATGGCGCCCTCGGCCTGCTGCGCACCGTCGGCATCGACCGCAGCTTCTACGCGCCGATGACGGCCGACGAGTTCGCCGCCTACGCGCTGCAGGTGCCGGCCGATTTCCGCTTCCTGGTGAAAGGGCCGGCGCTGGTCACCGACGCCGTGATGCGCACCGGGGACGGAAGCGGCCGCGCGCCCAACCGCTGGTTCCTCGACGCCGATATCGCGCTCGACAAGTTCATCGGCCCGGCGATCGAAGGCCTGGGCCGGCGCGCCGGCCCGCTGGTCTTCCAGTTCTCGCCGGTGCCGCGCGGCATGCTCGGCGATCCCCTCGCGTGGGTCGAGCGCCTCGGCCTTTTCCTCGAGATGCTGCCGCGCGAGATCGGCGGCCTGAAGCCGCTCTACGCCGTCGAGCTGCGCAATCCCGAGTTCCTCACGCCGCGCCTGATGCGCATGTTGAGCGGGCAGGGCGTACGCTACGTCGTCGGCCTGCACGACCGCATGCCCGGCGTCGAGCGCCAGGCAAACGCACTGCGCGTGCTCGACGACTGCATCGAAGGCGACTACGCGCCGTCAGGGCCGCTGATCGTGCGCTGGAACCTCAGGCCCGGCCTGAAATACGAGGAGGCCAAGGCGCACTACTTCCCGTTCAACCGCCTCATCGACGAGGACCCCGACACGCGCCGCCGGCTCGCGACACTGGTGCGCGCCGCCATGCGCGGCGGCCACCCGGCCTTCGTCATCGCCAACAACAAGGCCGAGGGCAGCGCGCCGCTCACATTGCTGAAGCTTGCCGAGGCGATCGAGGCCGCGGGGTGACGCTGCTTGCGGAATGGGGTCTTGAAGGTCGGCGACAGGTCAACTCATGACCGACACGAGGGGATAGTGACCAGCCGGGCGTCAGAACGGGTACGGCTCGGCGAGCAATCGGTCCTCGCGCGTCTTGCGCCGCCGCCAGCCCAGTTCGACGGGCACGTCGAACAGCCGGCCCGGCGCGAACCGCGCCAACGTCGGCCGGAGGTCGGGAACTATCACCCGTATGACTGTGGCCGGAATGTCGGCGCGAGAGACATCGCAAAGCCACCAGCCTATCCCGCGCTCGTCTAGCTGCACCGCGACGCTCCCGTGGTCGCTCGCCTTCTCGCCAGGACTCGGCGCGGGCGGCGATGTGCCGGCAGGCGCCGGCATCAGAAAGCGGTCCCGGTCACATCCTGCGGTTAGATGCCAAGCCAGCAGGCTGGCGGCGTTCTCGTCGAGCGCCGCCCAGCCACGCCGCTCCATTGTCGCGCGCAAGTGCCCGAGATTGAGCAGGAAGAGCAGCATTTCCCGCAACGCCGACTCGGCCGCCGCGAGGGGCTGCATCGCCGCGGCCGTCGCGAGCGCTGGATGCCGTCCGTCGCTGTCGCACGACACCGCGGCTACCACTGGGATGCCAAGATCGTGTGTGAGGTCGAGGAACTCAAGCCCGCGGCCCCGAGCACGGAGCCATCGCCTGACGTCGCCGATCCAGCCGCCGCAGTCGACCGGCATCGAAGGGCGAGCGAGTTGATTGTACCACCAGATCGCTGCCGCGTCGCGTTCGCAGGCCTCGGCTAGCGCCCGTTCGACGGCTCCGCGGGCATCGCCGCCCAATGCGACACCGGTGCTGCTTGCGCGCAGCCATGGTGCTCTGACGCGATCGGGATGACCGAGCAGGATCAACCCGGCCGGCACGAGGATCGCCGATCGCCGCCCCACTCCGTCGGCCTCGATCCAGTCGATCGGCATGGTGGCATCAACCGGCGGCGGGATGGCGTGCTTATCGCGATGACGCAAGTTCCACATCGGTGCCATCCGCGCTTGCGCGTGGCTGACGAGCAGCAGACGGTCCGGATGCAGCATTCGCGGCGACGAGCCTGGCGCCAGACGGCCCGCGGCTGGCCGGTCAGCGGCATAGGTCAGACAATACCTCTCCGCGGCTTCGGCAGCGGCTCTGAGTCGGGCTTCTTCGATCGTCCGGCCGAGACCCGAGGTCACACGTTGTGCGCTCCGCCCCGGTGCGCCGAGGGCCTCAGGCCGATGGCGGACACCGGCAATGACCGCGCGAAAGGGGGCGTCGTCTCCAACCGGCAGCTCTTCGAGCCAGTCCGTGGCCGCGGCGGCAAGAGGATGCCAGTCGATGGCGGCGCCCTTGCTGCTCTTCGGCACTGCAAGTTCTTGTAGATTCTGATCGTGCGTCGGATGGCGTTTCATGACAGAGTTTCTGTAGTTGCACCCAAGTATGCAACATTGATTCTGGGGGCGGGGTCATGGCTAGGTTTCAACTGAAGTCTGGAGCCACGCTGCGACAGCTAGGCGAGAAGATCCACCAGCTGGCGGCGATGTCCAACACCGAGTACAGCGCCGCCGTCGTCGATCCACGAGCATTTTTCTCCGGTGTCCTCGATGTGCCCTCGTCGACTGACGTCGTGCTCGTCAAGGACGAGCAAAACCTCAGACACATCATCGTGCCTTACTACCCCGAACCACCGACGTCCGGCGGCGCCGAGATGGCTGGCGTTGTGGTTCTCTGCGGATGCGGCGAGTAGTGTCGTGCCTGCCTGCTTCGGCGTCGGTTGGGGGCAGTCCGGCCTATCGGCAAGGTGACAGGCCGCTATGGAGCGGCGTCTCGTCACCATCCTCGCGGCTGACGCGGTAGCGTTCAGCAGACGTTTGGCGTCTGATGAGGACCGTACCCTTGCTGCTCTGGTCGGCGGGCGGAAGCTCATGGAACGCGTCGCGCAGCATCGCGGCGGACGGCTGATCTCCAGCCCCGGCGACTTCCTCCTCTGTGAATTCGTCAGCACTACCGACGCGCTCGACGCCGCCCTGCTTTTTCTCAGTACACTTTCCGGATCGCCCGACGGGCAGACCGAGGGCGTCTCGATGCGCTATCGCATCGGCATCGATCTCGGCGAGGTGGTGGACGCCAACGGCGATGTGCTCGGATCCGCGGTGAACGTGGCCGCCCGCTTGCAGCAGCTCGCCAAGCCGAACCAGATCCTGGTCACCCGCAACGTGTACGAGGTTGTCCGCCAACGGCGCGGATTGGCCTTCCGTTCGTTGGGGCCGACCCGCCTCAAGAACCTGCCGACAACCAGTGTGTACGCGGTCAGACGTATGCCCACTCACGCCGGTGGCGCGGCGGCAGAGACAGCCGACGATCTGGCAGGCGGTACTGTCATTCCCGGAGCAGAGCGCGAGCCGCCGGCAATCGTTGTCCAGCCATTTCAGCCTCTGGATGCGCGCGAGGCAACGCGAACTCTGTCCCTCAGCCTCGCTGAGCAGCTCCTTGCCTGCCTTGGCACTCTGCGATCGGCGACGGTTTACGACCGCTTGCCGCCGCGCGACCGCGGCGTCTACGTGCTGGGCGGCACGGTCGAGACGGATCGCGGGCTGAACGTGACGGTGCGGCTGACCGAATTCGCGACCGGCCGGTCAATATGGAGCGACCATTTCGGCTCCACCTCAGGATCGAGCACAGATGTCCAGACGAGAATCATCCGTGAGGCTTTGGAGGGACTACAGATCTCGCTAACCGAAGGGGAGCAGGCGCGCCTCTGGCATCGCTCGACCACAGCACTGGTGGCCTGGGAGAGCTTCCAAAAGGCAAAGGAACTGGAACGCCGGCATCACCGGGAGAGTCACATCCAGGCGCGCGAGCTTTACCGGCGGGCGCTGGAGGCCGATCCCGACTATGCGGCGGCGATCGTCGCGCTCGCTTTCTGTCATATCGACGAGGCACGCCTCGGCTGGAGTCTCGACGAGGGCGCCTCCGTCGCGGCGGCGCGGACGCTTGAGCGGCGGGCCTCGCGCCTGACGGCCGAGTATCCGGATCTGCATGCCCTCCGAGCGTTTATCCACCTGCTGGACGGTGACCATGCCGGAGCAATCGCCGAGGGTCACCGTGCTGTCGGCCTGGCGCCGCGAAGCTCTGAGATGGCAGGCTATCTCGGCACACTCAATCGTGCGGTAGGTGACCATGCTCAGGCGTTGGGCTGGTACGCGCGTGCTCTCGAGCTGAGCCCAGTGAACCCTGCGTGGGTCATTAGCAACATGGGCAACGTTCATCTCTTTGAAGGGCGCATTGACGCCGCGCTAGCCTGCTACCGCGACGTGCTAAGTCGCGAGCCCGACTACCTCGGGGCCCATGTCGGCATGGCGCTGGTGTTGTTGCGCCGTGGCGCACGAGCGGATGCTGCTCGACATGCCGCAACCATCTCGCGCATCGACCCGATGTTCGAGACGGCGCGTTGGGCGCGGCGCTTCTCGTTCGGCCGCGGGGAGGATGTGTGGCCACTGGTCGAGGACCTGCGCAGCCTGGGCCTGCCCTAGCAGAATGGCGGGTGCCGCAACGAGGTGGACCGGACAAAGGACTCTGTGGAAGCTGGCGGAGGCACTCGAGGCTACTTCCTGAAATGCGTCTCGTAGGTCTCGACCAGCGGCGACAGCTCAGCCCAGTCGCGCCGCGAGCGGGTGAAGACGTGGCGGATGTCCAGGCGGTCCGGCCCGATGAAGCCTGGGTCGTCGAACGCGCCGGCAGGCACGGCGCGGATGCCGGGCGCCGCCTCCAGGGTGAAGCCGAGATTGCTGCCGCATCGCGGGCAGAACTCGACATCCAGCCAGCGGCCGGACTCGTCGGAGACGTGGCGATAACGCGTGACCGGCGTGCCGCTGAATGCCACCTGGCCGTCGGCGAACACCACCTCGGTGCCGAAGGCGGTGCCGGTGCGCCGCTGGCACCAGGTGCAATGGCAGATGGTCACGCGCAACGGCGCGCCGTTGGTCCTGAAGCGCGCCGCCCCGCAGACGCAGCCGCCCGTGTGCTCTGTCGCCATGCTGCCTTCCGTTTCGGATCGAGGACTATGGTCACCGGCCGGCGCCTTTGCCAATGGCGGGCCGCCGTTGGACCGTCGCTCGCTCGCCGGACCGCGATCCGGGTTCCAGTGCCGTGTCGATCGTGACATGCAGCGCACGCTGTCACGGCGCAAGGTCACAGGCCCGTGACGCGATACCACTTGCCCCGAGCGGATTTGTCTTCATGCTGTGAGCCATGCGTCGTTCGCGGCTGCGACGGATCGTTGGCACGGTGCTCGGGCTCCTGGTCGCCTTGAGCATGAGCGCATCTGTTGTCCAGGCGAACCAGATGGCGGCCAGGATGGCCGTTTCCTACGGCATGGGCGACGATGGCGCCTGCGACGGCTGCAGCGGCGACGGTTCTGGCAAGATGGCGACCGGGTGCAGCGTCGCGCTCTGCACCGTGGCCGTGGTGGCAGCCCTGCCGCAGACATTGTCCATTGTTGGGGTGGAAGCACGCGAGCTGCCTTCACCGACCGTGCGGCTCCTGTTCGGGTCCGCACCGTCACCCGAGCCTCACCCTCCACGATCCAGCAATCTCGACTGACGCGACCTGATCCGCCGTTCCTGGCGGCTCCCCGCGTCTGAGCGGCTGCGCACGCCCGCGACGTTGGTCCGGACGCTGATTGCGGATTCATCGGAGACACGTCGCTGTGCCCGCGCCTTCACCAGGCTTGATTGCGCGAGGGTCGACGAGTGGAAATCCCATCTGGCGGAGTGATTTCGCGCCGCGGCCTGCTATCCGCGGCAGGGGGCCTCGCGCTGATCGCGGGGCGTCCGGCGCGGGCTGGCCGCGTCTATCGGATCACGGCGGCGCCTGCACGCGCATCGCTGACCGGGCAGGAGCACCGCGCAACAGACGTGTGGGCTTACGATGGAGTCGTGCCGGGTCCGACGCTGCGTGTGCGACAGGGCGAGCCGGTCCGCATCGTCGTCGAGAACAGGCTGCATCAGGACACCACCGTGCACTGGCACGGCATTCGACTGCCGATCGGCATGGACGGCGTGCCCGGCATCTCCCAACCGCCGATCGGGCCCGGCGGCACCTTCGTGTACGAGTTCACGCCTCCCGACGCCGGCACGTTCTGGTACCACCCGCACGCCAACAGCCTGCAGCAGCTCGGCCGCGGACTCGCCGGCCCGCTGATCGTCGAGGAGCACGAGAAGGCGGCCGTGGATCGCGAGCTGCTGTGGATGCTGATGGACTGGCGATTGGCGCCAGACGGGCGGATCGCCGCCGGCTTCGGCAACATGATGGAAGCCGGCATGTCCGGGCGGATCGGCAACACCGTCACGCTCAACGGCGTGGTTCCCGCCGACGAACGGGTGCGGGCCGGCGAGCGCGTGCGCATCCGGCTGATCAACGCCGCATTGGCGCGCATCATGGCGTTGCGCTTCGAGGGCCATCAGCCGGTCATCGTGGCCATCGACGGCCAGCCCTGCGATCCCCACGAGCCGGTCGATGGCCGCCTCGTGATCGGTCCCGCGATGCGCGTGGACATCGTGCTCGACATGCGCGGTGAACCCGGCCGGCGCTATCGCGTCGTCGACGATTTCTACGACGATCTCGACTACCGGCTGGTCCACCTGGCCTACGACGAGCGGCCGCCCATCCGCACGCCGCTGTCAGATTTGCCGCCCAGGCTGCCCCGCAACCCGATTCCGGAGCCGGATCTGCGATCGGCGGAGCGCCGGGAGCTGGTGCTGCAGGGCGGCATGATGGGCGGCGGCGGAATGAGGGGCATGGGCCGCGCCATGTGGAGCATCAACGGCACGGCGATGACCGGCGACGGCCATGCCGGCATGCCGCCGCTGACGACGCTCGAGCTGGGGCGCAGCTACCTGCTGCGGCTGCGCAACGACACCGCCTGGTGGCATCCCATGCACCTGCACGGCCACAGCTTCCGGGTGCTGCGTCGCAACGGGGCGGACGTGGCGCACCACATCTGGGCCGACACGGTGATGCTGGCGCCCCGCGAGGCCGTCGACATCGCCTTCGTCGCCGACAATCCCGGCGACTGGATGCTGCATTGCCACGTCATCGATCACCAGACGACCGGGATGATGGCGGTGCTCCGGGTCGGCGAAGGAGACAGGGGACGATGAGACAACCACTCCTGAAAGTTTCCCGGCGTCGGGGAGGAACCGTGCAATCCAGCGAAAGGAGCCATCCCATGCTTCGTGTCCTCATTCTTGCCGGCGCGCTGATGACCGGCGCCGCGACGGCGCACGCCCAGGAGGTGCTCAAGGCGATCCTGTACAAGAGCCCGCAGTGCAGCTGTTGCGAGACCTACGCGTCGTACCTGCGCGTCAACGGCTTCGACGTGACGGTGAAGTCGACCCACGACCTCGACAGCATCAGCCGCAAGGCTGGCGTGCCCTCGCACCTGCAGGGCTGCCACTCGATGTTCATCGACGGGTATGTCGTGGACGGTCACGTGCCGGTCAACGTGGTGCGCCGGCTGATGTCCGAGCGGCCGCCGGTAGCCGGGATCTCGCTGCCCGGCATGCCGACCGGTTCGCCCGGCATGGGTGGCAGCAAGACGGCTCCGTTCGTCATCTACGCGCTGCCCAAGGACGGCGGGGCGCCCAGCGTCTACGCCAGGGAATGATCGACGAGGAGCGTCAGGTCGACCGGCGCGAATCCCAGGCTGTGGGGGTTCTCCCGGCGGCTGTTGTGAAAGTTGGAGAGCACAGATGAGTCCCGGAACTCGTGGCTTTCTGTCGCGCTGGGGTTGGTGGCTCGTGTCATCGCTCCTGGCGACAAGTGCGATCGTCGCATGGCTGGCGTTGGATCCGGGAATTTGGGGAAATCGCCCGGATGTGAAGCCCACGATGGCGTCCGATGCCTTCGGACAGCGCGTGCGCGACTATCTGCTCGCCAATCCCGAAGTCATTGTCGAGGCGGTCGAGCGCCTGGAGGCGCGCCGACGCGCTGCCGTTGAAACCGAAGGGCAGGCGACGCTGAAGTCGCGCGCCGAGCAGGTGTTTCGCGACCCGGCCAGCCCGGTCGGCGGCAATCCCGAAGGCGACGTCACGCTGGTCGAGTTCTTCGACTACAACTGCCCCTATTGCCGGCAGGTCGCAGGGGCGATGGACGAGGCGCAGAGCGCCGATCCCAAACTGCGCATCGTGTACAAGGAGTTCCCGATCCTTGGCGCGAATTCCGTCGCCGTGGCGAAGCTTGCGCTCGCCGCGCACCGCCAGGGCCAGTACGCCGCATTCCACAAGGCGCTCATGCAGGCGCGCGGCATCGCCGATGAAGCGAGCGCGCTGCGCGTCACGGAGGCAATCGGGCTCGACGTCGAGCGCCTCAAGACCGATAGGCGCGACGCCGCCATCCGGACCGAGATCGACCGCAACCTCGAGCTGGCGCGGGCTCTGCGCATCGCGGGCACGCCGGCATTCGTGGTCGGCACGCAGGTCCTGCGTGGCGCCACCGACGCGGCGACCCTGCGCAAGCTCGTCGATGAAGCGCGGAGGAAACCGTGACGATGGCCGAGATCACCAACATCGGCGCGCTGACGCCGGCGAGCATCGGCTGACGGGCGCGGGCGAAGCCTGGCATGGCTGATATCGCATCGGGAGGGGCGCTCGACTTGGTATGGACGGGGTGGTTGTGCCTGTGGCTCGCGATTGTGTTCTCCGTGGGTGCTGATCGTCGGCGCGCGGTTCCGGATTCCGGAACGAATGTCGCAGGCCGCCACCCTTGCTATTGGCCGGAACCGCCGCTAGAACCGCCGCCATCTCGCACGCGGGGATCGCGGACGTCGGGGAGACATCCCGCCGCCCGTTCCGGTGTCCGACAGGACAACCCCCGCGGAGGCTGAACCGGAGAAGGGTATAGACATGTCGATGCCGACGTTCACCATGCGTCAGCTGCTCGAAGCTGGCGTGCATTTCGGCCACCACACGCGCCGCTGGAACCCCGCCATGAAGCCGTACCTGTTCGGGGTGCGCAACGGGGTGCACATCATCGATCTCACCCAGACCGTGCCGCTGCTCGAGCAGGCGCTGAAGGTGGTGCGCGACACGGTCGCCGCCGGCGGCCGCATCCTGTTCGTCGGCACCAAGCCGGCGGCGGCCGAGCGGGTGGCCGACGCCGCCAAGCGCTGCGGCCAGTACTTCGTCAACCACCGCTGGCTCGGCGGCATGATGACCAACTGGCAGACCATCTCGGCCTCGATCAAGCGCCTGCGCGAGCTCGACGACAAGCTGTCGTCCGGCGCGCTGGAAGGCCTGACCAAGAAGGAGACGCTCGACCTGACGCGCGAGCGTGAGAAGCTCGAGCGCGCCCTGGGCGGCATCAAGGAGATGGGCGGCCTGCCCGACCTCCTGGTGGTGATCGACACCAACAAGGAGCAGATCGCGGTCAAGGAAGCGCAGAAGCGCGGCATCCCGATCGTCGCCATCCTCGACAGCAATTCCGATCCCGACGGCATCACCTATCCGGTGCCGGGCAACGACGACGCCATCCGCGCCATTTCCCTGTACTGCGACCTGATCTCCTCGGCCGTGCTCGACGGCATCCGCGAGGAGATCCGCGCCGCCGGCGGCGATCTCGGCGAGTCGGCCGAGCCCAATGCCGAGGAGCTGCCCGAGATGGCCGCCGAGGGTGTCGCCGCCGAGGGCGCCGCCGGGGAAGAGGCCGCGCCGCCTGCCGCCTGAGGTCCGCGCCATTCATTCGCATTCGCATCGGCCGGTCCCGCGGACCGGCCGACCCGCATCATGGAGACCGCTATGGCTGAGATCACCGCCGCCCTGGTCAAGGAACTGCGCGAGAAGTCCGGCGCCGGCATGATGGACTGCAAGAAGGCGCTGACCGAGACCGGCGGCGACATCGAGGGCGCCGTCGACTGGCTGCGCAAGAAGGGCCTGTCGGCCGCCGCCAAGAAGGCCGGCCGCGTCGCCGCCGAGGGCCTGGTCGGCGTCGTCTCGGCCGGCACCGAGGGCGCCGTGGTCGAGGTCAATGCCGAGACCGACTTCGTCGGCCGCAACGAGACCTTCCAGAAGTTCGTCGAGCGCGCCGGCCGGCTGGCGCTCGCCAATGACGGCGATGTCGCAAAAATGCAGACCGAGGTGCAGGCCGAGCTGACCCAGCTGATCGCCACCATCGGCGAGAACATGTCGCTGCGCCGCGCCCGCAAGCTCAGGGTCGGCCAGGGCGTGGTGGCGAGCTATGTCCATACCCCGGTGACGCCGTCGCTGGGCAAGATCGGCGTGCTGGTGGCGCTGGAATCGGCCGGTGACCCGGCCAAGCTGGCTGCCTTTGGCAAGCAGCTGGCGATGCATGTCGCGGCGACCAACCCGCAATCGGTGTCGGTGGCCGAGCTCGACCCGGCCGCGGTCGAGCGCGAGCGCGCCGTGCTGACCGAGCAGGCCGCCGGCTCGGGCAAGACGGCCGAGATCGTCGCCAAGATGGTCGAGGGCCGCCTGCGCAAGTTCTACCAGGACGTGGTGCTGCTCGAGCAGACCTTCGTCATCGACGGCGAGACCAAGGTCGCCAAGGCCGTCGAGGCGGCCGGCAAGGAGGCCGGGGCGCCGGTCAAGGTCGCCGGCATCGCCCGCTTCCAGCTCGGCGAGGGCATCGAGAAGAAGGAAAGCGACTTCGCCGCCGAGGTCGCGGCCCAGCTCAAGGCCTAGCTGTCGGCACGGGGTCTGCACACGAAATACTGTGGGCGGCGGGTCGCTGCGCGTGTAGTATCCGCCGATCCCCGCAGAGGCCGAAGATGTCCGCGAAACCCCTCTATCGCCGCGTCCTGCTGAAGCTGTCCGGCGAAGGGCTGATGGGCGAGCGCGAGTACGGCCTCGACCCGGTCATGCTCTCGGGCATCGCCCAGGAGATCCGCACCGTCCACGAAATGGGCGTGCAGGTCTGCATCGTCATCGGCGGCGGCAACATCTTCCGCGGCATTTCCGGCGCCGCTGCCGGCATGGAGCGCGCCAGCGCCGACTACATGGGCATGCTGGCCACCGTCATCAATTCGCTGGCGCTGCAGAACGCGCTGGAGAAGATCAGCCTGCACACGAGGGTGGTCTCGGCCATCCCGATGACCACGGTATGCGAGCCCTACATCCGCCGCCGCGCCGTGCGCCACATGGAGAAGGGCCGGGTGGTGATCTTCGCCGCCGGCACCGGCAATCCCTTCTTCACCACCGACACCGCCGCCGCCCTGCGCGCCGCCGAGATGGGCGCCGACGCGATGCTCAAGGCCACCCAGGTCGACGGCGTCTACTCGGCCGACCCGCGCAAGGATCCCAATGCCCGGCGCTACGATCGGCTGACCTATCTCGACGTGCTGTCGCAGGATCTCCAGGTGATGGACGCCTCGGCGATCTCCCTGTCGCGGGAGAACGGCATCCCGATCCTCGTTTTCGACCTTCACACGCCCGGCGCCTTCGCGCAGGTTATGCGCGGTGAAGGTACCTTCACCATCATCACCGACGAGGTGTGACCATGGTTGCGCCAAACCTGCAGGACTTCGAGAAGCGCATGGATGGCGCGCTCGAGGCGTTGAAGAAGGAGTTTGCCGGCCTGCGCACCGGCCGTGCGTCGACGACCCTGCTCGACCCCGTCATGGTCGAGGCCTACGGCCAGCGCATGCCGCTGAACCAGGTCGGCACGGTGAGCGCGCCCGAACCGCGCATGCTGTCGGTGACGGTGTGGGACAAGGGCATGGTGCCGGCGGTCGCCAAGGCGATTCGCGAGGCCGGCCTGGGGCTCAATCCGCTGCCCGACGGCGCGCTGGTGCGCATCCCGATCCCGGCGCTCAACGAGGAGCGGCGCAAGGAGCTCACCAAGGTCGCGCACAAATACGCCGAACAGGCGCGCGTGGCGGTGCGCAACGTGCGGCGCGACGGCATGGAGCTGCTCAAGAAGGCCGAGAAGGATCACCAGATCTCGCAGGACGAGCACCGCAAGCTGAACGACGACGTGCAGAAGATGACCGACCGCCACGTCAAGCTGGTCGACGATGTGCTGCACGCCAAGGAGAAGGAGATCATGACGGTCTGACGGCGAAGGCCGCCGACCGTTCGAGTCCCGCATGCTGCAGCACGCCACCGCGCCCGCCGAAACCGCCGCCCTGCCGCGCCACGTCGCCATCATCATGGATGGCAATGGCCGCTGGGCGAAGGCGCGCGGACTGCCGCGCACGGCGGGCCATCGTCGCGGCGTCGAGACCGTGCGCGAGGTGGTGCGCGGCGCCGGCGAGCTCGGTATCGCCTATATCACGCTGTTCGGCTTCTCGACCGAGAACTGGAAGCGTCCGGCCGACGAGGTCGACTTCCTCATGGGTCTGCTGCGCCACTACATGCGGACCGAGCTCGACACACTGGCAAAGGAAGGCGCGCGGCTGCGCGTCATCGGCGATCGCGCCGGCCTGCCGCGGGACATCGCCACGATGATCGACGAGGCGGAGGCGCGCACGCGCGCGAACGCGCGCATCAACGTCACCATCGCGCTGAACTACGGCGGCCGCGCCGACATCGTGCGCGCAGCGCGGCGACTGGCCGAGCGGGTGGCGGCGGGCACGCTGGCGCCCGAGGCGATCGACGAGACCGCGCTGACGCGCGAGCTGCTGACGGCCGACATTCCCGATCCCGACCTGCTGATCCGCACCAGCGGCGAGCAGCGCATCAGCAACTTCCTGCTCTGGCAGTCGGCCTACGCCGAGATGCTGTTCGTCGACACGCTGTGGCCGGATTTCGGCAAGGCGCAGCTGGCCGCCGCGGTGGCCGAGTACAGCCGCCGGGAGCGGCGATATGGCGCCGTCGCCGGCTGACGCGACAGCCGCGCCCCGCCGAGCCCGCCGCGACCTGATCCTGCGCATCGCATCGGCGCTGGTGCTGGCGCCGGTTGTGCTGGCGGCGACCTGGCACGGCTTTCCCTTCTTCGACCTGCTGCTGGCGATCGGCGTGGTGCTGGCCTGGCGCGAGTGGCGCCTGCTGGTGGGCGGCCTGCGCCGTCCAGCGCTGCTGCTGTGTGGCGCGGCCTACATCGCCGCGGTGGCGCTCTCGCTGCTTTCGCTGCGGCACGAGCCGGAAACCGGCCTGCAGGCGGTGCTGTGGCTGCTGGCCACGGTCTGGGCCACCGACATCTTCGCCTATGTCGCGGGGCGCACGCTGGGCGGACCGAAGCTGGCACCGAGGCTCAGCCCGAAGAAGACGTGGTCGGGCGCGCTGGGCGGGCTGGCCGCCGCGATCGCCGTCGGCGTCTGTACCGCATGGCTCTTTACCGGCGGTTCTGCTATCCGGCTGGCGATGGCGGGCGGCCTGCTCTCGCTGGTGTCGCAGGCCGGAGACCTCGCGGAGTCGGCGGTGAAGCGCTACGTCGGGGTCAAGGATTCCGGGCGGCTGATTCCGGGACATGGCGGGCTGCTCGATCGTGTCGATGCGTTGATGGCCGCGGCGGTGGCAATGGCCGCGATCCGGCTGGCCGGCGACGCGCGCTGGCCCTGGTAGGAAGCGCATGAAACGGGTCACCATCCTCGGCTCCACCGGCTCGGTCGGCTGCAGCACGGTCGACCTGCTGGCGCGCCATCCCGAGCGCTACGAGGTCGAGGCGCTGACCGCCAACGCGAATGTCGATCTGCTGGCCGAGCAGGCGCGTCGGCTGCACGCGAAGCTGGCGGTGGTCGCCGACGAGGGTCGCTACGCCGATCTGAAGAGAGCGCTCGACGGCTCGGGTATCGCCGCCGCCAGCGGCGCCGAAGGGCTGCGTGAAGCCGCGGCGCGGCCCGCGCAATGGGTGATGGCTGCGATCGTCGGCTTCGCCGGCCTGCCGCCGATCCTGGTCGCCGCCGAGCGTGGCGCCACCATCGCCCTGGCCAACAAGGAAGCCCTGGTCTGCGCCGGCGGCCTGCTGATGGACGCGGTGCGACGTGGCGGCGGCACCCTGATGCCGGTCGACAGCGAGCACAACGCGATCTTCCAGTGCCTCGAGGATCGCAACCGCGACCGGGTGGAGCGGCTGATCCTGACCGCCTCGGGCGGGCCGTTCCGCAACTGGTCGCTGGCCGAGATGGCGGCGGCCACACCAGCGCAGGCGGTCAAGCATCCCAACTGGGACATGGGCGCCAAGATTTCGATCGATTCGGCGACCATGATGAACAAGGGCCTCGAGCTGATCGAGGCCAACATCCTGTTCGGGGTCGCCCCCGAACGCATCGAGATCGTCATCCACCCGCAATCGGTGATCCATTCGATGGTCGCCTACAGCGACGGCTCAGTCCTGGCCCAGCTCGGCACGCCCGACATGCGCACGCCCATTGCGCATGCGCTGGCCTGGCCGGAGCGCATCGAGACGCCCTCGGAGCGGCTGGATTTCCGCACGTTGCAGGCACTGACCTTTGAAGTCCCTGATATTGAACGGTTTCCCGCCCTGAGACTGGCACGAGAAGCCTTGCAAACTGGCGGGATTTCAACCACGATAATGAATGCTGCCAATGAGATAGCGGTTGGTTCTTTTATTGCGTCTGAGATCGGTTTCTTGGATATCGCACGGATAGTGGAAGATGTTCGTGCCGGGTTGGGAAAAAGACTGACGCTTGCCGGCGACTGCGTCGATTTCGCCGCGTTGCGAGACGTCGATGAGGAAGCCAGAAGCGAGGCCAGGGCTATGTGCGCAGCGCGCCGCTATGGGGCCTGAACGCGGGGGAATGTAGGTTTCATGGATTTCTTCGGGTTCATCACCAACAACATCCTCACGTTCATCGTGATCATGACGGTGCTCGTGTTCGTCCACGAGTGGGGCCACTACTGGGTCGGCGTGCGCAACGGCATCAAGGCGGAGGTGTTCTCCGTCGGCTTCGGCCGCGAGATCTGGGGCTGGACCAGCCCAAAAACCGGTACACGTTGGAAGATCTCGATCCTGCCGCTGGGCGGCTACGTCAAGTTCCTGGGCGACAGCAATCCAACCGGCGCCGGCGCGGCTGATGGCCGGCTGAACGCCGAGGAGCGCAAGCGCGCCTTCCACAATCAGCCGCTGGCCGTACGCACCGCCGTGGTTGCGGCGGGGCCGGTGGCCAATCTGCTGCTGGCCGTCGTGCTGATGTTCGTGCTGCTGATGACCTTCGGCCGGCCCTTCACGCCGCCGCAGATCGTCGTGCCGGCCGGCACCGGCCCGGCCGCCGCGGCCGGCCTGCGTACCGGCGACGTGGTGACGGAGATCGCCGGGCGCAACGTCGCCAGCTTCGAGGACATCATCGGCACGGCGCAGCTTTATCCCGGCGTGCCGATCGCCATCGTCTTCACGCGCGACGGCAAGAGCTACCACCGCTCGATCACGCCGGCGCCTCGGCTGCTGGTCGACCGCTTCAGGAACGAGCACCGCCTGGGCGACCTTGGCGTCGACAGCGTGCAGGCGCTGCCGATCGTCGGCCGCGTCTTTCCGGGCAGCGCCGCGGAGCAGGCCGGCCTGCACAGCGGCGACCGCATCCTCGAGGTCGAGGGCACGCACATTGCGTACTTCATGGACATTCCGCAGATCATCCGTCAGCGCGCCGGCCAGCCGACGAAGATCCGGATCGAGCGCAACGGCGAGGTCATCGAGCTCACGGCATTGCCGGTGGCCGAGCAGATCCGCCAGGCCGACGGCACAACGCGCACCGAGGGCCGGCTGGGCTTCTCCAGCCCGCTCGCCTCGCAGGTCAAGCGCTTCGGTCCGCTCGAGGCGGCCGGCCAGTCGGTGGTCGAGGTCTGGCACATGTCGGGCACCATCTACACGGTGCTCAAGCAGATCGTGCTCGGCCTGCGGCCGGCCAACGAGATCGGCGGGCCGGTGCGCATCGCCAAGACGGCCGGCGAGGTCGCGCAGATCGGCTGGGGCGCCATCCTCTACTTCATGATCGGCCTGTCGGTGACTTTGGGTGTGTTCAACCTGTTGCCGGTGCCGATGCTCGACGGCGGCCACCTGCTGTTCTACGCCATCGAATGGGTGCGCGGCCGGCCGCTCAGCGAGCGAACCCAGGAGATCGGCTTCAGGATCGGCCTGGCGGCGATGGGCGGCCTGATGGTCTTCGCGACGTACAACGACATCGTGCTGATCGTCACGCGGCTGCTGACCCTCTAAGGTGCTGAAATTTCAGGGGTGGTGGTCGGCTTCGGCGTGGTTTAAAGAGGGGCCGCCTCGGCGCCACGATGGGTATCGGACCAGGGGAGTCTGTTTATTGATCCGCGTCCTGCGAAGCCTTCTCGCCCTGGCGCTCGTGCTGGCCGGCTATTCGGCGGTGCCGGCACTGGCCCAGCGCGGGCCGACCATCACCCAGGTGCAAGTCTCCGGCAACAGCCGCGTCGAGCCCGACACCATCCGCTCGTACATCACGATCCGCGAGGGCCAGCCCTTCGACCCGGCCGAGGCTGACAGGTCGCTCAAGGCGCTGTTCCAGACCGGCCTGTTCGCCGACGTCAGCGTCCAACGCGACGGCGGCACCCTGTTGGTCAAGGTGGTCGAGAACCCGATCATCAATCGCGTGCAGTTCGAAGGCAACCGGCGGGTCGAGGACGACACCCTGCGCCAGGAGATCGCTTCGAAGCCGCGTACGGTCTTCACCCGCGCCAGGGTCCAGTCCGATGTCCGGCGCATGCTGGAGGTCTACCGCAGGGGTGGCCGCTTCAACGCCGCGATCGAGCCCAAGATCATCCGGCTCGATCAGAACCGCGTCGACCTGGTGTTCGAGATCTTCGAAGGCAGCATCACGACCATCAGCCGCATCAGCTTCGTCGGCAACGAGAAGTTCAGCGACGGCAGGCTGCGCGAGCAGATCCGCTCGGTCGAGGCGGCATGGTTCCGCTTCCTGACCTCCGATGATCGCTACGATCCCGACCGCATCAACTTCGACAAGGAGATGCTGCGCAAGTTCTACCTGTCGGAGGGCTACGCCGATTTTCGCGTCGTGTCCTCGGTCGCCGAGCTGACGCCGAAGAGGGACCATTTCTTCGTCACCTTCACGATCCAGGAGGGTGAGCGCTACAAATTCGGCAAGCTCGAGATCAATTCGCGCTTCGAGGCACTCGATTCCAGCACGCTGAAGGCGATGATCGTCTCGCGCGAGGGCGACTGGTATGACGCCGACGAGGTCGAGGCCACAGTCAATGCCATCACGGAGGCGGTCGGCACGCTGGGCTACGCCTTTGTCGACGTGCGTCCCAACGTCCGCCGCAACAAGGACACGAAGACGATCGACATCACCTTCGACGTGCAGGAAGGCCCGCGCGTCTACGTCGAGCGCATCAACATCGGCGGCAATGTGCGGACGCTGGACAAGGTGATCCGGCGTGAGTTCCGTCTTGCCGAGGGCGATGCCTTCAATGCCGCCAAGCTGCGCCGCTCGCAGGAGCGCCTGCGTGCGCTCGGCTACTTCGAGAAGGTCGACATCACCAACCAGCAGGGCTCGGCCCAGGACAAGACGGTCATCAACGTCAATGTCGTCGAGCAAAGCACCGGCGAGATCTCGTTCGGCGCCGGCTACTCGACGTCGGCGGGCGTCCTGGGCGACATCACGGTGCGCGAACGCAACCTGCTGGGCGCGGGTCAGGACCTGCGGCTGGGCCTGTCGCTCGGCACGCGCCAGACGCAGATCGACCTCAGCTTCACCGAGCCGTACTTTCTCGACCGGAATCTGGCGGCGGGCTTCGACATCTTCCGCATCGGGCGCGACCTTCAGGAAAGCAGCTCGTTTGACGAGCGAACCATCGGCGCCGCGCTGCGCCTCGGCTACGCACTGAGCGAGCACACGCGGCAGACGTTCAAGTACTCGTTCAAGTACGACGAGATTTTCAACGTCCAGGCCAATGCCTCGCCGTTCATCCGGCGACAGGCAGGCAGGACCTATACCTCCGAGCTGGGCACGGTGATCACCTGGGATCGCCGCAACGACCGCCTGCTGCCGACCAAGGGCTGGGTGGTGCGCTGGACGACGGAGCTCGGCGGCCTGGGCGGCACCGAGCACTATCTGCGCAACCGCGCCGACGCGGCGATCCATTTCCCGATCGCCACCGATTTCGTGCTGTCGTTCATGGCCTCGGGGGGCGCCGTCTTCGGCATCCGCGACGACGTGAAGATTTCGCAGCGCTTCTTCCTTGGCGGCGATACGTTTCGCGGCTTCCAGATCGCCGGCATCGGCCCGCGCGACGGCAACGACTCGCTGGGCGGCAAGTACTTCTACACGGCGACGGGCGAGATCAGCTTCCCGCTCGGCCTGCCAAAGGAACTGCAGATCGTCGGCAAGGGCTTCATCGAGGTCGGCAGCCTGTGGGGCACCGACGATGTCGGCGCGACGATTCGTGATACCTCGGCACCGCGCGTGGTGGCCGGCATCGGCATACAGTGGGTCTCGCCCTTCGGCCCGCTGCGCATGGACTACTCTTTCCCGATCAAGTACCAGCCGTTCGACAACCGGCAGCGTTTCAACTTCAGCTTCGGCACCCGGTTCTGAGCCGGGCGGGCCGTGGCGTCGACGCGAGCGACGTTATGACTGCGATGCCTTCAGCCGTTCCTACGGTGATCGACGTGGTGGATATCAACCGGATCATGAAGATGATCCCGCACCGCTATCCGCTGCTGCTCGTTGACCGCGTCATCGACCTCCGCCTGGGCGAAAGCGCGATCGGCATCAAGAACGTCTCGATCAACGAGCCGTTCTTCCAGGGCCATTTCCCGACCGATCCGGTGATGCCCGGCGTGCTGATCGTCGAATCGATGGCGCAGACGGCGGCGGTGCTCGTGGTGGCGACTCTCGGCGCGGCGTCCGAGGGCAAGCTGGTCTATTTTCTCTCGATGGACAATGTCCGCTTCCGCAAGCCCGTGACGCCTGGCGACCGCATCGAGATCCACGTCAACAAGCTGCAGGCGCGCCAGAGCGTGTGGAAGTTCGAGGGCAAGGCGGTGGTCGACGGCAAGGTGGCTGCCGAGGCGACGTTTGCGGCGATGATCCGCGGCGTCTAGGTCGCGAGCAGGGAGGGTGTGACCATGGATGGCACGAGCGCCGATACCGGCTATCGCATGCTGCACACGATGCTTCGTGTCGGCGACCTCGACAGATCGATCGATTTCTACACCCGGCTGCTGGGCATGAAGCTCCTGCGCAAGCGTGACGTTCCCGCCGGAAAGTACACTCTGGCCTTCGTCGGCTACGGCGAGGAGACCGACAGCACTGTGATCGAGCTGACCTACAATTACGGTAAGGACAGCTACGACCTGGGCACCGCCTTCGGCCACCTCGCGATCGGCATGCCGGATGTCTACGGGGCGTGCGAGAAGCTGGCCAAGGAAGGGGTGAAGATCCCGCGCCCGGCCGGTCCGGTGCAGCACGGCACGACGGTGATCGCGTTCGTCGAGGATCCGGACGGCTACAAGATCGAGCTGATCCAGCGCGCGTAGGTTCCCTTCCCCCGGAGGGGGAAGGTAAGACCAAGAAGGCGGGCTAATCCCACATCAGGATCAGCGCCGTCGCCACCAGCGCGCCCAGGGCGGCGAAGGCGAGGCGGCGGACGATGGTGAGCGCCGGCGCGCGGTTGTCGTTGGCGGCGGCGCCGACCCGGACAAGGCGCGGACGGTCGACCCGTTCGGCGATGCCGTTGCTTGCCGCCCAACCATCGCTGCGTCTGCCGCGCGCCGCCATGTCCGTGGCCTCCGTGTCGCCGGGCTCCCCGCTACTTGCGCGAATGCAGCGGCAGGTAGGGCCGCTCCGTCTGGCCGCTGTAGAGCTGGCGCGGACGGCCGATCTTGGACTGCGGGTCCTCGATCATCTCGGTCCACTGCGAGATCCAGCCCACCGTGCGCGCGATGGCGAAGATCACCGTGAACATGCTCACAGGGATGCCGAGTGCGCGGAAGATGATGCCCGAGTAGAAATCGACGTTGGGATAGAGCTTCTTGGAGATGAAGTACTCGTCCTTGAGGGCGAATTCCTCCATCTCCATCGCGAGCTCGAGCAGCGGATCGTTGCCGACGCCGAGCGAGGCCAGCACCTCGTGGCAGCTCTTGCGCATCACGGTCGCGCGCGGGTCGTAGTTCTTGTAGACACGGTGGCCGAAGCCCATCAGGCGGGTGTGGTCCGCCTTGTCCTTAACGCGCGCCAGGAACGGCCCGATCTTGTCCTTGCCGCCGATCTCCTGGAGCATCTTCAGCACGGCCTCGTTGGCGCCGCCGTGGCTGGGGCCCCACAGCGAGGCGATGCCGGCGGCGATGCAGGCGAACGGGTTGGCGCCCGACGAGCCGGCCAGCCTCACCGTCGAGGTCGAGGCGTTCTGCTCGTGGTCGGCGTGCAGCATCAGGATGCGGTCCATCGCCTTCTCGACGACGGGGTTCATCACATATTCCTCGGCCGGCACGCCGAACATCATGCGCAGGAAATTTCCGGCATAGCTCAGCTTGTTGTCGGGATACATGAAGGGCTGGCCGACCGAGTACTTGTAGGCCATGGCGCCGATGGTCGGCATCTTGGCGATCAGGCGGTAGGAGGCGACCATGCGCTGGTGCGGGTCGTTGATGTCCAGCGAGTCGTGATAGAAGGCCGACAGCGCGCCGACCACGCCGCAGCACACCGCCATCGGATGCGCGTCGCGCCTGAAGCCGCGATAGAACGTCGAGATCTGCTCATGCAGCATCGTGTGCATGGTGATGTCGCGCGTGAACTTGGCCTTCTGCTGGGCGTTGGGCAGCTCGCCGTTCAGCAGCAGGTAGGAGAGCTCCATGAAGTCGCTCTTCTCGGCCAGCTCGGCGATATTGTAGCCGCGATGCAGCAGGACGCCCTTGTCGCCGTCGATGTATGTGATCTTCGATTCGCAGGAGCCGGTCGAGGTGAAGCCGGGGTCGTAGGTGAAGTAGCCGGTATCGCCGTAGAGCTTGCGGACGTCGATCACGCTGGGGCCGATCGAGCCCCCCATGACCGGGAATTTCCAGGATTTGCCGGTGGCGTCATCCGTAAGGGTCACGGTGCCGGTATTGCTCATGGTCGCTCCCGCTCGATTTCCGTGCTGGCCAAGCCCCGCCATCCGCCGCGCGTGCGGACATGGCGCCCCCGGATTGGCCGATAAGGTCGTCGGTAAACTAACAAGCCGGTCCCGGGGGCGCAACGCAAGGACGCCATGTCACAGCCGTCAGGCGGCTGCGCGCAGGCGCGCCAGCGCTTCGTCGCGGCCGAGTATCGCCAGGACCTCGAAAATACCGGGCGAGACGGTGGAACCGGTAAGCGCTGCGCGCAAGGGCTGAGCGATCTGGCCGAGCTTCACGGCGGCGGTTTCGGCCACGTCCTTGACGGTGGCCTCCAACATTGATTCCGTCCAATCAACCGAGGCCGGCTCGAGCGCCGTCACGACACGCGACAGCAGCCCGCGCGCCTCGACCGTGATCAGCCCCCTGGCCTTGTCGTCCATCGGCGGCGCGCCGTGGCGGGCATAGAACACCAGCCCGGCCGCCAGCTCGACGATCGTGCGCGTGCGCTGCTTCACGCCGTTCATGCCGCGCGCGATCCGCTCCAGCGCGGTCGCCGACAACGGCGCCGCCAGCGTCTTCTCGATCAGCGGCCGCACCAGCGCCAGCAGCTCGGCGTCGGACGTCTCGCGCAGGTAGTGCGCGTTGAGGTTGGTGAGCTTGGCGAAATCGAAGCGCGAGGCCGCGCGGCCGACGTCGTCAATGTCGAACCACTCGATGGCCTGGGCGGTGGGGATGATCTCGGCGTCGCCATGCCCCCAGCCCAGGCGCAGCAGGTAGTTGCGCAGCGCCGAGGGCAGGTAGCCCATGTCGCGATAGGCATCGACGCCCAGCGCGCCGTGTCGCTTGGACAGCTTGGCGCCGTCGGGCCCGTGGATCAGCGGCACATGGGCGAACTCGGGCGCCTTCCAGCCCATGGCCTCGTAGACCTGCAGCTGGCGGAAGGTGTTGTTGAGATGATCGTCGCCGCGGATGACGTGGGTGATGCCCATGTCGTGATCGTCAACGACAACGGCGTGCATGTAGGTCGGCGTGCCGTCGGCGCGCAGCAGCACCATGTCGTCGAGCTGGTCGTTGGCGACCGTGACCTCGCCCTGCACGTGGTCGCGCACGGTGGTCGATCCGGTCTGCGCCGCCTTGATGCGGATCACCGGCTTGACGCCGGCAGGCGCGTCCTTGGGATCGCGCTCGCGCCACAGGCCGTTGTAGCGGATCGGCTTGCCGGCCTTGCGCGCCTCCTCGCGCATCGCCTCGAGCTCGGCCGGGCTGGCGTAGCAGTGATAGGCCTTGCCGGCGGCGAGCAGCTCGTGCGCCACCTCGGCGTGGCGCCGGGCGCGCGAGAACTGAAAGACGATGTCGCCGTCGGGCTGCAGGCCGAGCCACGACAGGCCGTCGATGATGGCGTCGATGGCCTCCCTGGTCGAACGCTGACGGTCGGTGTCCTCGATGCGCAGCAGGTAGGTGCCGCCGTGGCGGCGCGCATAGAGCCAGTTGAACAGCGCCGTGCGGGCGCCGCCGATATGCAGGAAGCCCGTGGGCGAGGGGGCGAAACGGGTGACGACGGTCATGCGCAATCCGGTGGAGCCAGCCACTTTTCGGTCAAAAAGCGGCGGGAGCATAGGCATCGAGGGAGTGTCTTCTGTCAAATCCATAGAATATGAGCCTCGCCGCCACGCCGCAGCCCGGTGTCGCAGCCACCGGGCACGGCCCGGCGGCGCGCTTCGTGCTGGCCGTGGCGGAGCGCCTGGGGGCCGAACGCGAACGCTGGGCACTGTGGACGCCGGTGGCGCTGGGCCTGGGCATCGCGGTGTATTTCGAGCTCCCCAGCGAGCCGCCGCTGTGGCTGGGGGTCGCCGTGACAATGGTCGGGCTGCTGTTGTGCGCCGCCCGCAGCGCGGCGCCGGCGCTGCTCGCGATCGGCGTGACCCTGGCCGCCGGCGGCCTGGGCTTCGCCGCCGCGACGTGGCGGACGCACAGCGTCGCCGCGCCCGTGCTGGCGCGCGCCTACTTCGGCGCGGTCGAGGGCCGGGTGGTCGAGATCGGCATGCTCCCGGAAGGCCGCCGCGTGCTGCTCGATCAGGTCGTGCTGCGCGGCGTGAAGCGGACAGCCACGCCGCAGCGCGTGCGCCTCTCGGTGACGCGCGTGCCGTTCCCGTACGTCACCGGCGATCGTGTGGCGGTCTCGGCGGTCCTGCATCCACCCGCCGGACCGGCGATGCCCGGCGCCTTCGACTTCCAGCGCTTCGCCTGGTTCCAGCGACTGGGCGCCGTGGGCTACGCAACGGGCACGCCGGCGCTGATCGAACGCGGCCAGCCAACCGGCGCCACCATGCGCATCGACGAGATGCGTCGCGCGCTCACTGAGCGCATCACCGCGGCGCTGCCCGGCGACACCGGCGCCTACGCCGCCGCCATCCTCACCGGGGACCGCAACGGCCTGTCGAAGGAAGCGCAGTGGGCGCTGCGCGATTCCGGCCTGGCCCACATCATCGCGATCTCGGGTCTGCACATGGCCTTCGCGGCCGGGCTGATGCTGGGACTGGTGCGCTATGGTCTCGCGCTCGTGCCCGGCATCGCGCTGCGCTACCCGGTGAAGAAGATCGCCGCCGTTGCGGCGTTGCTGGGCGGCGCGTTCTACCTGGTGCTCGCGGGCGCGCCGGTGCCGGCGCAGCGTGCCTTCGGCATGCTGGCCATCGTGCTCATCGGCGTGCTCGCCGATCGGACGGGCCTGACCTTGCGGCTGGTCTGCTGGGCGGCCGCGGTGATCCTGCTGATCCAGCCCGAGAGCCTCGCTGGCGCGAGCTTCCAGCTTTCCTTCGCCGCGGTGGTGGCACTGGTCGCGGCGTGGGAGGTCGCGCGGCTGTGGCGCGCGCGCCGTCATGCCGAAGGTGTCGATCGGGCCGGCGGCATGCGCCAGCGCGTCGGCCGCTATCTTGCCGACAGCGTCATGACAACGCTCGTGGCCTCGCTCGCGACGGCGGGTTTCGCCGTCTACCACTTCAACCGGCTGAGCCTGGTCGGCATCGTCGCCAACCTGCTGGTCGTGCCGCTGACCGGGATCTGGGTGATGCCCTGGGGCCTGCTGGCGATGCTGCTGGCGCCACTCGGCCTGGAGTGGCTGGCCCTGGTGCCGATGGGCTGGGGCATCGAGTTGACGCACGACATCGCGCGCTGGGCCTCGGCGCTGCCCGGCGCGGCGTCGCTGGCGCCGTCCATGCCGGGCGCATCGCTCTGGCTGCTCACCCTGGGCGGGCTGTGGCTCTGCTTCTGGCGCACCCGCTGGCGCTGGTTCGGCCTGCTCGGCGTGGCGCTGGCCTTCGCCGTCATGCCGCTGCAACGGGCGCCCGACCTGATGATCAGCGGCGACGCCCGCGCCCTTGCGGTCCGCACCGAGCGCGGCCTCGTGCTCTACAGCACGCGCGGCGAGCGCATCGCCGGCGAGACCTGGGCGCGACGCACCGGCGAGAGCAGCGCGGAGCGCTGGCCGGATGGCGGCAGCAGCACCGATGGCAGTCTGCGGTGCAGCGGCGGATTGTGCGTGCTCGAGCGCGGGGACGCCGATATCCGGCTCGTCATGCGCCCGCAAGCGCTGCCCAACGCCTGTGCCGGCGCGACGCCGGTCGTCTCGGTCGTGCCGCTGCGCAACCAGTGCCGCGCCGCGGCGTGGACGATCGATCGCTTCGACCTGTGGCGCCACGGCGCGCACGCGGTATGGCTGGGCGAGAAGGGGCGGCCGGCGCGGATCGAGACCACGCGCCAGGCGCGCGGCGACCGGCCCTGGGTGCCCAGGGCCGATCGGCGAGCTCAGTAGCGCCGGTAGATGCCGACCAGGCGGCCCTGCACCTTCACCCGGTCGGGGCCGAAGATGCGCGTCTCGTAGGTCGCATTGGCCGGCTCGAGGGCCACCGAGGCCCCCTTGCGGCGGATGCGCTTGAGCGTTGCCTCCTGCTCGTCGACCAGGGCGACGACGATGCTGCCGTTCTCGGCGGTGTCGGCCTGGCGGATCACCGCGAAATCGCCGTCGAGGATGCCGGCCTCGACCATGGAATCGCCCTCGACCTCGAGACAGTAGTGCGTGCCCTGGCCGAGCAGCGAGGTCGGCACGTCGATGGTGCTGGTGTTGTCGCGCAGCGCCTCGATCGGCGTGCCGGCGGCGATCCGGCCGTAGAGCGGCAGCGACAGGGCGCTGGCGGCGTTGGCCGGCGTCACCGCACCCTGGAAGCTGGGGCGGAAATCGCCCTTGATGACCTGCGGCGTGAAGCCGGCGGCGGGCTCGCGCAGGCCCGGCGTGCTCATCGCCGCCCGGCTGCCGGCGACCGCGGCCGCGTCGGGAAGCTGCAGGACCTGCAGCGCGCGGGCACGGTGCGGCAGGCGGCGCAGGAAGCCGCGCTCCTCCAGCCCGGTGATCAGGCGATGGATGCCGGATTTCGACTTCAGCTTCAGCGCTTCCTTCATCTCGTCGAACGACGGCGAGACGCCGCCGGTGCTGAGGCGCTGATTGATGAAGACCAGGAGTTCATATTGTTTTCGGGTGAGCATCACCGTCTCCCGCTGGCATACACTACATCTAGAACAAAACGCGAAACCACCCGCGTGTTCTAGTTTAGTTCGCGCTTTACGTCAAGTTGCTGCCAGACAAGTCGCTCAGAAGGCGCCCCCCATTGTCCCAAAATCCACAACCCTGACGGACTCGCCGGCGCGCCGCGCGGGGTCATGCGCGGGTCGCACGATGAAGCCGTCGCAGCGCGCCATGATGCCCAACATGGAGCTGTCCTGCACCTTGAACGGCGTCGCGCTGAGCCCTCCCTGTTCGTCGCGCACCAGGCTCGCGCGCACATAGTCCTCGCGCGTGTCGTTGGCGCCGACATCGACCGCCAGGGTCGCGATCGTCGTCGCCACGGCGTCGCCCGGCAGGCCGCTCATGCGATCCAGCGCGGGCCGCAGGAAGAGCAGCGCGCAGACCAGGGTCGAGACCGGATTGCCCGGCAGGCCCAGCGCCTTGCAGCCCGGCGTGTCGGCGAACATCAGCGGCTTGCCCGGACGCATGGCGATGCGCCAGAAGTCGAGCGAGAAGCCCTCGGCCTTCAGCACGTCCTGCACCAGGTCGTGGTCGCCCACCGAGGCGCCGCCCAGCGTCACCAGCAGGTCGAAGCGCTTGGCGGCGGCGACGTGGCGGCCGATCACGCCGCGATCGTCGCGCGCGATGCCCAGCACCGTGGGCTCGCCGCCCCATTTCCTGACCAGCGCCGCGACCGCGAGGCTTGAGGAGGAGACGATGCGATTGGCGCCGACCGGCTCGCCCGGCATCACCAGCTCGTCGCCGGTGGCGAGAATGGCCACGCGCGGCCGGCGCCAGACCGTGAGCCACGGCACGTTCATCGCCGCCGCCAGCGCCACGTCGCGCGGCGTCAGCAGGCGGCCGGCCGCGATGCCCTCGGCGCCCTGTGAGAAGTCGAGGCCCTTGCGCCTGATGTGTCGCCCCGGCGTCGCGCCGTCGAGGATAGTCACGCTGCCCGGCGCGTCGACCCTGGTGTTCTCCTGGATGACGATGGTGTCGGCGACGGCCGGCAGCGGACCGCCGGTGAAGATGCGCACCGCCTGGCCCGGCTGCAGCGCCTGATCGTAGGAGCCGCCGGCCGGCGCGGTGCCGACCACCTGCAGCGTCGCCGGCAGCGTCGCGCAGTCGGCGCCGAGCACCGCGTAGCCGTCCATCGCCGACAGATCGGCCGATGGCTGGTCGAGGCGGGCGATCACGGGTTCGGCGAGCACGCGGCCTGTGCCGTCGGCCACCGAAATCGTTTCGGTCGCCAGCGGCGCGAAGGCGCCGACGATGCGGGCGAGGGCGTCGGCGACCGAAAGCATCAGGGAGCCTCGTAGGTGCCCGACTTGCCGCCGGACTTGTGGACCAGCCGGACCTCGCCGATCGCCATGCCGCGGTCGGCCGACTTGCACATGTCGTAGACGGTCAGCGCCGCGATCGAGGCCGCCGTCAGCGCCTCCATCTCGACGCCGGTCCTGCCGCGCAGACGACATGTGGCCTCGATCTCGACGCTCGAGGTCGTCGGATCGCAGCGCAGGGTGACCTCCACCGAGGTCAGCGCCAGCGGGTGGCAGAGCGGGATCAGATCCGAGGTGCGCTTGGCCGCCATGATGCCGGCGAGTTGCGCCACCGCCAGCACGTCGCCTTTGGCCACGGCCTTGTCCTGGATCAGGCGCAGGGTTTCGGGCTTCATGCGCACCGAGGCGCGCGCCGTCGCCACCCGCTCGGTCTCGGCCTTGCCGCCGACATCGACCATGCGGGCGTTGCCTTCGGGGTCGAAATGGGTGAGGTCGCTCACGCCGCCACCAGGGGCAGGGGATCGGCGATCATTGCCCGTACCGCCGCGGCGACGTCCGGCTTGCGCATGAAGCTCTCGCCGATCAGGAAGCAGCGCGCCCCCGCCTCAGCCATGCGGGCGAGATCACGCGGACTGTCCAGCCCGCTCTCCGAGATCGCCAAGCGGTCCTTGGGAACTGATTTCATCAGATCAAGCGTTACCTGAAGAGACACGCTTAACGTGTTGAGATTTCTGTTATTAATGCCAAGTAGCTGAGATTTTAGTTTAAGCGCTCGTTCAAGCTCAGCTTGATCGTGAATCTCGATCAGCACGTCCATGCCCCAAGTCTCGGCGGCTGCATGCAGGTCGGCCGCCAGGCCGTCGGAAAGGCAGGCCATGATCAGCAGGATGCAGTCGGCCCCGAGCGCGCGGCTCTCGACTACCTGGTAGGGGTCGATGACGAAGTCCTTGCGCAGGGCGGGCAGCGACGGGGCGGCGGCGCGGGCAGCGACCAGATAGGAATCATCGCCCTGGAAGTACGGGGTGTCGGTCAGCACCGACAGGCAGGTCGCGCCGCCGGCGGCGTATCCGGCGGCCAGCGAGGGCGGGTCGAAATCCGGGCGAATCAACCCCTTGGACGGCGAGGCCTTCTTGATCTCGGCGATCAGGCCGTAGCGGCCGGCGGCAACCGCCGCCTGCAACGCCCTGGCGAAGCCGCGCGTCGGACCGGCGGCGCGGGCATCGGACTCGAGCGAGCCCAGCGGGCGCTCCTTCTTGCGCCGCTCCACCAGCGCTGCCTTGTCGGCGCAGATCTTGTCCAGCGCCGTGCCGGTCGCGGCAAAGCCGGCGATCATCTTCAGGGTATCGCTGTCGGCCATCTCGTCCTCACGCCGCTACCGGGCCGCAGAGCTCGACCAGCCGGGCCAGCGCGGCCCTGGCGGCACCCGAGTCGATCGACTGCGCGGCCTGCGCCACGCCCTGCCGCAGATCCTGCGCCTTGCCGGCGACCGTCAGCGCCGCGGCGCTGTTGAGCAGCACGATATCGCGAAACGCGCCGGACTCGCCTGCCAGCACGGCATGAATGGCGCGGGCATTGTGCGCCGGATCGCCACCCCTGAGCTGCTCGAGAGTGCTGCGCGACAGGCCGGCGTCCTCCGGCGCGATCTCGAGCTCACGCACCGTGACCGTGCCGCCGGCATCACGCGTCATCTCGGCGGCGTAGGTCGTCGTCGTCGTGGTGATCTCGTCCATGCCATCCGCACCGTGCACGACCAGCGCCCGTTCCAGTCCCAGCCGGCCCAAGGCGCCGGCGACCAGCGGCACCCAGCGGCGCTCGTAGACGCCCACCAGCTGGCGCTTCACCAGCGCCGGATTCGAGAGCGGTCCCAGCAGGTTGAAGATGGTGCGCGTCGGCGCGAGCTCCACCCGCGGACCGGCGACATTGCGCATGGCGCTGTGATGTCGTGGCGCCATCAGGAAGCAGATCCTCGCCTCGGCCAGTGCCCGCTGCAGGGTGGGGATCGGCACGTCCATGCCGACGCCCAGGGCCGACAGCACGTCGCCGGCGCCCGATTTCGAGGTGAAGGCGCGGTTGCCGTGCTTGGCCACCGGCACGCCGCAGCCGGCCACCACCAGCGCCGAGGTGGTCGAGACATTATAGGTGCCATGGTGGTCGCCGCCGGTGCCGACGATATCGATCGTGCCCTCGGGCGCCTCGACGTGCAGCACCTTGTTGCGCAAGACGCGTGCGCCGCCGGCCAGCTCCTCGACGCTTTCGCCGCGCACCCGCAATGCCATCAGGAACGCGCCCATCTGCGCCGGGGTGGCGTTGCCGGCGGTCATGATGTCGAAGGCGCGCTCGGCCTCGCTCTCGGCGAGGCTGGCACCGGTGCCGACCTTGGCGAGAAGCTGGCGGAATTCGTCGATGTCACCGCTCACGAGGGGCGCCGCTCCGGAAAATTACCCAATGCGCGCAGCTATAGCGATTGTGGATCGTCACGCGCAATTCATGTGACGGCCGCCGATTTTGTGGTAATATGAGTGAGTAATTACTTTTCACACGACAGGGGGATTTCGTCATGTCCTGGTTCGTGCGCCTTTCGCGGTTCGCCAGCGTCCACATGGTCCGTTCCCAGGACAAGAACATGTCCTGCGGCATGGCATCGATCGTGATGATCAACTTCAAGATCAAGAAGGGCCTGATGTTCGCCGGCATGGCCGCCGGCGCCCAGCTTTCGGCCAGCGGCATTCCCGGTGGCAGCTATGTCGGTCAGACGCTGTCGAAGGCGGCGTTCGACTACGCGGTCAAGAGCGAGCAGGAGGTCTATAAGCTGTACGAGAAGGCCAAGGGCTCGGCGCACGACTTCAACACGACCGGTGCGACGCCTTCCCTCTATCCGCAGGTGCTGTCCGATCTCGGCCTCGGCCAATGGGAACGCGCCAATGTCGGCGAGGCAGGCATCGCCCAGGCGATCATCGACGCCACCGCCGGCGGCACCCCCTGCATGGTCGGCGTGTCGTGGGATGGCGGCGGCGGTCATGCGGTGGTCTGCGACGAGACGCACGACTTCCTGGGCAACAAGTACCTGTGCATCTGCGATCCATGGAACGGCGAGCTCTACGTGGTCTCGTGCACGCCCGGCTCGACGGTGCGCTACGACGCCAGCGACAAGCCGATCTCGACCGGCACGCTGTTCGGCGGCAATGCGAACACCTACGGCGCGACCAAGGGCAAGCTCAACGGCGGCATCACGCGCAAGAAGAGCTGAACGCTGAAGGGAGGATCGAACGATGTCGTGGTTCGTCAGGTTGACCCGGTTCGGCAGCGTGCACATGGTGCGCTCGCAGGACCAGTCGAACTCGTGCGCGATGGCCTCGGTCATCATGATCAATTTCAAGATGAAGAAGGGCGCGATGTTCGCCGGCATGGCCGCCGGCAGCAGCCTGAGCGTCAGCGGCATCCCCTTCGGCAGCTATCTCGGCCAGACCCTTTCGCGCGCCGCGGTCGACTATGCGGTGAAGAGCGAGGCCGAGGTCGCCAAGCTTTACGAGAAGGTCAAGGGCGCCTCGCATGATTTCGAGAAGAACGGCGCCAAGCCGACCTTCCTGCCGCCGATCATGAGCGACCTGGGCCTTGGCCAGTGGGAAACCATCAATGTCGGCGAGGCCGGCCTGGCGCAGGCGGTGATCGATGCAACCAAGGACGGCACGCCGGTATTGCTCGCCTGCGTCTGGGACGCCGGCGGCGGTCACGCCCTGGTCGTCGACCAGGTGCACAGCTTCATGGGCAAGACCTACTTCTGCGTCTGCGATCCATGGGACGCGGAGCTGCGCATCATCGGCGCGACCGCCGGCAGCACCGTGCGCTACGACGGCAGCGACAAGCCGATCTCGGTCTCGTTCGGCGGCGACCGTCGCGAGTACTCGGCAGGCAACAACAAGGGCAAGTTCGACGGCCGCATCGTGCGGCCCAAGAAGTAGTGCGGGCGGGGTTGGCTCCATGGGGTCTCGCGCGCAATCAGCCTGATGATTCCTGGGGGAGGTCAAGTACGCTCGCATCGCGCGCGGCGTGATTCGGGTCCGCGTTCACTGAATCAAAAACAGGAGGATGGCGCATGTCCGACACCAATCACGACACTGCCGCAACCGCCCTGATGGCACTGAAATCGGCGGCCGCGACTTTTGCCCAGCAGTTCATTCAGGACAGCGCCGCGCGCAAGGCCTATCTCCAGTACACCGCCGAGTTCGCCTCGAACATCTGGGACAGCTACGCGGCGGGAAACATGACCGCCCGCGAGGCCGCCGAAGCGGCCAACCAGATGCGCAACGAGATCATGGAGGCGACGCGGCTGAAGCTGAGCCCGATCGGCAAGGCCGCGTCGGTCGCCCTCAAGGAGAAGGGCAAGCTGCTCGAGGAACTGCTCGAGCACTACGCCAAGAAGATGTTCAAGAAGGGCTTCCATGAGCTCGACGCGGCCGGGCAGACCGCGGTTTACGAGGAGGTGGTAAAGGCCTCCGGCCGCGCCAATCCACGCGTCTCGGCGAAGGCCGCCCGTATGGGCAAGCTCGCCCGCGGCCTTTGGGTCATCACCATCGGCATCGCCGTCTACAACATCGCCACGTCCGAGAACATGGTCCACCAGGCATGCAAGGAGGCGATGTCGCTGGGCACCTCGATCGTCATGGGCACCGCCGTCGGCGCGGTCGGCGGCGCGCGCTTCGGGCCCTGGGGCGCCGCAGTCGGCGCGCTCATCGGCGGCGTGCTGGGCGGCATCATGGGGGAGGAGTTCTTCGATCTCATGATCAAGTCGTCCGCCGTGCGCAAGCCGGTCTGCGAGCCCGGCAAGTCGTGCTACCTCGGCATGGGTGCGGTGCAGCGGCCCGACGGCATCATCGTGCAGGCCTTCGGCCCGAAATTGTGAGCGCGTTGCGGCCAGGCAGGATCTTCTCCCTGGGTCCCGCGTCGCCCGACGCCGCCCGATCGCCGCTGCTCGCCGGCGGCGATGTGGTGGGCGAGGTCGAGGGGCGCCGCATCGAGGCGCAGTTCACCGACGGCCGATATCACCTGCTGTTCGTGACCTGGGATTCGCCCTACGAGGAGGAACTCACGATCGTCCTGCTCGACGAGCGCTTGCGCGAGCGCGATCGCCGTCGCCTGGGCGGTCCATGGCAACCCGGCATCCTGTCGGACCTAGCCTGCCGGGAGGACTCGATCCGCTTCCGCTTTCCGCACGCGCAGGTCCACGAGGTCAGCGTGCGATCGACGTTGAAGGGTCCGCGGTTGAAGCTGCGCTCGGAGTCATAGGCAACGCCAGCACGGCATAGCGCGCATAATCCCGGTGCGGCCGCTCGCAGCGCAGCGTGGCGCCAAGCGTCGCTGCACGTTCCGCCAGCGCGGCTTCGAGCTCGGCGTGCGGCGTGACGTGGAAGGCCGCCAGCCAGCGCCGCAATGCGAAGCGAAATATTGCCGGCAGCCGCGACTGCTCGCCGAAATCGACGACGTGGAGCTGGCCGCCGGGTGCCACCGCGCCGATCGCTTGCGCCAGCGCCTCGCGCCAGGGCGGGATCATTGACAGGCTGTAGGAGGCGAAGACGCGCTGGAAGCGCGCGACGCCGAACAGCGCCTGTGGATCGAACACGGCGGCATCGGCCCGGGCCAGCCGGATGCGGCGCACGAGCCCGGCGCGGCGCACGGCGCGTTCCGCCGTGGCCAGCATCTCGACCGATAGATCGATGCCGTACAGCCGCGCCCCGGGATAGCGCTGCGCGGCGATGATCAGGTTGCGCGCGGTGCCGCAGCCGATCTCCAGGACGTGATCGCAATCCCGCGCTCTCAGTCCGGCGATCAGCCGGTCGCGGCCGAGCAGATAGAACTTGCGGGTGGCGTCGTAGACGTGGCGCTGGTGGCGGTAGATCCGGTCCATCAGCTCCTGGCTCACACGCCATCCTCCTTCATATAGAGATGGAACCCGCCATAGATCGCCGAGCGGTCCCGCCGCGTCAGGTCGCGCGATAGCCCGTCCTCGTAGCGCCAGCGCGCGAGGATCGCCGGATCGACACGGCCGGGCAGCAGGCTGGGCTCGGCGGCGGTGCGGAAGATCACGCGCGCGCCGGGTCGGGCCGTGCGTGTGATCTGCCGCCACAGCGCGTTCAGATCGGCATCGTCCATCCAGTCCTGCGCGTCGAGCAGCACGTAGCGGTCGCGCGAAGCGTCCGGGCAGCCGCAGAGGTAGCTGGTCAGCGACTGGTGCAAGACCAGCACGCGGCCGGCGCGCTCGCGGATCGCCGCGAAATGCTTGCGGTGCAGATAGGGCGGCAGCGGGCCCTCGCCGCGCTCGTCGTAGCCGCGCCCGAAGGCCTGCCAGGCGAAGTAATTGTCGTCGACGCTGAAGCCGCAGACCAGCCGCTCCAGTCGCGCGCGCAGTACCGGCGCCATGTCGCCGCCGCCGGCCAGCGCGGCGTACTGGGCCGGCGGGATACCCAGGCCGTAGAGCGAGAGGCGCCGGCCAGTCGCCCAGCGCACCAGGCGCTTGTCGAACAGCGGCGCCAACGCGCTCTCGAAGACGCTGCGCTGCTCGCCCAGCGTCCGCGCCCGCATCACGTCGCGCGGATCGATGCCGTAGGCGCGGGCCACGACATGCGCCAGGCCGATGAAGCGGCCGAGCAGGCCGTGGCGATAGAAGTCGCGCGCGAACATGCCGATGCGGCGCCGACCCAGGCCCAGCACGCGGCGGCGCTCCCAATAGAGCCGGCTCGTGGCGTCGAGCTTGGGCGCGAGGAAGCGCCAATAGGCGTCGACGTTCTCCGGCGCGTCGGCGGCACCGAAGAAGCGGTAGAACGAGCGCCAGTCCGGCAGCTCGCGCGCCGCCGCCAGCTTCAGCCGGTTGAGCGCGACATGCGCCGGGCTGAGATCGACCGCTGTGATGCGCCCGGGATCGGCGACGAGATAGGAGAGGATGTTGCAGCCGCCCGAGGCGATGGCGACGACGTGGCTGTCCGGCCGGATCGCCAGCGCTTCCATATCGATATCCGGGTCTTCCCAGATCTGCGGATAGACGAGACCCTTGAACGCCAAGGCGAACAGGTACTGCAGGGCACCGTCGAACGACGACTTCATCCCGGCAGAATATCCACAGGTCGTGTCGGTTTGATGAAGCTTCCTACCAGCTGTGGTGCGTACTGCCGATGATCAGTAGTCCTCGCCGTGCCGAAGAGTCTGGACGAAGTCATAGATCAGCAGCGCGAAGACGAACGCGAAGATGATCATCAGCGGGACCGCCTGGACCCACCACACCATGATGCCGCAGAAGATCCCCAGCGTGACGATGCCAATGAGGCCTGCGATCAGGTTGGAAACCATGTCAGCCGCCTTTGCGTGAACGTCGCCCGCCGCGACGGGAACCCGCTCCGAGAGTCTGTACCAGCCAGTTGGCCGTGCGCAACAGGCGTGCATCGCCGCCGCGGCGACCGACCAGCTGCACGCCGAGCGGCATACCGTCCGTCGTGCGCAGCAGCGGCAGCGTCACGGCTGGAACACCGAGATAGGTCCAGGTGACGCAGAACGCCGGGTCGCCGGTCGATCCCAGGCCCTTAGGTGCCGGCCCCGGCGCGGCGGGTGTGAGGATGGCGTCGTACTCGTTGAAGACATCCTCCAGCGCTTCGTTCAGCGGTTCGATCGCGGCGATGGCGGCGGCGTAGTCGACCGCGAGACGCCCGCGTCCGCGCTCGATCTGCGCCCGCAGGCGCTCGCTGAGCAGGGTGGCGCCCTTTTCGTGATCGCGATGGAGATTGTACGCCATCTCCACTTCCATGATCGCGCGATGCAGATCCTGCGTGCCGGCGAACCTGGATCCCAGCTCGACCTCGACGGCCGCCTCGCCGAGCACGTCGACCAGCTCGGCGAAGGCCTCCGCGGTCACCGGCTCCGCAAGATTCCACGCCGCCGTGCGCACGAAGGCGAAGCGCGGCGCCAGCGGTGGCTTCTCGATGGCGACGCTTGCCAGCGGCGGCCGGGCCCGGGGTCTCGTATCGGCATCCTCTTCATCGAAGCCCACCATCGCCTCGGCGAGCAGGGCGGCGTCCGCCACGGACCGCGCGAAGACACCCACGTGATCCAGCGTGCGCGACAGCAGCAGCGCACCCGATCGCGGGATCATGCCGTGGGTCGGCTTGAATCCCACGACGCCGCAGAATGCCGCCGGCCGGATGACCGAGCCGCCGGTCTGCGAGCCGATCGCGCCGGGCACCATGCCGGCGGCGACCGCGGCGGCCGAGCCGCTGGAAGACCCGCCGGGCGTGCGATCCGCGTCGTGGGGATTGCGCGTCTTGCCGGGCTGGGCATAGGCGTATTCCGTGGTTACGGTCTTGCCAAGAATGACCGCGCCGGCCGCGCGCAACCTGGCCACGGCGGCCGAATCTCGACGCGGCGTGCGGCCCGCCCATAGTTGCGAGCCGAACTCGGTCGGCATGTCGAGCGTGTCGAAGATGTCCTTCACGCCGACCGGTACGCCATGCAGCGGACCGATCGCGTGCCCGCGCTTGCGCCGGTCATCCGCCGACTCGGCCTGGCGTAGCGCGTGATCGCGGTCGAGGAATGTCCACGCCTGGACCTTCGCCTCGATCTCGTCGATGCGCGCGAGGCAGTCGCTCGTCAGCTCGACCGACGTGATGCGGCCCGCGCGTATGTCCTCGGCGGCTTCGCTCAGTCCCAACGCGGCCAGGCTCATTCGCGAGAGGCTCCCCCCAGTATCAGCGCGCGGTGTAGAGATAGTCGGGCAGCCACAGCGCGACGCCCGGGAAGATGTAGATCAGCGCCATCGTGATGAACACCAGCGATACGAACGGCAATGCGCCCTTGAAGATGTCGGTCAGCTGCACGTGCGGTGGCGCGATGCCCTTGAGGTAGTAGGCCGACATGGCCATGGGTGGGGTATTGAACGAGGTCTGGATGTTCAGGGCCACCAGGATGCCGAAGAAGATCGGATCGATGCCGAACTTGGGGAGGAGCGGCAGGAAGATCGGCACGAAGATGATGATGATCTCCGACCATTCCAGGGGCCAGCCGAGCAGGAAAATGATTACCTGGGTGAGAATCAGGAACTCGATGGGCGACATGTCGAGCGACAGGATGAAGTGCTCGATCACCGTGTGTCCGCCGAGATAGGAGAAGACCGACGAGAACGTCCACGACCCGATGAACAGGTAGCACACCATTGCCGTGGCCCGCGCGGTGAGGAACACCGCCTCCCGCGTGCGCGAGAGGGTCAGCTGGCCATAGGCCGCCGCGAGCACCAGCGCGCCGAGCGCGCCGACCCCGGCGGCCTCCGACGGCGTGGCAAGGCCGAAGAGGATCGCACCCAGCACCGCCATGATGAGGATCGCCAGCGGGAAGAACGACGTCAGCAGCGCGACCATCACCGTCGAGATCGGGACGTTCATCTGCTCCCTGGGCAGCTTCGGCGCCAGGCTCGGATTGAGGATGGCCCGCGCAATGACATAGAGCACGTACAGCCCGGTCAGCAGGAAGCCGGGAAACAGGGCGGCCGCGTAAAGCTTCACCGCAGAAACCCCCGCCGTGGCGGCGTAGACGATCAAGAGGATGCTGGGCGGTATCAGGATGCCAAGGCAGCCACCGGCACAGATGACGCCGGCGGAGAAGCTCTTGTCGTATCCGGCCTTGAGCATCTGCGGGAATGCCAGCAGACCCATGAGCGTGACGACCGCGCCGACGATGCCGGTGGCCGTCGCGAACATCGCGCAGGTGATGAGAGCGGCGACGGCCAGCGCGCCCGGCACATGCTTCATCGCCAGCTGGATGGAGTGGAACAGCCGGCCCAGTATGTTGGCGCGCTCGACGACGTATCCCATGAACAGGAACAGCGGCACGGCCGTCAGCACGTCGCTCGACATCACCTCGAAGGTCTTCTGCACGAGCAGCGAGAAGACCCGGTTCTGGAAGATCTCCTGGCCCGCCGTGTAGTAGGCGTAGAAGCCGAAGCTCACGCCCATCGCGATCAGCGTGAACGCGATGGGAAATCCCAGCATGATGATGAAAATGAACAGTCCCAGCATCAGCATGCCAACTTGCGGGTCGGTCATGCGCGGGTCTCCTCGCTGGTCGTGTTCGCCCCGCTGGCGGTGAAATCCTGCTGCTTCACCGCGGACTCCACTTCCTCGACATCGTGCAGCCGCGGGAGCCAGTATCCGTGGCGCAGGCAAAGAATGCAGCGCGTCGTTTCGGCGGCGCCCTGGATCAGCAGGAGGACGCCGGCGACCGGGATCAGCGCCTTTAGCGGAAACACCGGAACGCCGGCCGGGCTGAAGATGCTGACCTCCTTGAAGCCCACCGACATGACGGCGAAGTTCCAGCCGGCATAAATCCATGCCGCGACGGCGGGAAAGAAGAACAGCAGGTAGAGCACGAGGTCGATGGCTGCCTGCACGCGCGGCGGCCACAGTCGGTACAGCACGTCACCGCGCACATGGCCGTTGCGCGACAGCGTGTAGGCGCCCGCCATGAGAAACAACGCGCCATACATGATGTAGCTGAAGTCGAACGCCCAGCTCGTCGGCGCCCGCATCACATAGCGCACGAACACCTCATAGCTCGTGCCCAGGGTGAGGACGAGGATCAGCCAGCCGAAGCACTTGCCAACCCAGGCGCTCAGCGTGTCGATGAAGATCAGGACCCGGGTCATGTGGGCACCACCTGCGGCGGCGTTGTCGTCGGGACACCGGTTCGCTGGCCGGGCGGCGCGTCAGGCGCCGCCCGGCAGCGGATGTCGGATGGCCGGGCGCGGCCGATCCGTCTACAGCTCGAGCTTGCCGAAATGGTGCTCGTAGGCGCCGCGGTAGTCGGTCGAGTTGAACAGGCCATAGTAGACGACGCGCTTCACCCACGCCTTCTGCGAGTCCATCACCTTCTTCATGAAGGGATCCCGGCTGAGCTGGGCGATCAGGCCGTCCCAGGCCTTGATCTGCGCGTCGAAGACGTCCTTGGGCGTCCGCAGCACGTTGACCTTGTCCTTGCTGATCAGCTCCTGGAGGTCGGTGGAATAGTAGTCCATCGCCTTCCACTCGTTGGCGGAAGACACCGCCTCGGCGCCGTACTGCAGGATCGCCTGATGCTCCTTGGGCAGGGCGTCGAACTTGCCCTTGTTGAACATGATCTCGAAGTACTCGGTCGCCTGGTGATGGCTGCCCATCATGTAGTTCTTCGCCACGTCCTGGGCGCCGAAGCGGCGGTCCGAAGTCGGATTGTTGAACTCGAACGCGTCGATCACGCCGCGCTCCATCGCCGGCACGATCTCGCCGCCCGGCAGCTGCGCGACGGCCAGGCCCATCACCTGCATCAGATCGGCGGCGAGGCCGACGGTGCGGTACTTGAGGCCTTTCATGTCGGCCATGCTCTTGACCGGCTTCTTGAACCAGCCCAGCGGCTGGGTCGGCATCGGCATGGCGAAGAAGCTGACGATGTTCACCTTCATGATCTGGCTCTGCAGCTCGTGGAAGAGCTCGCGACCGCCGCCATTGTGGATCCAGCCGAGGCCTTCGTTGGCATTGAAGCCGAACACCGGGCCGGTGCCGAACAACGAGGCCGCCTTGTGCTTGCCGTACCAGTACACGGTCACGGTGTGGGCGGCGTCGATCTGCCCGCCATGAACGCCGTCGAGAACCTGGAAGGGGTGAACGACCGAGCCGCCGACCAGGTAGTCGATCTTGAGCCGGCCGCCGGCCATCGCGTTGACGCGCTTGACGTAGTCCTCGGCCATCTCGTTGAACACGTCCTTGGCGCCCCACGAACCCTGCATCTTCAGCGTCGTGGTCTGGGCGCGCGAGACCTGCGGCATGGCGAGCGTCGCCACGCCCGCGACCGCCGCGCCGGTGAGGAACTTGCGGCGCGAATTCTTCGGCTTGCTCCTGTGGATCGTCATGGGATCCTCCCTCGCTAGTGGGACTTGGCACCTGTAGGCGACTGCCACTACGGCCGACTTGATCGGCCTTGTTTTGCCGAAACAATGAGGGGCCGGCTCAGGGGTGGCAAGCGGAACCGGCGGCCGACAGGCGCGCGCCGGACCTGGTAAATGACCCGGAGAAGGGTCGCGAATACTCGGACTACCGAAGAAACGCCGCCCGGCGGACCGCCGGGCGGCCAGCAGATCGGCGGAGATCTCGTTGGCTCGTTCAGCGTGCCGCGAGGCGCCGCCGGGCGGTGTAGCGGGCCGCCAGGCGCACCGCGAGCATGGCGATGACGACGGCGAAAAACGGCCAGTAGAACGGCGTGATCGGCAATCGCTTGCCGTAGGCCACGGCGAAGCTGATCCAGATATACCAGGCGCCCGCGATGTGCAGTGTCCGCCAGGCGCGCGGGCCGAGTCTCGCCGCGGCGCCGTCGATCGACGTCGCCGCCATCGCCAGGATGAAGGCGTAGGCAATGGCGCCGGTGACCAGGCTCACGGGATTGGTGAGCGATCGGAACAGTTGATGGTCCAGCCAGGCAAGCCCGAGAAGCGCCAGCCCGTGCACGAGATGGGAGATGGCGAAGCTCACGCCGAGTTGACGGCGGTTGGCGCGCTGCCAGCGCGTCAGCGTGCCGGGCCACAGCGTGACCATCGCGGATGCGGTGAAGGCGAGCGCGAAGAGCAGCAGCGAGGTCCGCGCCGTGATTCGTACCACCAGGCGCACGCCATCGACATCGCCGCCATGCGCCGCGACGATCGCCAGCGCTCCGCCGACCAGGGTGACACCGAGGAATCCGGCCAGCGGCCAGCCGCGCAACAATCCCGACATTGTCCTGCCTCCCGCAAGTGAGCGATGATTACATAGCGCAAGGTGGATATAAGCGGCGCTTACATTTGCGTGATCGATGTGGTGTGTCATGCTGCGGTGATGACCCGTGCCCGCAAGCCGACCAAGCCGCGCCGCGCCTATCACCACGGCGACCTGCGCCGCGCGCTGGTCGAGGAGGCGCTGCGGCTTGCCGCCGAAGGCGGACCCGAGATGGTGACCGTGCGCGAGGTGGCGCGCCGCGTCGGCGTGTCGTCGGGCGCGCCGTTCCGGCACTTCCCCGACCGCACGACGCTGCTGACAGCGGTCGCCGAAGAGGCGATGGCGCGCTTCCGCCAGGAGATCCTGCGCGCCCTCGACGCGGCCGGCGGCAAGGGGCCGCTGGAGCGCCTGCGCGCCGTCGGCTCGGCCTATCTGCGCTGGGCGGTGCGCCACCCGACCTTCTTCGAGGTGATCTCCTCGCGCCGCCTGATCGACTTCGAGGGTTCGGCCGCGCTGCGCGCCGACAACGAGGCGGTGCAGCGCCTGATGGCCGGTCTGGTGGAGGAGGCGCGGCTGAAGGGCGAGGTGCGCACGGATGCCGATGCGCGGCTGATCGTCGTCACTGGCCGCGCGCTGGTCTATGGCCTGGCGCGCATGAAGGTCGATGACCACTACGCGAGCTGGGGACTGGTGGCCGAGGAGGTCGAGCGCGTGATGGATGCGGCGCTGGGCCTGTTCGTCGCCGGCCTGGCGGCGCCGCCGCGCGTTGCCCGCAAGCGGCGCGCCTCCTAGGATGAGGCGGCGACGGAGGGTGCCATGAAGACGGAGAACGTGGCCGGGCTGCTGCCGGCGACGCTGTCGTCCGCCGCTTGGGCGCAGCGGACGATGCCACCGGGCTATGTCGACTACGTCACCCAGGACATCCGCTGGAAGTACGTCGACGCTGACGGCCAGGGCACGCTGACATTCAGCCTGCCACAGTGCGTCGAGCCGGCGCAGACCGGCAGCACCTGCATCGGAAGGCGCCGCTGACTCGGGATTTCACCTTCCGTCGGGCCACCGCGGACGACCTGCCGGCGATCGTCGCGCTGCTCGCGGACGACGTGCTGGGCAATGCGCGCGAGGATGCATCCCTGCCGCCGAACAGGCGCTATGTCGAGGCCTTCGCCGCCATCGAGCGCGACGCCAACCAGATGATGGTCGTGGTCGAGAGCGCCGGCGCCGTCGTCGGCTGCCTGCAGTTGAGCTTCATCCCGGGGCTGTCGCGGCTGGGCGCCTGGCGCGGCCAGATCGAGAGCGTGCGCATATCCTCGAGCCTGCGCGGCGGCGGCTTGGGCCGTGCGATGTTCGAATGGGCGATCGCGCAATGCCGCGAGCGCGGCTGCGCGCTGGTCCAGCTTACGACGGACAAGGCGCGGCCCGATGCGCGCCGCTTCTACGAATCGCTCGGCTTCAAGGCCTCGCACGAGGGCATGAAGCTCTCACTGTCATCCTGAGCGCAGCGAAGGACCTCGCTGTACCGCGCTCACACACCTGCATTGTGACCGATCGCACCACAGCGAGGTCCTTCGCTGCGCTCAGGACGACAGCGGAGTCAATTCAAGTTCCTGAGCGTCTCGACCAGCGCATCGGGCTTCTCGTGGCCGACGAGGTGGCCGGCCTGCGGGATGGTCGTCAGCCTGGCGCCGGCGATGTTCTTGACGAAGGCCTGGGCATAGACCGGCGGGATCAACCTGTCGTTCTCGCCCCACACCACCAGGGTGCGCGCCTTGATGCGGTAGAGCCGCTCCGACAGCCCGCGCTCGGGGATCGGGAACAGCATCTTGCCGGCCATGCCCAGGCGACGAGCGTTCATGATCATGAACTCGGCGAGGAACTTCACGTCGTTCATGTCGCCGCCGGGCGTCATCAGCTTCACGCCGGCCTCGACGTCGTGGAACAGGTAGTGCGGAAACTCCTGCGGCAGCAGCGCGAAGATGTCGACGATGGGATGCTCCGGCAGCCAGATGCCGGCCGGCGCGATGAGTGCAAGACGCTCGATGTCGTGGGGCGCGATCGCCGCCATCTCGGCCGCGATCATGCCGCCCATCGAGTGGCCGACGACCAGCGGCTTGGAGAGGCCCAGCGCCTGCATGACGTCGTAGCCGTGCAGGGTGACGTCGAGCATGTCGCGCAGGCGCTCCTCGCCGGCGGAGTCCTCGTAGCCCGGCAGCAGCGGCGCATAGACACGGTAGTGCTTCGCCAGCGCGGCGACGACGCGATCCTCGCGCATCAGCCCGCCGGCGCCATGCAGGTAGAACAGCGGTGGCCCGTCGCCGCCCTCGTAGACGCGGACCTTGTTGCGGCCGCCGGCGACGTCGATCAGACGGGAATTGATGGTCATGGTGTCGCTTACTCCGCCGCCACCTGGCGACGCTCGCTCTGCTGCATGGGCTTGATCCAGAAGCGGTCCTCGTTCTTCCACTCCTGGAACAGCTCGGCCTTGAGCCTGGGCATGACCTGCTCGGCGAACAGCCTGGTCGAGTGGCGCACCTTGTCGCCGGGCATGTCGCCGACCTGGAACAGGCCGAAGATGTTGCCGACGCGCAGCGTCTTGGCGAGGTCGACCATGCGGTCGTGGACCGTCTTGGGCGAGCCGGCGATGACGTAACCCTGGTCGACGAGGTCCTTCCACGTCAGCGTCGGGTAGTTGCGCAGCTGCGCCTGGGTGAGCTGCGTGATCATGTTGGCCTGCAAGGTCTTGACCGTGCGGTAGCCCGGCGCGTCGGCGAAGCCCGGATAAACGTGCAGGCAGCGGTTGTAGAAATAGTGCACGTGCTTGCTGTAGAGCTTCTCCGCCTCGGCATCGGTGTCGGCGACGCAGATCACCTGGGCGAAGCCGCCGCGATAGGGGCTCTCGTCCTTGCCGGCCTTGGCGACGCGCTCCCAGTAGCCTTCCATCAGCTGCTTGGCGCGCAGGTAGCCGGAATAGCTGAGGTAGCAATAGGTGTAGTCGAACTCGAGGCAGAAATCGTAGGTCTCGACCGAGCCGCCACCGGGAATGAAGATCGGCGGGCGCGGCCGCTGGATCGGCTTGGGCCAGCAATTCACATAGCGCAGCTTGGTGTAGCGGCCGTTGAAGGCGAACGGCTCGTCCTCGCGCCACGCCCGCATGATCAACTCGTGCGCCTCGCTGTACTTCTCTCGCGTCAGCGCCGGGATGGTGCCGTAGGCATAGTTGGTGTCCATCGACGTGCCGACCGGGAAGCCGGCCGCCAGCCGGCCGCCGGTGATCACGTCGAGCATGGCGAACTCCTCGGCGACGCGGATCGGCGGATTGTAGAGCGCGATCGAATCGCCCAGCACCATGATCGCCGCTTTGCTGGTGCGCCGCGCCAGCGCCGCCGCCATCAAATTGGGCGAGGGCATCAGGCCGTAGGCGTTGGCGTGGTGCTCGTTCACGCCCAGCGCGTCGAAGCCCATCTCCTCGGCGAATTCGAGCTGGTCGAAATAGTCGTGATAGACGTGATGGCCGCGCTTGGCGTCGTACAGCGTCGTCGGGATATCGACCCACACCGAGCGATGCTTCTCGCGGAAGTCATCGGGCAGGTAGGGCCACGGCATCAGGTGGAACCAGGTGAACTTCATCGTGTCCTCCGGCGGTCTCGACGACGTTACCGGCCGACATGGGCGCCGAACAAGGAAAGATGACGCCCACGTCACGCGGGGCGGAATACCGCTAGTCGGTCGCCAGAAGCTTCAGTCCGACGATGCCGCCGACGATCAGCGCGATCGAGATCAGACGGCCGGCGCCGGCGCTTTCTCCAAGCCACAGAATGCCGGCAATGGCCGTGCCGACGGTGCCGACGCCTGTCCACACCGCATAGGCCGTGCCCAACGGCAGGCTGCGCAGCGCCAGGCCGAGCAGGCCAAGGCTGGCGATCATGCACGACGCGGTGAGGAGAGAGGGCAGTGGCCGCGTGAAGCCCTCGGTGAGCTTCAGGCCCATGGCCCAGCCGATCTCGAGCAGGCCGGCGAAAAAAAGAACGACCCACGCCATGGATCCTCCTCTGGGAGCCATGGCAGGGTCGTCCCTGCCGATGCAGCGATGACACGGGGTCGTCCCCGCACCGATCGACGCTAGATGGTGATCAAGTCACCGATTTCAAGAGGTCGCGGGCAGCGTGCGCTCGACGTGATAGGCCTTGGCGGTGATCAGCCACTCGTCGTCGAAGCGGTGATAGGTGAGGTAATCGACGAAGACGAGGTTGTTGATTCGCACCCGCAGCTTGATGAAGGCCTGGGTGTCCGACGCGAAATCGACCAGCAGGATCTCCTCCTCACGCGGCGCGCCCAGCGCCTTGGGCGAGGTGCGCTTGGCGAGGATGTCGCGATAGACACCGGCCGGCCACACCGTCATCGCGCCGTCGCGATAGCCGTGCAGGTTGGCAGTGTCGCGGAAGACGCGATCGAAGCGCGAGACGTCGCAATCGTGCATGAGGTCGAAGTAGCGTCCGACCGACTCGGTCAGCGCGCGCAGATTGTCCTGGTCGTGCATCGGTATCCCCTCCGTGTGCTGCTCGCCGCCGATCGCCATCGTGGCTTGCGTTCGAAGTGGGGCGCGGCGGACAATGTGCAACCTGTCACGCGGGAACAAGACCGATGCTGCTCTACGAACATCCGCTGTCGTCGTACGTCCAGAAGGTGAAGATCGCGCTGCGCGAGAAGGGCATTGCCTTCACGCCCGAACTGCCGGTCGGCATCGGCTCGGGCGCCGCCGCCGGCGGCTTCGTCGAGGCCAGCCTGCGCGCCGAGGTGCCGGCGCTGGTCGATGGCGACGTACGCATCTTCGATTCGACGATCATCCTTGAGTACATCGAGGACAGGTTCCCGACACCGCCGCTCCTGCCGCGCGATCCCGCCGAGCGCGCCCGGGCGCGCATGATCGAGGACATCTGCGACACGCATTACGAGGCGATCAACTGGGGCCTGGGCGAGATCAACTGGTTCAAGCGCGCCGAGGGCGCGCTGAAGGACTCCTTGATCGCCGCCGCCAGAACGCAGACGGCGCAGATCCATGCCTGGCTGGAGCGGCAGCTCGGCGACCGCAGCTGGTTCAACGGCGCGAGCTTCGGCTGGGCCGACCTGTCGGTCGCGCCCTATCTCAACCGCTCTTTCCACTACGGCATCGGGCCCACCCCGGACTCCACGCTCGATCGCTGGCTCAAGCGCATCAAGGAACGGCCGTCTGTGGCGCAGACCTTCGCCGAGTTCGAGGGCGCCAAGGCCGGCATGGCCAACGCCGCCGAGCGCGTCGCCTCAGGCCAGATGCGCCGCGAGTACCGCGATCACCGCCTGGAATGGATGATCAAGTCGGGCGGCATCCAGGTCGTGCTCGACGGCCTGGCCAGGAACAATATCCGCTTCAGCTGGCCGTAGCCTAGTCCAGCCGCCTCACCTCCATCGCCTTGCCGGTGGACCCATGGTTGACGCCGGCGGTGCGCAGGAAGGGATTGTCCTTGCCGGCGCCCCACAGCGCGATGCCCTGGGCCAGCAATCCGCCATCGACCTTCAGCACCTCGCCGGTGATGAAACGCGAGTCGTCGGAGCACAGGAACGCCGCGGCGGCGGCGATGTGCGTGCCCTCGCCGCGCTCCGGCCAGGGCTGGCGGGCGAATTGCTGCTCGAACTTCTCCGGCCGGCCGCGATGCACCAAAGGCGTCGAGATCACCCCGGGGGCGATGGCGTTGACGCGGATGCGATGCGGCGCCAGCTCGGCGGCGACGTTCTCGGTCAGGCTGATCACCGCGGCCTTGGCGGCGGAGTAGGCGTGGCTGCCGCCGCCGCCGACAATGCCGGCGATCGAGGCGGTGCTAAGGATGGCACCGCCGCGGCCATGCGATTTCATGGCGATCGAGGCGTGCTTCATGCCGAGGAAGACGCTGCGGGTGAGCACCGCGAAGGTGTAGTCCCAGCCCTCGACCGTGGTCTCGGCGATCGGGCCGAAGGCCCCGCCCACTCCGGCATTGAGGTAGGCGATGTCGAGTGTGCCGAAAAGCCGCTGCGCCTCGGCCACCATCGCCGCCACATCGCGCTCCTCGGCCACGTCGGTGCGGATGAAGCCGATGCGCTCGCCCTGGCCGCGCGCCCGCGCCAGGGCCAGCGTCTGCCTGCCGTTGTCCTCGTTGAGGTCGGCGACCAGCACCTTCGCGCCCTCGTCGAGGAAGCGCAGCACCGTGTCGCGGCCCATGCCGCTGCCGCCGCCGGTGATGATCGCGACCTTGTCCTGAAGCTTGCCCGCCACGCGTCCGTCCTCCCTGTGTTGTGCCGAGCCTACACGCAGAAAAAGCCTCCCGTCCCGAGGGCCGGGAGGCTTCTTCCGGTGTGCTATCGCTTACCGAACCGGCGGATGCAGCGAGATCTCGGCGACGCCCACGGCCACGTTCAGGCCGACCGAGCCCTCGACGCTGATCGGCTGCAGCGTGATCTGCCGCGGACCGCCGCCGACCAGCACGTTGGCGCCGACGCCCAGGCCGGCCGCGACCGCGGCGCTGACGCCGGCGTAGTTGCCGACCAGCGCGCCCGGCTCGACGTAGCCCGGTGCCGCGACCAGCCAGATGATGTGGGCCTCCTTGGTGAAGCCGATATCGACGCCGAAGCGCTTGATCTTGCCCTGGTAGACCTCGGCGCGACCGTCATCGCGATAGAAGATGCAGTTCAGGTCTTTCGATGAGCCGAAGACGAAGCTGACGCCGCCAGCCACGCGGCAGTTCAGCGAGCCGACATTGACGCCGCCACGCGGCGGCGGCTGAGTGGCGACGTTCTGGGCCTGGGCGACGCTTGCACCGGCAAGGGTGCCGGCGAGCAGCGCCGCGGCGGTGATTCGCGCAAGCATGATCCTGCCTCCTTCGAGGAACGACCCCTGATGGCCGTCCGCGAAGAACGCCCGCGAAATGGCGGCGTTGCTGCGAGGCAGGATTTAGGCGGCCACGCGTGCGCCGCGATCGCGGCCTTCCAGCACCGCTTTGTGACGCTGAAACAGATCGATCACGGCATCCATCACGGCGCGCACGCGCGGCAATGTGCGCAGATCGCGATGCACCAGCAGCCACTGCTCGACGGCGACGTCCTCGAGAATGCCGCCGACGCGCCGCAAGCTGCCATCGGTGTCGCCGAGATAGCAGGGCAGCACGGCCAGCCCGGCACCGAAGCGCACGGCCTCGTGCAGGACCAGCCAGTTGTTGGTCCGCGTCGCCGGCTTGTCGCCGTCGAGCAGCTCGGTGACCCATTTCTGGCCGGGCATGTAGCTGTGGTCCTCGTCGAAGCCGATCCAGGGCAGGGCGCGCAGCCTGTCGCGCGACGGCCGGCCGGCGGGCGCAAGCTGCGGCGCGGCATAGATCGCGTAGGCGACGCGGCCCAGCTTGCGCGCGACGATGTCGGCGAGATCGGGCACCTGCTCGCGGATCATCAGATCGGCCTCGCGGCGCGACAGGTTGGCCAGCATGTGGCTGGTCACCAGCTCGAACTCGATCTCGCGCAGGGCGGCGCGGAGGTCGCCGACGTGACGGGCGAGCAGGGTGGTCATCGCCTCGCCGGCCGAGATGCGCACGACGCCGCGCGCGGTATCGGTGAGCCCGGCGCTGCGCCGGCCGATCGATTCGGCGGCGCGCTCCATCATCTCGGCGTCGTCGAGCAGCTCTTCGCCGGCCGAGGTCGGCACGAAGCGGTCCGGCAGGCGATCGAACAGCCGCGCACCGATGCGCTCCTCCAGCGCGTGCACGCGCCGCGCCACGGTGGGATGGCTGACGCCCAGACGCCTGGCGGCCATGGTCAGGCTGCCCTCGCGCGCCAGGGTGAGGAAAACCCGCAGATCGTCCCAGTCGGCACTCATGTACAAGAATGTACAGGAACTGGTCATTCTTGTCGAATGACGAACGCAGGCGTACGGCCTAGCCTTGCTTGCGAAGTTGCACAGGGAGTTGATCCATGGCCTTCGTGACCGACGCATCGCTGCCCGGTCGTTGGCAATTAGAGCTGCCGCGAACCCTGTACGGCGCGGTTCGTCGTCGCCTGGAATTGGCCCGCACGCGCGAAGCGCTTCTCGAGCTCGACGCGCGCCTGCTGGCCGATGTCGGGCTGGACCGCGCGGCCGCCACGGCCGAGGGCGGGAAGGGGTTCTGGAGCTAAGCCATGCATGTTGAACGGCGTCTGTTCAGTTTCACGGCGGGGGTGCGCGGCCGCATCGCCTGGGCGGTGGCCATCGGCTTGGCGGCGGTCGTCGCCGGCGTGGCGCGCCTGGCGCTGCTGGGCTGGCTGATCGCCGAGATCTTCCTCGGCAGGGACCTCGACGCGCTGATATGGCCGATCGCGGCGGTGGCCGCGGTGATGATCCTGCGCGGCGCGCTCGAGCACGCGCGCACCATGGTGGCGCACGAGACCGCCGCGGTCGTGCAGCGCAAGCTCCGGCGCGCGATCTTCGACCGCATCGCCGCGCTCGGCCCGGCGGCCGTGGCGCGGCGGCGCTCTGGCGCGCTGACGCTGTCGCTGGTCGACGGCGTCGAGCAACTCGAGGTCTATTTCGGCCAGTTCCTGCCGCAATTCCTGATCGCGCTGCTGACGCCGCCGCTGATCTTTCTCGCCGTGGCCTTCATCGACCTGCCGGTGGCGCTGGCGACACTCGCCTTCGCGCTCCTGGCGCTGTTCGCGCCGGCGCTGTGGCACAAGAAGGACGCGCAGGCCTCGCTCGAGCGACAGCGTGCCTACGCCGCCTTCGCCGCTGACTTCCTCGACTCGATCCAGGGTCTGGCGACGCTCAAGGCCTTCGGCCAGAGCGGCGTGCGCGCCGATCGCCTGGCCGAACGCGCGCGCGAGCTGTTCCGCCGCACCATGTGGGTGCTGGCGACCAACTCAGCGGCGCGCGGCATCACCGATACCTCGATCGCCTGCGGCGCGGCCGCGGCGTTGGCGCTGGGCGCCTGGCGGGTCGAGAGCGGCGCGCTGTCGATCGCCGGATTGCTGGTGATCCTGATGCTGGGCATCGAGGTCTATCGGCCGATGCGCGAGCTGCGCTCGGTGCTGCACCAGGGCATGGTCGGGATGTCGGCCGCCCAGGGCATCTACGCCATCCTCGACGACCAGCCGTCGGTAAGCGACGCGCCGGCGGCGACGCTGGGTGGGCCGCTGACGCCGTCCATCGCCTTCGAGGACGTGGTCTTCCGCTACCCGGGCAGCCCGCGCACGGTGCACGACGGGCTGAGCTTCAAGGCCGAGGCGGGTGAGCGCATCGGCATCGTCGGCCCCTCGGGCGGCGGCAAGTCCTCGGTCGTGCGCCTGCTGTTGCGCTTCCACGATCCGGACACCGGGCGCATCACCATCGGCGGCCATGACCTGCGGAACCTGTCGTTCGAGCAGATCCGTTCGATGATTTCGGTCGTGAACCAGGACACTTTCCTGTTCCACGGCACCGTCGAGGACAACATCCGCATGGGCCGGCCCGACGCGACGCACGAGCAGGTCGAGGCTGCGGCGCGCGCCGCCAATATCCACGACTTCGTGACGGGCCTGCCCAACGGCTACGCCACCGTGGTCGGCGAGAAGGGCATCAAGCTCTCCGGCGGCCAGCGTCAGCGCGTCGCCATCGCGCGCGCGCTCTTGCGCGACACGCCGATCCTGGTGCTCGACGAGGCGCTGTCGGCGGTCGATGCCGAGAATGAGGCGGTGATCCAGGAGGCGCTCGATGGCCTGATGCGCGGACGCACGACCCTGGTGCTCGCACATCGCCTCTCGAGCGTCATCGGCTGCGACCGCATCCTCGTGCTCGACGGCGGCAGGGTGGTCGAGAGCGGCGCGCACGACGCGCTGATGCGCCGGGGCGGTGTCTACGCCACCCTGATGGCCGAGCAGGCGCGCGAGCGGCAGGCGCAGGAGCAGGCGCCGGTCGCGCCCGAGTCGGAGCGCGACGACGTTGCCACCGAGCGCGCGGTGACGTTCAAGGCGGCGCAGACCGAGGGCATCCTGCGCGCCGAGGGGCTGGGCTGGTTCCGGCTGACCGTCGAGCTGATGAAGATGATCCTGCCGTGGAAGGGCAAGCTCGGCCTGACCTTTGCCTTCGGCGTGCTGCGCGTACTTGCCTTCATCGGCGTCGGCGTGCTGGGCGCGCTGGCAGTGCAGGCGCTGAAGAACGGCCAGCCCTACGCACCCTATCTGTGGGCGCTGGCCGTCGTGGCGCCGCTCTCGGGCCTGCTGCACTGGCTGGAATCCTGGCTGGCGCACGACATGGCCTTCCGTCTGCTGGCCGAGATGCGCATTGCCACGTTCCGCAAGCTCGACGCGCTGGCGCCGGCCTATCTGACGCGGCGCAGGACCGGCGACCTGATGTCCCTGGCGACGCACGACATCGAACTGGTCGAGTACTTCTTCGCCCATACGGTGGCTCCGGCCTTCGTCGCCATCCTGGTGCCCGCCGTGGTGCTGATCGTGCTCGGGCAGGCCAGCGGCTGGATCGTGCTCGCGCTGCTGCCGTTCCTGATAGCCGTCGGCCTGAGCCCGTTCCTGATGCGCAAGCGCGTCGACCGGCTGGGCTCGCGGGCGCGCGAGGCGGCGGGCGAGCTTGGCGCCTTCGCCGTCGATTCGGTGCAGGGCCTGGGCGAGATCGTCGCCTTCCAGCAGGAGAAGGCGCGCGGCGAGAAGCTCGACGCGCTGACCGCGCGGCACGCCGGCCTGCGCCTGCCGTTCTTCCGCGAACTCACCCTGCAACACAGCCTGACCGAGATCTTCACCGGTTTCGGCGGACTCGCCGTCGTCGCCGCCGGCGCCTGGCTGGCGTCACGCGGCGCGATCGATTCCTCGGTCCTGCCGCTGCTCGCGCTGCTGGCGATGGCGGCCTTCCTGCCGGTGTCGGAGATCGCCCATGTCGGCCGCCAGCTCGCCGACACCATGGGCTCGACGCGCCGCGTCTATGCGCTCGACAACGAGCCGGTGCCGGTGACCGACGGCAAGGGCGTGCCGGCGACCTCCGGCGCGGCGGCGCTAACCCTGGAGAACGTGCGTTTCACCTATCCCGGTCATGATCGGGCGGCGCTGCATGACGTGAGCTTCGCGGTGCCGGCCGGCAAGACCGTGGCGCTGGTCGGCATGTCGGGCGCCGGCAAGACGACCACGGCGCAATTGCTGATGCGCTTCTGGGATCCCGACCAGGGCCGCATCACCTTCAACGGCGCGGACCTGCGCGACTGGAAGCTCGACGATCTGCGCCGCAACATCGCCCTGGTGGCCCAGGATACCTACCTGTTCAACGACACGCTGCGCGCCAACATCCTGATCGCGCGGCCCGATGCCAGCGAGGCCGACCTGCTGGCCGCGGTCGAGCACGCCTCGCTGAAGGATCTGGTCGCGGCGCTGCCGGAAGGCCTGGAGGCGCCGGTCGGCGAGCGTGGCACCAGCCTGTCGGGCGGCCAGCGTCAGCGCGTCGCCATCGCCCGCGCGTTCCTGAAGGACGCGCCGGTGCTGATCCTCGACGAGGCGACGTCGCACCTCGACGCGGTCAACGAGCAGGCGGTACGCGGCGCGCTCGACCGGCTGAAGGCCGACCGCACGACCATCGTCATCGCCCACCGCCTGTCGACGGTACGCGACGCCGACCTGATCGTGGCCATGGACGAGGGCAGGGTGGTCGAGACCGGCGATCACGCCAGCCTGATCGCCCGGGGTGGGCTCTATGCCCAGCTCGTGTCGCGGCAGATGGCCGGGCCGATGGCGGTGGCGGCGCAGTAGCGGCTATCGCCGCCAGCGCGGCGGCAGGGCGGGTGTCGAGCGGGTCGCTGGAATGACGATGCGCGTGCCGTCGGAGTTGCGCAGCACGATGTCGTGCTCGCGCCGGATGATCACTGTCGCGCCGCTGGGCTGGCGGTAGACCTGGACGCGCTGACGCGGCGCGGGATCGGCCGCGAAGGAGTCGATCGGCGCGAGCATCAGGCAGAAGGCGAACGCCACCAGTCTCATGCGTGCACCATACCATCTCAGCCGAGCCGCTTCAGCGCCTTGATCACCTCGCGCAGGCCGCGGCCCAGGACCTTGTCGCGGCGCATCACCAAAGCCAGCTTGCGGCTCAACCGCGGCGACAATGTGTGCGTCGTGATCGGCAGGCGCTCGCCCCTGCGGCGGATCGCGCTGCCGGGGAGGACGGCGACGCCCAGCCCGGCGGCGACCAGCTGCTTGATCGCCTCGACATTGCCGAGGTCCATGACCGGCGTGGGATGCACGCCGGCCCTGGTGAACCAGGCGTCGGTCAGGCGGCGCGTGTTGCCGGCGGTCTCGTACAGGATCAGCGGCCGCCGGGCGAGCTGGGCCGCCGTCACCGTTCTCGGCAGTGGCTCGCCCTCGGCCGGCGCGATGGCCACGAAGTCGTCGTCGAGCAGGGGCGTGACGGCAAAGGCGCGACCGGGCGCCGGCAGCGTCACCAGACCGATATCTACCGCGTTGCCCTCCAGCGCCTTCAGCACGTCGATGGTGTTCTGCGAGGTCACCGTGATCTCGAGCGCCGGGAACCTGCGACGCAGATCGCGCAGGATCGGCGGCAGGAGGTAGATGCTCGCCGTGGCGCCGGTGCCGATGCGCACTCGGCCGAAGGCGCCGTCGCCATACGCCGCGAGATCGTCGAGCGCGGCGCCGACCGCTTCCTCGATCCGTCCGGCATGCGCCAGCAGGCGCCTGCCGCTGTCGGTCGCCATCGCCCGCTTGCCGACGCGCTCGACCAGGCGCACGCCCAGCCGCTTCTCGAGCTGGCGTACCTGCAGGCTTACCGCCGGCTGGCTGATGCCCAGACGCTCGGCCGCGGCCGAGAAACCGCCAAGCTCGATGACCCGGGTGAAGGTGTGCAGCTGGTCGAGGCGGAGATCGCGCATGCCAAAGGATTGCTTATGATTGGTATTACCTTCAACAGCTTCTTTTATGAGAGCGGCGGCAGCATGCTGGGCGCGTCAAATCCGGAGGATATCCGTGCCCGCGACCAAACCGACGCCGATCGGCGGCCCCTCATCTTGGCTCGCCAGCGACTGGCAGGGCCGCGACGACTGGATGCTCAAGCTCACCGATGCCGACCGGGCGGAGATCGACGAGACGGTCCGCCGGACCCGCTCGCTCGATATCCAGGCCATCACGCGAGACGACTTCGCGCTGCCGGGGCTGGCGGCGCGCCTGCGGGCGTTGCGGGCTCGTATCAAGGACGGTGCGGCCTTCGGCTACGTGCGCGGCCTGCCGGTCGAAGGTTACGACCGCGAGACGCAGCTGCGCGTCTACTGGGGCCTGTCGCGCCATATCGGCGATCCCATCCCGCAGAACCGCAACGGGCACATGATAGGCCATGTCATCGATGTCGGTGACCGGCCCGACAATGTCGACCGCCGCCTGACCCAGAGCAACGCCGAGCTCGCCTTCCACTCCGATTCCTGCGACGTCGTCGGCCTGCTCTGCGTGCGCACGGCGATGCGCGGCGGCACCAGCGCCATCGTCAGCGCCATCGCCGTGCACGACGAGATGCTGAGGCGCGACGCCAATCTCTGCGCCGCGCTCTACGAGCCGGTCGTGCTTGATCGCCGCGGCGAGGTGCCGCCGGGCCGGACGCCGTGGTTCGAGATGCCGGTCTTCACCATGCACAAGGGGCAGTTCAACGGCTATGGCCCGCTGCCGCAGTACATCGAATCGAGCCAGCGCTTCGCCGACGCGCCGCGGCTGACGGCACGGACCCGCGCCGCGGTCGAGCTGTTCTACGCGATCTGCGCCGAGGACCGGTTCTGCCTGCGCATTCCCTTCGAGCCGGGCGACATCCAGTTCCTGCAGAACCATCTCATCTTTCACTCCCGCACGGCGTTCGAGGACTGGCCCGACAAGGCGCACAAGCGCCACCTGATCCGCATGTGGCTGTCGCTGCCCGACGGCCGCGAGCTGCCGCCGATCTTCCTCAACAAGTGGACCAGCATCGCGCTGGGCACGCGACGCGGCGGCGCCGTCGTTAGCAAGGGCAGGGCGCCGATGATCCCCTTCGAACCCGAGACCCGCGCCTTCGCCTAGTGCCGGCGCCGCGGCGACGGCGGCACGACGCGGACGTAGCCGTCGGAGCGCACGATCGTTCGCGTGCCGTCGCGGTCGCGCTGGATGATGGTGACGCCGCGATCGGTAACGATCGTCCTCTCGCGGTAGCGGCGCTCGCTGCCGCTGCTGGTGGTGCTCGTCGAGGAGTAGTTCGACGGCGTGCTGTAGGACGGCGTGTAGCCGGCGCCGTCGTGATCGGGGAAACACGCTGTCAGGCAGCCGGCCAGCCCCATCAGGCCGAGCACCCCTCGCGCTTTCGTCATCGCCGTGACCTCCGGCCGATGACACAGCCTAGCGCATGGCCAGACGACGGCGTGCGTCGGATGGTTACGCGGTGTTGCGGCGGTGCGCGCTCGCCAGCGCCTGGTCGAGGTCGGCGTAGAGGTCTTCCTTCGCCTCGATCCCGACGCTCAGCCGCAGCAGGTCGGCCGGCGCCGGCGTGCCGGCTCCCTCGACGCTGGCGCGATGCTCGATCAGGCTCTCGACGCCGCCCAGCGAGGTGGCGCGCTTCCACAGCCCGACCTTCGCCGCGACGGCGATGGCGGCCGCCTCGCCGCTGAGATTCAGCGTCGCATCGCTCTTGACGCGGATCGACATCATGGCGCCGAAGCCGCCCGCCATCTGCCGCGCCGCGATGTCGTGCCCGGCGAAGCCCGGCAGGCCGGGGAACAGAACCGCCTCGACCAGCGGATGCGCCGCGAGCCTGCGCGCCAGCCACTGGGCGTTGTCGGCGGCGGTCCGCACGCGCGGGAACAGGGTGCGCATGCCGCGCAGCAGCAGGTAGGCTTCCAGCGCGCCCAGGATCGTGCCGAGCTGGGCGCGGATCAGGCGGATGCGCTGGAAATGCTCGTCGTCGCGCGCGCCGACCAGGGCGCCGGCCATCACGTCGCTGTGGCCGGCGAGGTACTTGGTAGCGGCGTGCATCACCAGGTCGGCGCCGTGCTCGATCGGCCGGGTGAATACCGGCGTCGCGCAGGTCGAATCGACGGCGAGCAAGGCGCCGGCGTCGTGGGCAATCCTGGCGCAGGCGGCGATATCGGAGATGCACCACAGCGGGTTGGCCGGCGTCTCGAGCCAGATCATGCGGGTCTTGCCGGGCCTCACCGCCCGGCGCACGGCCTCGACCGAATCGGCGTCGACGAACTCGACCGCCAGGCCCCAATGGGTGGCGAAGTTCAGCAGCCAGTTGCGCAGCGACCAGTACATCACCCTGGGCGCGATCACATGGTCGCCCGGCGCCAGCGCCAGGAAGCAGGCGGTCGCCGCACTCATGCCCGATGAGAACACCAGCGCCCCCGCGCCGCCTTCGAGCTTCGCCAGCAGCTCCTCGGGCTGGTTGTAGTTGGGCGAATCGGCGCGGCTGTAGACGCGGCCCGAGCGGTACTGGTTGTCGGGATCGCGCAGGTAGGTAGTCGCGAGGTGGATCGGCGGCACCACCGCGCGCGTCGCCTCGTCGACCCAGCCCAGCGCCTGGGCGGCGAGCGTTTCGGGAGAAAGAGGGGGCTTCTTGTCTGTCATTCCGAGCGCAGCGAGGGATCTAGGGAGAGTTGCCTGGATGTCTCGCTTCGCTCGACATGACAGGGGCGTTGCGATGCGGGCGGCCTACGCCACGCGCTTCCGCTGGCTGGGGTGGTCGCCGGCGATGCGCAGGAAGTTCTCGAGGATCCTGTGGCCGTGCTGCGAGGCGATGCTCTCGGGATGGAACTGCACGCCGTGGATCGGCAGGCTCCTGTGGCGCATGCCCATGATCATGCCGTCGTCGAGCTGGGCGACGATCTCGAGCTCGGCCGGCAGGCTGGCCCGCTCGACGATCAGCGAGTGGTAGCGCGTGGCTTCGAAGGGCGACGGCACGTCCTCGAACACGCCCTTGCCGGTGTTGCGGATCGACGACAGCTTGCCGTGCATCGGCACGCCGGCGCGCACCACCTTGCCGCCGAAGGCCTGGCCGACCGCCTGATGGCCGAGGCAGACGCCGAGCAGCGGCACCTGCTCGACGGCGGCCGCCCTGATCAGCTCGAGGCAGATGCCGGCCTCGTTGGGGGTGCAGGGGCCCGGCGACAGCACGATGCCCGCAGGCTTGCGCGCCAGTGCTTCGGCCACGGTGATCTGATCGTTGCGGTGCACGTCGCACACGCCGCCGACATCGCCGATGTAGTGCACGAGGTTGTAGGTGAAGCTGTCGTAGTTATCGATGACCAGCAGCATGGAATGTCCTTTCGCGGCGCAACCTAGCCCGTCACGCCAGCCGCAGCAACGGCACGGCACCCGCCGCCAGCAGGACGGCGAGGATGCGCGTGACGGTGAACGGCTCGCGCAGCCAGACGATGGCGATCAGGATGGCGAAGACCGAGCTGGTGTCGCGCAGCGCCGATGACGGGGCGATCGGCGCTTCACTCCAGATCCAGAGGATCAGCAGGTAGGAGGCGACGGAGGCCACGGCGGCCGGCGCGGCGACGCTCCAGTTGCCGCGCGCGAGCCGGAGCGGACCGCCAAGGTGCCGGTTGCGCCACCACATCGCCGCGGCGTTGGTGATCGAGACCACGAAGCCGTAGGCCCAGGGCGATCCCGCCGCCCGTGCGCCCTGCGCATCGCACATCACGTAGATCGCGGAGGCCACGCCGGCGATCGACACCCACAGGAGCGCGCGCGACGGAAAAGAGCGGTCGCGGCCGGCGCCGCCGGCCAGCAGGCCCAGGGCGGCGACGATCAGCGCGATGCCGAGAAGCGTGGTCAGCCCGAGCCGGTCGCCGGCGAGCAGCGCCGCCATCGGCACCACCAGCACCACCGAGATGGCGCGCACGAGCGGGTAGACGAGGCCGAAGCCGGCCTGCTCGTAGGCTTTCAGCAGCGCCATCACGGCGACGGTGTTCGACAGCGTCGATGCGGCGACCCACTGCCATGCCGCCGGCGCCGGCAGTCCTGTCCACAGCAGGAAGGGCAGGGACAGCGCGGCGCTCATCAGCATCTGCGCCGCCATGGCCTCGGCCGGACGCGGGCTCGCCTTGACGGCGGCGTTCCACCCGGCGTGCAGCGCGGCGCTGGCCAGCGCCGCCACGACATGGATCCCGTCCATCGTCAGGCGAGCTTGCGGTAGTAGACATGGGTGGCACAGAGGCCGCCATGCGGGAGCAGGGCGTAGTCGGGAATTACGCCGGCCAGCGTCCAGCCGGTGCGCGCGTAGAGGCGGCCGGCGTCGTCGCTGGCGGTATCGAGCACCAGTAGAGTCTTGCCGGCGTTACGCGCGGCATCCTCGGCGGCGCGCATCAGCGCAGCACCGATACCGAGCCGCCGGGCGCGGCGATGCACCAGCATCTTGGAGAGGTCGGCGCGGTGCGGCTGGTTCTCGGGCTGGCCGAGCACCAGCTGGACCGTGCCGACGATGCCGATGTCGTCCTCGGCGATCAGCAGGGCGCGTGCGCCGCTCTCGACGTCCGCGGCGACGCCGCGCCAGAAGGCAAGCGCCCTGGTGCGCGACAGCGGATGCATGAAGCTCACCGAGGCACCACCGGCGACGCAGTCGATCAGCACGTCGACCAGGCCCTCGAGCTGCTCCTTGTCGAGGCGGCTGACCTGGCGGACGGCGCAGCGGCTCATCGGGCGGCCGCCGGTTGGCCGACGATGACGACCGCGTAGCGGGCCTTCCTGCGGGAGCGGTTGCGGAAGGCGGTGGGGCGGTCGAGAACGAATGCGAAGCAGTCGCCCGCGCGCAATTGATGCCGCTCGTCGCCGACGCTGACCTCGACGGCGCCGTCGAGCACCCAGACCTGCTGGTGCACGCGGGTGTCGCGCGCGCCGCTGTCGAAGGCGACATGGGCACCGGCGGGGAACTCGACCTCGACGATCTGGATCGGCGAAGCGACGCCCGCGGGAGAGACGTTGCGCCTGACATAGCCCGATGCGGGATCGCGCCATTGCGGCTGCTCGGCACGGCGCGCGACGGGATCGCCACTCGGGGCCGGCGGATCGAACAGGCTGGCGAGCGACACGCCCAGGCCGGCCGCCAGCTTTTCCAGCAGCGCCGCCGTCGGGCTGCTCTCGCCGCGCTCGATCACCGAGATCATCGAGCGGCTCACGCCGCTGCGCTCGGCCAACGCGTCGAGGGTCAGCCCGCGCATCGCGCGGAGGTCGCGCAGTCGGGTGGCGATCCGCTGGTCGAGGCTGGCGTCATCCATAATGATGGATGACATTCCACTATCCTGGAATACACGTCAAGTACCCTGACTGTTTCCCGGCGGCTTGGCGTGCTTGCGGTCGACGCAGGTGCCAGCGCATCCTCGCCGCACGCGTCCGCCCGGCAGGTGCGCGCGTCAGTTGGAGTAGAGGAGGAGCGTTAGGAAACACGGCAGGCCGGCGTGGCGTAGCAGCGCGTGCGGTCGCAAGGGAGGAACGACAATGAAGTTCAGCAACGGGTGTATCGCCTTGCTTGCCGCGGCGGCCGTCACGGTCGCGACCGCGGATGGCGCCTGGGCGCAAAAGCGCGGCGGCGTGCTGAAGATCCAGCACATGGACACGCCGCCAAGCGCCTCGATGCACGAGGAAGCGACGATCTCCACCAACATGCCGTTCATGGCGATCTACAACAACCTGGTCATGTACGACCAGCAGAAGCCGCGCAACAGCTTCGAGACCATCGTGCCGGATCTGGCGACGAGTTGGTCGTGGAGCGCCGATGGCAAGGCGCTCACCTTCAAGTTGCGCCAAGGGGTCAAGTGGCACGACGGCAAGCCGTTCACGTCCAAGGACGTGGTCTGCACGGTGGATCTGCTCACCGGCAAGGCCACGGACAAGCTGCGCCGCAATCCGCGTGGTGCCTGGTTCGGCAATATCGAGAAGGCGACGGCCAACGGCGACTTCGAGGCGACGATCCACGTCAAGAATCCGCAGCCCTCGCTGCTGGCGTTGCTCGCCTCGGGCTACACACCGATGTATCCCTGCCATGTCCCACTGGCCGACATGCGGCGCAAGGCCGTTGGCACCGGCCCGTTCAAGCTCGTCGAGCTCAGGATGAACGAGGGCATCAAGCTGACCCGCAATCCGGACTACTGGAAGCCGGGCAGGCCGTATCTCGACGGCATCGAGTACACGATCATCCAGGATCGCTCGACGCGCATGCTATCGTTCATCAGCGGCAATTTCGACATGACGTTCCCGACCGACGTCACGGTGCCGCTGCTCAAGGATATCAAGAAGGACGCGCCGCACGCGCAGTGCACGATGCGGCACACTGCGGTCAGCACCAACCTGATCGTCAACCGGGACTCGCCGCCGTTCGACGACCTGCGCATCCGCAAGGCCATGGCGCTGACCCTCGATCGCAAGTCGTTCATCGACATTCTGAGCGAGGGCCAGGCGGCGATGGGCGGCACGATGCTGCCGCCACCGTCGGGCGTCTGGGGCCTGCCGCCGGAGGAGCTCACGACCGTCTTCGGCTACGGCGACGTCGAGAAGAACCGCGAGCAGGCGCGCGCGTTGATGAAGGAGGCCGGCTACAGTCCGGAAAAGCGGCTGAAGATCAAGGTCAGCACCCGCAACATCGCTCCCTTCCGCGATCCGGCGGTGATCCTGATCGACCAGCTGCGGCACATCTTCATCGACGGCGAGCTCGAGATCATCGACACCGCGGTGTACTACAGTCGCATGTTCAAGAAGGAGTACACGGTGGCGCTGAACCTCACCGGCAGCGGCGTCGACGACCCCGATCAGCACTTCTTCGAAAACTACGCCTGCGGCTCGCTGCGCAACTACAACAATTACTGCGATCCGGAGGTGACGAAGCTGTTCGAGGCCCAGTCGCGCGAGACCGACCTGAACAAGCGCCTGAAGATGGTGCGGGAGATCGACCGCAGGCTGCAGGAGGACGTCGCCCGGCCGATCATCTCCCACAACGTCGCCGCCGGCTGCTGGCAGCCCCATGTCAAGGGTGTCGTGATCCAGACCAACAGCATCTACAACGGCTGGCGCTTCGAGGATCTCTGGCTCGACAAATAGGGCCTCAAGCGGGAAGGCTGCCCGTCGGGCGGCCTTCCTGACAAGCGTCGAAATTGTCGAGCACGGGGACCGCAGACGGCGGCGCGACGGCAGCCTATGGTGGCTGCAACAAAAACGTCACACGCCGTCCTTCCTCCCTCATGGCCACCGTGCTCGACCCGCTCGTCATCGCCCTGCTGCTTGCGGCGGCGGTCATGCACGCGAGCTGGAATGCCATCCTGAAATCCGACCGTGCCGACCGACTGGCGACGTTCGGGGTGATCATGGCTATGGGCGCGCTGCAGGGCGCGATCCTGGTACCGTTCCTGCCGATGATCGATCCGGCGGCATGGAAATGGGCAGCCTGCTCCGTGGCGGCCCATCTCCTCTATTACGTCTTCCTGCTCAAGGCCTACGCCTACGGCGATCTCAGTCACGCCTATCCCATCGCCCGCGGATCGGGTCCGCTGCTCGTGGCGGTGTTTTCGGGTCGCCTGCTCGGCGAGGCGCTGCGCTCCCAGGACGTCCTGGGCGTCGTTCTGCTGTCGGCCGGACTGATCGCCCTGGCGTTGCCGGAGCGCGATGGTCGCGCCACCGGAGAAGCATCGCCGGGAGCGCGCCGCCGCCATCGGCTGGCTACTCTCTTCGCGCTGCTCACCGGCGTCACCATCGCGCTCTATATCGTGGCGGACGGCCTGGGCGTGCGTGCCGCCGGCCCCACCCTGGAGCACAAGATCAGCTACATCGCTTGGCTCAACCTGCTCGAGGGACCGTGGCTGCTGCTCTTCGCGATCTGGCGGCGGCCGCGCGCGGTGGTCGGCTACCTGCGCACCAACTGGCATCGCGGCGTGGCGGGCGGACTGGTGGCGCATGGCGGCTACGGCATCGCCATCTGGGCGCTGTCGCAGGGGCCGATGGCGCATGTCGCGGCGCTGCGCGAGACCTCGGTGCTGTTTGGCGCGCTGATGGGCGCACTGCTGCTGGGCGAGAGCTTCGGTCGCCGCCGCGTCGCCGCCGCGGCGGTGATCGTCGCAGGCCTCGTGCTGATGAATGCACCGCGCCTGTTCTGAAGCGCCGATGTGCTAGAGTGCCGGCAACGACAACGAAGCGATTTCCCCTCGCATGGCAGCTTCCAAAGGGCGGACCCGCAAGAGCGGCGGCGGCAAGACGCGCGCGCGCAAGGGCAAGTCGCGCAAGGCGGCGCCGGCGACAATCGGCGCGCGCCTCGATGAGGCGCTTGCCGCCGTCGGCGCCTACGGCCGCGGCCTGTTCGACGCCATGCTGGCGCGGCGGCTGGCGTTCGGCGCGTTGGCGCTGCTGTGCCTGGCGGTCCTGGGCATCGGTGGCGGCTTCTGGCTGACCGGCATTCTCAATGGCCCACGTCCGTCGCCGCCGGCGACGATTGCGGCGAAGCCCGAACCGTCGCGGCCGGCGCCGACGACGAGCAGGCCGTCACCGCCGCCGCGCTACGCCAGCATCGAGCAGGTACCGGGGCTGCCGGTGTACAGCGAGTCGGAAGGCAAGCCGCAGCCGAACTACGAGGAACGCCGCGCACCGCCATCGACGCCGCGCGCGGCGCCGGCGGGCGCAGCATGGCAGCGCAACGCCATCGCCTTCAGCGACGATCGTCGCCGGCCGCTGATCGTCGTGGTGATAGACGACATGGGCCTCGACCGGCCGCGCTCGCGTCGGATCACCGAGCTGCCGCGTCCACTGACCCTGTCCTATCTGCCCTATGCGCGCAACCTCGCCGAGCAGGCAACGGCGGCGCGCGGCCGCGGGCACGAGCTTATGCTGCATCTGCCGATGGAGCCGTTGTCGCGCGGCGTCGATCCAGGACCCAACGCGCTGCTCACCAACCTGTCGCTCGACATGATCCGCCGGCGCACGGTCGCGGCACTGGACTCGTTCTCCGGCTATGTCGCGGTCAACAATCACATGGGCAGCAGGTTCACGACCTGGCGTCCCGGCGTCGAGGTGTCATTGCGCGAGATGAAGACGCGCGGGCTCGCCTTCCTCGATTCGCGCACGCATGCCGACACGGTGGGTGGCCTGGTGGCCGAGGAACTCGGCATGCCCAACGTCGATCGCCACGTGTTCCTGGACGATGTCATGGCCATCGACGCCGTGCGGCGACAGCTTGCCGAGACCGAGGTGCTGGCGCGCCGCCAGGGCTTCGCCGTCGCCATCGGCCATCCGCACGACGTCACCATCCAGGCGCTGGCGGAGTGGCTGCCCGGCCTGTCGGGCAAGGGCTTCGTCCTCGGCCCGATCAGCGCGGCGATCCGCCGACGGGGTTGGCAGTAGCCCGCGGCGCGTTCTAGCGTCGCCCCCTCGACGAACGGAGGAACGAATATGGACGCGACGTGGATGGCGGCGGGCGATCTCGCGGCGGCGGTGCGCGCCCGCAAGGTCTCGGCGGTCGAGCTGCTCGAGCATTTCCGCCGGCGCGTCGATCAGCACAACCCGAAGGTCAATGCCGTCGTCGTCTTCGACTGGGAGCGCGCGAAGGAGCGGGCAGTCGAAGCCGACAAAGCGCTGGCCAAGGGCAAGCCGCTCGGGCCGCTGCATGGCGTGCCCATGACGGTGAAGGAGTGCTTCGACGTCGAGGGCCTGCCGACCACCGCCGGTGCCGTTGCCCTGAAGGCCAACGCCGCGCTGCGCCATGCCGATGCGGTGAACAAGCTGGTCGATGCCGGCGCGGTGATCTTCGGCAAGACCAACACGCCGCTCTACGCCGGTGACTTACAGACCTACAACGAGGTCTACGGCACGACCAACAATCCCTGGGACCTGACGCGCGGCCCGGGTGGCTCCTCGGGCGGCTCGGCGGCGGCGCTGGCGACGGGCATGACACCGCTCGAGCTGGGCAGCGATATCGGCGGCTCGATCCGCAACCCGGCGCATTTCTGCGGCGTGTACGGCCACAAGCCGAGCTTCGGCGTGGTGCCGTTGCGCGGGCATGTGCCGGGACCGCCGAACTCGCTCTACCTGCCCGACATCGCCGTTGCCGGGCCGCTGGCGCGCAGCGCCGACGACCTCGACCTCGCGCTTTCGGTGCTGGCCGGGCCGGGCGAATGGGACGCCACCGCTTGGCGCATCGACCTGCCGGCGCCGCGGCGTACCGCGCTCGCCGACTACCGGATCGCGATCTGCCCGGACGATGCGTTCTGTGCGGTCGAAACGGAAATCGCCGACGCCATCAGTCGCGCCGCTGACGCGGTCGCCAAGTCCGGCGCCACCGTGCGGCCGTCCAGGCCGGCGCTCGATTTCGGCGACAGCTTCCGCCGCTTCTACCGCATGCTCGCCGCCGCCCTGGCGCCGGGCTACGACGAGGGCCTGCTGGAACAGCTGGCGATCGGTGCCAAGGCGGTGACCGACCCGCGGGCGATGAGCACGCTGTTCATGCGCGGCTCGACCATGCGCCACGTCGACTACGTGCGCGAAGCGGCGGCCCGCCAGGAAGAGCGCGCGCGCTGGGCGGACTTCTTCACCGGCTACGACGTCTTCCTGTGCCCGATCGTCATGACAGCGGCCTTTGCGCACGACCATTCGCCGGACCTGCAGGCGAGGCGTCTGACGGTCAACGGTGTGCAACGCGGTTACCTGGAAGCGATCGGATGGGCCGGGCTGATCGGCAATGTACGACTGCCTGCGACCGTGGTGCCGGTGGGACGCAGCAGGGCCGGCCTGCCGATCGGCATGCAGGTGGTCGGGCCCTATCTGGAGGACCGTACCTGCATCGATCTGGCACGGCGATTGACGGATGTCATCGGTGGCTTCACGCGGCCATCGGGCTACGCCTGAACGTTGACGAAAAAGCCCACTGAGCGCAGCGAAGCCGATTTCCGTCCCTGCGATCGATTGGCTATCCTCGACTCCGACAAGAACGAGCGTCGAGGAAGTGCCCATGTCGTTTACGCCCGTCGATTGGCGCGGAAGCATCGTCAACCCCTTCGCCGGGCGCGACGTCACCTGGCTGCTCGACTTCCGCGCCGAGACACGCGGCGATCATCCGTACCTGGTGTGGGAGCCGTTCGAGGGCCCGCGCCAGGTCTGGACGTACCGGCAGTTCCGCGATCGCGTGCAGCGCGTCGCCTCCGGCCTGCACAGGCGCGGAGTGAAGGCCGGCGATTTCGTGCTGGCTCATCTCGACAATTCGCCCGAGCTGGAGTTCGTCTGGTTCGCGTGTGCCCGGCTGGGCGCAGTGGTCGTGACCACCAACACGCGCTCGGCCGGCGAGGAGCTGGCGTACTTCGCCGATCACTGCGGCGCTGTCGGCGCCATCACCCAGCCGGAGCTGGCGGAAACGGTCGCAGCGAACGCCCGCAACATCAAATGGCTGGTCGTCACCGAGCATATGGTCGAGGGCGGCGAGCCGCCGGCCGGGCTGCGGCCGCAGAAGGCCAACGCCTTCTCCTCGCTCGACGGCGATCCCGCCGACCTGCCGAAGCTCGAGGCCGATCCCTGGCGGCCGGGCTCGGTGCAATACACGTCAGGCACCACGTCGCGGCCCAAGGGCGTCCTGTGGACGCAGGGCAACGCGCTGTGGGGCGCGCGGACATCGGCGATCCACCAGAACCTCAACGAGGCCGACGTGCATCACGTCGTGATGCCGTCGTTCCATACCAATGCGCGCGCCTACTCGATCCTGCCGGCGATGTGGGCCGGCGGCACCGTCGTGCTGCAGCCGAAATTCTCGGCGCGGCGCTTCTGGGACGTGGCGCTGCGCAACCGCTGCACCTGGCATTCGACCCTGCCGTTCTTCCTCAAGGCGCTGATGCAGCACGACATCCCGCCGCATCACTTCCGCATGATGGGCAACGCCATCAACGAGCCGCCGTTCGACGAGGTGTTCAAGGTACGCACCATCGGCTGGTGGGGCATGACCGAGACGGTGAGCCAGGGCATCATCGGCGACGCACTGCTGCGCAATCGACCGATGACCACGGGCCGGCCGGCCGCGGGCTACGGCATCCGCATCCTCGACGAGGATCTGGCGACGCCGATCGCGCCCGGCGGCATCGGCCACCTGCAATGCCAGGGCACGCGCGGCATCCAGATCTTCGCCGAGTATCTCGACAACGCACAGGCCACGGCCGACAGCTTCACCGAGGACGGCTGGTTCATGACCGGCGATCGCGTGAAGCTGGAGGAGGACGGCTACATCACCTTCAGCGACCGCGACAAGGACATGCTCAAGGTCGGCGGCGAGAACGTCGCCGCCTCGGAGATCGAACGCGTCATCGCCCTGGTGCCCGGCGTGCAGGAATGCGCCGTGGTGGCGCAGAAGCACCGCATGCTCGACGAGGTGCCTGTCGCGTTCGTCATTCCGGCGCCGGGAATCGCCATCGAGGGCAACAACGAGCTGCCCGACCGCATCCTGGGCGAATGCGCCGCCAAGCTCGCCGACTTCAAGCGGCCGCGCGCGGTGTTCCTGGTCGAGGACATGCCGCGCTCGACGCTGGAGAAGGTGCACAAGGTGGCGCTGCGCGCTCGCCTGTCGGTCGCCGGCTGATCATGTCTTATCGGCCGGCCGCAGCCCGGCCGCTTCGTTGGCGTAGCGGGCATAGCGGAAGTCGCGGATCTCCAGCAGGCGGCCATCCGCGAAACGCAGCACCGAGAAGTGCACTGGCGTCGCCGTGGGGTCGTTCGGATCGATGATGATTGCCGCCGGCCGGCCTTCGACCTCGCCGGCGACCATGCGCCAGTCGTCGCCGCGCGACGCGTTGGCGAAATAGCGACCGACTTCCTCGCGGCCCTTCATCCGGGTGCGGTTGAAGACCTCGACCCGGACCTCGTCGGCGAGCATGGCGCGGATGGTGTCAAAGTCACGGGCGTTGAAGCGATCGACATAGGCCGCCAGCAGCGAGCGATCGGATTCGGCCAGGGCCGGCAGAGGCTCATCGTCCGGCTCGGCCGCCAGTTCGCGAAGACGCGCTCGACCGCGATGCAGCGCCGCTTTCACGGCGGGGACCGTAGCGTCGACCACGGCCCCGATCTCGTCGAGGGAATGGCCCAGCACGTCCATCAGGATGACACAGCTGCGTTGTGCCACCGGCAGCCGCATGAAGGTGCGCAAGGCCGCGGCCGATGCCTGGCGGGCGGCGATTTCGTCGGCCGGATCGACGACCATCTCAAGGTCCTCATCGGCGCGCAGCGCGTCTTGCCGCGCGCGGCGGCGCAGGTGGTCGAGCGCCGCGTTGTGGGCGACGCGGAACAGCCAGCCCTCGGGATTGGCGATCGGACCGGCCCGCGGGAAGGCCTCGATGGCCTTGAGCATCGCCTCCTGCAGCACGTCCTCGCCCTCGATCACCGAGCCGGTCATGCGGGCGCAATAGCGGTGCAGCTTTGGCCGCATTTCGACGAGAAGGCGCTCCAGGCTCTCACTCACGCGGCCACCGCCTCGCGCTTGCGGGCGAGATCGGCCGGCGTCCAGAACTCGCCGCGCTGCCAGGCAGGCATGGCGCGCAGGCGCGCCAGATAGGCGGCGATAGCCGGGAAGGGTGCGAAGTCGAAGCCGCCGAGAGCGGCGGCGTCGAGCACGGGGCCGAAGCCGCAGTCGACCAGGGTGAGATCGTTGCCCATCAGCCAGGGCGATGCGGCAAGGCGCGTCTCCAGCAGCCTGAGCGGCTTCTCCAGATCCGTCTCGCCGCGCGCCGCAGCCGCCTCGTCGCTCGGGCCGCCGACCAGGGGCATGAAGAAGCGATGGAACCACACGGCGCTGGCGGGCTCGCGCAGGTAGTGCGCCTCGACGAACAGCCAGCGCAGCGCCTCGGCGCGCGCCTCGTAGCCCTTTGGCCACAGGCCGTAGCGCTCGCCGAGATAGGCGACGATGGCGTTCGACTCCGGCAGCACGAAGCCGCCATCGACCAGCACCGGCGCCTTGCCGACGGGATTCAGCGCCAGGAATGCCGGCGTCCGCTGCTCGCCGCCGGCGAGATCCATCCGGTGCACCTTGTGCGGCAACTCCAGGGCGTTGAGCGCCAGGCGCGCCTTCTGCGGGTGCAGACTGGGGTACCAGTACAGTGTTCTTTCGATCGTCATGGCGGGGCTCCTCGTGGCTGCCTGATTCCAAGACGTGCGGCATCAGGCAAAGGATTCGGCCGAGCGACGATTTTCACACCGGCATGGCCCGCTTCTGATGAGCGCGGCCGACCTTGGCGGTCTCGGGGTCGTGGCCGGCGACGACCCGCACGCCCTCGTCGATGCGACCGGCGATGTTGTCGGGCGCGCAGCCCTCGAGAAAGGCGATGCCGCGGGCGCGACAGGCCTTCAGGACGCGATCGCGCGCGGCTTTCATCTCCGGCGGGAAGGGCTGGCGCGGCACGGTGCGGTAGCCCAGCGACAGGCCGAGGTCGCCCGGCCCGAGCTCGGCAAAGCCCAGGCCCGGCACGTCGAGGATCGCCTCGCAATTGGCGATTCCTTCCGGGCTCTCCAGCTTGACGCCGAGCAGCAACTCGCCCTCGGGATTGAGCGGCCAGGGATCGCAGCGGCTGAGGTAGTCGAGCTCGCTGATACCCCAGATCGGCGCCGCCGTCGGCTCCGAGCCGCGGCCGCGCGTGCCGATGCCGAGCTTGCCGCCCGTCGGCTGCGGTCGCACGGCACCGCCCAGGCGGTCGACCGGCGAGGGCAGGGCGGCGTCGACCCCGGCCAAGTTCGGGGGATAGCGGCAGGACTCGACGAAGGCGCGGGTGGCGTCGGGGGTCTCGGCCTGGCACAGCAGGATGCCGTGCACGCCGCGGCCGAGGATCTGGCGGAACTGCCAGGCGTTGAAACGCACATTGGCCTCGTCGGTGCCGTTGACCGGCGCCTCGACAATCACCGCCGGCGTGCGATGGCCCGAGCGGGTCGGGCCGGCCTCGACCATGCCGCGCATGTACTCGGCCAGCCCGGTCATGTCGAAGGCGCCGTGCTCCATGCCGACATTGATGTAGTCGGCCCAGGTCTCGGCATCGGCGCGGCCCTGCGCGTAGGTCAGCACGTGGCCGGTATGCGGGCCGTCGTAGTAGATCGCCTGATCCTGTCCCAGCAGCTCAACGGCGCGATTGATACGGCTGGCCATGGGCCCTCCCGGCGTTTGTCTCCCGGCGGCGAGCATAGCGTCCTATGATCCGACATGCCGCACGAGATCGTCTCGACCATCCGACCGCTCAAGTCGTCGCCTTGCGCCGGCGTGCGGCACCCGCGCGTGGCGATCTTCGCTCCCGCGCGCTTCGCCGCCGATCGGCCGTTCCTTGTCGTGCTGTTCTTCCACGGCTTCGAGAGCCTGTGCGCCAGGGGCCATCCTCGGCCCTTCGAGGAGTCGCTGCGACGGCACGCGCTGGCGCGCCAGCTCGCGGCTTCGGATCGCAATGCCATCATCGTCGCGCCGCGTCTTGCGCTGTCACCGCGCGAGCACCGGCGCGGTGCGCCTTTTCAGACCCGGCGCAGCATCGATGCGGTACTGCGAGAGTCGGCACAGATCACGCGCCGAATGCTGGGCACGTCGACGCGATTTGCGACGGCGTTCGCGGGCGCCCCGCTGCTGCTGACGGGCTTCAGCGCCGGCCACCATGCGCTCTCGGCGTGCAGCGCCCATCCCGACCTCATGGCGCGAACCAGGGCGGTCGCCTTCTTCGATGCGCTGTACGACGACGACCGCTACGCGCGCGATCCACGGTCGATGCTCGAGCACGCGGCGCTGATCTGCGTCAATCGCCGGGGCTACGATCGTGACAACGGACCGAAGGAGGCGCGCTACCGCAGGCGCCTGGCGGCCGCCGGCGTGCGCCTCACGCGCCTTGCCGCGATCGGCTCGCTCGGTCGTGGGATGGCGGTCATCGAGCGCATCGCCGTGGCGGACCACTGCACGATGCTCGCCGCCAGCGACGGCCTCGCGCGCGTGATGGCGAAGACGCCCCAAGGCTTCCGCCTGTTGAAACCCCGAGCCGCAGTGGGTTGAAGGACCCGCCCCGCGGCGATACCGTCCCACCAAAACCAGTACTGGCCGCCCAGGGCGGAAGGACCACCCGCATGCACATGAACTTCACCGACGCCGACCGCGCCTTCCAGGGCGAGGTGCGCGACTGGCTCAAGGTCAACCTGACGCCGGAGATCGTCGGCGAGAGCAAGGTGGCGCGAAACGCGCACATGCCCAAGGAGCGGCTGCTCGACTGGCAGAAGCGCCTGGCCGCCAAGGGTTGGCTGTGCACCAACTGGCCCAGGGAGTTCGGCGGCCCGGGCTGGACGCCGACGCAGAAGTACATCTTCGAGATGGAGATGGCGAACGCCGGCGCGCCGGGCACCTCGCCCTTCGGGCCCAAGATGTGCGCGCCCGTGATCATGAAGTTCGGCACCGACGAGCAGAAGCGGCGCTACCTGCCGCCGATGCTCAACAGCGACCTGATCTGGTGCCAGGGCTATTCCGAGCCAGGCTCGGGCTCCGACCTCGCCTCGCTGCGCACGCGCGCGGTGCGCGACGGCGATCACTACGTCATCAACGGCTCGAAGACCTGGACCACCGGCGCGCATATCGCCGACTGGATGTTCTGCCTGGTGCGCACCTCGACCGAGGGCAAGCCGCAGGACGGCATCTCCTTCGTCGTCTTCCCGATGAGCACGCCGGGCGTGAAGGTCGAGCCGATCGTCACCGCCGACGGCAATCGCGAGGGCAACCACGAGGTCAACCAGGTCTTCCTCGACGACGTGCGCATCCCGGTCGACCAGCGCATCGGCGAGGAGAACAAGGGCTGGACCTGCGCCAAGTACCTGCTGGAGTTCGAGCGCGGCGGCAATCCCTACAGCCCGCGCCTGCGCTCCTCGTTCGAGCGCCTGAAGCGCATGGTGGGCGAGGCGGCCAACGGCGAGTCGAAACTGGGCGGCGATCCGGCCTGGCGCGAGAAGCTGGCGCGCACCGAGATCGAGATCTCCGGCCTGGAGATGTTCGAGATGGAGTTCTACTCCAAGCTCAGCGGCGGCCAGAATCCGGGCCCGCTGTCCTCGATGATCAAGCTGCGCGGCACCGAGGTCATGCAGCAGGTCCAGGAATACGCCGTCGATGTCGCGGCGCACTACGCGGCGCCATTCCCCAACCAGCGCAAGCCGAACTCCAACGAGGAGCCGATCGGCCCGGAGGGTTCCGACGTGCTGGCGCCGCGCTACTTCAACGGCCGCAAGATGACGATCTACGGCGGCTCGTCGGAAGTGCAGCGCGGCATCATGGCCAAGGCGATGCTGGGTCTCTAGCGCGCGAGGGAGGAGGGCATGCATCTGCAGTTCACGGCCGAGGAACTCGCCTTCCAGACCGAGATCCGCACCTGGATCGCACAGAACATGCCGAAGGAGGTGGCGGAGGAATCGCGGCGCAGCCGCAGCAGCCACGTCTCGCGCGAGCGGCTGATCCAGTGGCAGAAGATCCTCGCCGCCAAGGGCTGGCTGACGCCGAACTGGCCCAAGGAGCACGGCGGACCGGGCTGGAACTCGACGCAGAAGTTCATCTTCGAGATGGAGATGGCGCGCGCGGACTCGCCGTACCTGTCGTCGTTCAGCCTGAAGATGGTGGCGCCCGTGCTGATGAAGTACGGCAGCGACTGGCAGAAGGAGCGCTTCCTGCCGGCGATCGCGCGCGCCGAGGAACTGTGGTGCCAGGGCTACTCGGAGCCCGGCTCGGGCTCCGACCTCGCCTCGCTGCGCACGCGCGCGGTGCGCGACGGCGACGACTACGTCGTCAACGGCCAGAAGATCTGGACGACCAACGCGCATTGGGCGGACTGGATCTTCTGTCTGGTGCGCACCTCGACCGAGGGCAAGCAGCAGGAGGGCATCAGCTTCCTGCTGATCGACATGAAGTCGCCGGGCATCAAGGTCGAGCCGATCTACCTGACCGACGGCACGCGTACGCCGATGCGGCACGAGGTCAACCAGGTGTTCTTCGACAACGTCCGCGTGCCGGTGAAGAACCGCGTCGGCGAGGAGAACAAGGGCTGGACCTACGCCAAGTACCTGCTGGAGTTCGAGCGCGGCGGTCAGGCGCATGGCCCGCGCCTGCGCAAGTCGCTGCGCCATCTTGATGACCTGGCCGAGCTCTGGGTCAAGGACGGCAAGCCGCTGTCTTCGGATCCGGCGTGGCGCGAGAAGATGGCGGCGCTGCGCATCGAGATCGACGCCGTGGAGATGAACGAGCTGGCCTTCTACAGCTCGCTGAAGTCGGGCGACTCGCCGGGCCTGCAGGCTTCCGTGGTCAAGATGCGCGGCACCGAGGTCGGCCAGAAGATCACCGAGATGGCGGTCGAGGCGGTAGGCAGCTATGCCCAGCCCTTCACCGAGCTGCGCAACTACGACTCCAACGTGGTGCCGGTCGGGCCGGGCTACAGCGACGACGCCGCGCCGCGCTACTTCAACCAGCGCAAGACGACGATCTTCGGCGGCTCCTCCGAGGTGCAGCGCAACGTGCTGTCGAAGGCGTTGATCGGCCTGTAGCGACCCGACGGAGCCCGATCCTTATCCACATCGGGTTCCTGTTGGCGCGGTCCGGTCAACCCCGGTAGCCTTGCACCAACGGAGGCGCGGATGTTTTGGCCGATCCGCAGGGCAGCGACACTAGCCATGGTCGCGCTGGTCATGGGCTGCACGCAGCCGCCGGCGCGACAGGGCGCTAGCCGCTCGCCGACCCATATGCCGAGCCAGCCAGCGATCGTCCAGCTCGCCAGTGCGGCGGCCGCGTCGGACCATGAACGCGAGCGCCATCGCCGGCAGGACATCGATGTTCCGCCGCGGGCCGCCGCCGGGGCAGGCCACGCGTCGCTGCCCGTGCCGCCCGTCTCGAGCGTGCGCCACGCCCCGTCACGCTTGCTGCGTCACTCGGCCGACCTGCTGAGCATCACCCAGGTCAGCCTCAATGCTGGGCCCGCCGGCCGCGACCTGGCGGCGGATGCGCTCGATTGGCTCGAACGCCGGCTATATCGCAGCGCGGCGCAGCATCGCGCCGACGCATCCGAACCACGCAGGTTGATCGATCCCGCCGAGTCGCTGGCGGCGTTTCTCGGCGCCAGCCGTCCGACAACGGGCGCCTCGCCGCCGACGATGGGCGAGCTGGGCTCGGACTGAGCCTTCAGAAGTAGTGCGGCACGAAGCGGCTGTGGTTGTTGAGGATCGGCCCACTGTCCTCGCGCACGCCGATGCCGGCGGGCTGGCCGTCGACGATCCACGAGCCGATCACCACGTGGTTGCCGTCGAATACCGGCAGCGGCTGGTAGGTCTGGAAGATGTAGCCCTCGGCGCCATAGGTGCCATCGGTGGTCTGGCCCAGCCCGGGCCCGACGAGCTGCACGTTGCGGCCCTCGCGGCCGAGGATCGGCTTGCGCACATAGCGCTCGCCCAGGCGTTGGTCGGCCTCGAAATAGGCCGGCAGCAGATTGGGATGGCCGGGGAACATCTCCCACAAGAGCGACAGGATCGCCTTGCTCGACAGGATCGCCTTCCACGCTGGCTCGAGGAAGGCGGTGGTGTCCGACAGGATGAAGCGGCCGAACTCCTCGCGCATCATCCATTCCCACGGGTAGAGCTTGTGCAGCACCTGCACCGGCACCTCGTCGAGATCGGTGAAGCGCGAGCCGTTCCAGCCGATCTCCTCGACGTTCAGCGTCTTGGTCTGCAACCCGGCCTGCGAGCAGGTGTCGCGCATGTACTCCGACGTGACCCAGTCCTCCGGTTCCTCCTCCATGCGGGCGAAATGCACGATGGCGTCGGGCGGCAGGATTCCGGCGACCTTGCGCCAGGCGTCGATCAGCTTCTCGTGCGCGCTGTTGAACTGGTCGGCGCCGGGCAGCACGTCCTTCATCCAGAACCACTGGGCCACCGCCATCTCGAGCAGCGAGGTCGGCGTGTCGGCGTTGTACTCCAGCAGCTTGGGCGGCGACTTGCCGTCATAGGCGAGATCGAAGCGGCCGACGATGGTCGGATCCTGGCGGAACCATACCGATTCGATGTAGGAGCCGAACTGCTCGGGAATCGCCAGCGGCTTCCACAGCCTGTTCTTCACCACGTACTCGACGGCCTTCAGGCATATCCTGTGCAGCTCGGCGGTGGCGTCGTCGAGCTCGTCGACTTCCTTCTCGGTGAAGCGATAGCGCGCCTGCTCGAACCAGTACGGCTTGCCGTCGAGATGGTGGAACTCCAGCCCGACCGACTCGACCTTCTTCTCCCAGTCGATGCGCGCCGGCGACCATTCACGCTGCACGGCAATCTCCGGTCACGAGGAACCCGAGCCGTGCGATCTCACGCTGGTCCCGAAGCCGCCGCGCGAGCTGGTGCCGCCACTGGTGGTCGTCGTCACGCTGGTCGGGCGCGACGTCGTCCTCACGCTGGTCGGCCGTGACGACGGCGTCGTCGTCGTGTCGCGGCCCCGGCCTCCGAACCAGTAGACCGGGTGCGAGTTGTACCAGCGCGAGCCGGTGCTGGTCGTCCCCGTCGTGCAGTTCGTGGGCACGAACATCGTGCCGTCTGGCCGACACGTCGGATTTCCCGCCGCCTGGCATTCGGCGACCGTCGCGAAGCGGTTGGCGCTGCAGCGCAGCCCACCGGCAATATTCTCCGGACTGCTGGCGCTCGACCCCATGAACGGAATGGTCGCTGCGCCGACGCCGGCGGCGCCCAGCATGGTGAGACCGATCACTGTCGAAGCGCGTGCCATGAGCGAGCCCTCCGACTCTAGTAGGTGAGGCAAGCCGCGTTGAGGATGCCGAAGCCGAGGGACAGGCAGCAGGCGGTCGCGCCCACCGAAACCATGCCGCTCTCGATCAGCCGCACCATGTCCTTGATGATCACCCGGGACAGGAAGTGCACGCCGATCTGCAGGAGCATGGCGATCAGTGCCCACATCGCGACGTCGGGAATGCTCACGCTGTGGGCGATGGTGCTCGCCAGCGGCAGGCAGAAGCCGAGCAGGGCGCCGCCAAGGCTGAGGCCTGCCGCCAGATTGCCATTGCGGATGAGGTCGAGCTCCGAGTAGGGCGTCACCCAGATGTAGATCGTCAGGAACAAGCCCAGGAGAACCACGGCGAGGCTGAAGTAACCGATGAAATGCGGCAGAGCCTTCAGCAAATAGGCAAATTCTTCCATGTGCATCCCTGAGCGTTCACTTAGTCAGTTTCTCATCATTAGCCTGCCATCGTCAATCCACCTGACACGCTGATGGTCTGGCCGGTGATGAAGGCGGCGTCGTCGCTGGCGAGGAAACAGACGGCGCCCGGGATGTCCTCGGGCTGGCCCACGCGCTTCATCGGGATTGCATTGACGAGCGCGGCGCGCACTTTCTGGCCGCGCTCGGATTCGCCCGCGACCTGGGCCAGCAGGGGCGTGTCGGTCGGGCCGGGGCAGACGGTGTTCAACGTCACGCCGCGGCGTGCGGTCTCGCGCGCCACGGTCTTGGTGAAGGCGATGATGCCTCCCTTGCAGGCGGAGTAGACCGCCTCCTGCGAGGAGCCGACCCGGCCGGCATCGGAGGCAATGTTGACCACGCGCCCCCAGGCGCGTTCGAGCATGCCAGGAAGGGTGGCGTGGTGCAGGTTGAGCGGCCCCTTGAGGTTGATGGCGATCAGCGTTTCCCAGAGGTCCGGCGTGGTGTCGACGAAATTGGCGAAGCGATCCCAGCCGGCGTTGTTGACCAGGATGTCGGCCGCGCCGACCTCGCGGGCGAACAGGTCGACCGCGTCCTTGACCGCTGCATAGCTGGTGATGTCCACACCGACCGGCTCGGCCACGCCGCCCCCGCTGCGGCGGATCCCGTCCGCCACCCTGGTTGCCGCCTCCAGGTTCTTGTCGAAGACGCCGACGCGCGCGCCATAGGCAGCGAAGCGTCGGCAGATGGCGCCGCCGATCGCGCCGCCGCCACCGGTGACGATGACGTTCCTGTCCTTCAGGCCACGCATGGCGCGCTCCTCAGATCGGCGAGTAGGGATCGAAGCGCGGCTTGCGCTTCTCCAGGTGCGAGGCCAGGCCCTCCTTCACCTCGGGCCCCATGAAGCCCAGCATCTCCAGCGCCGTCGAGGCGTCGAAGGACGGCCCCATCATGCGCAGCCAGTTGTTGAGCGCATACTTGGTGAAGCGGATCGAGGTCTGGGCGCCTTCGGCCAGCTTGGTGGCGACCTCCAGGCCCTTGGCCTCGAGCTGGTCGTCCTCGACGCACATCGACACCAGGCCGATGCGCTCGGCCTCCTCGCCGTCGACCGCCTCGCAGAGCAGCAGGTAGTACTTGGCCTTGGCCATGCCGCAGAGCAGCGGCCAGACGATGACCGCGTGATCGCCGGCGGCGACGCCCAGCCGCGTATGCCCGTCGATGATCTTGGCCTTCTTCGAGACGATCGAGACATCGGCCAGGATTCCGGCGACCAGGCCGGCACCCACGGCCGGCCCGCGCATGGTGCTCACGATCGGCTTGGAGCAGTTGATGACGTTGTAGACGATGTCGCGCGCCTCCTTCCAGGTGCGCAGGAGCGCGTTGAAGTCCTTCATGTTGTTCTCGATCAGGTCGAAATCGCCGCCGGCCGAGAACACCTTGCCGCCGGCGCCCTGGATGATCACGCAGTTCACCGTGTCGTCGCCGTCGATGTCGCGCCAGACGTTGACCAGCTCGGTATGCATGATGGCGTCGGTGGCGTTGTACTTCTCCGGCCGGTTCATGGTGACGCGCAACACCTTGGGGTGCGGCCGATCGAAAAGTAGACGCTGGTACCGCTGCTGCCACGCCGACATGTCGCTTCCTCCCCTGATGGCGGAGAAGCCTAGCGCGTGGCGGCGAGCCGTGGCTAGCCGGGCGGGTTCGCACCGCGCGCTGCGGGCGAATATTCCGCCGATCGGCTTGAGCTACATCAGGGCGCGGCGAACCGAGGCGAGCACGGCGATGGTGTTCATCTGCGCGATGATCGCCGGTCCGGGGCACGTGGTCTTCGGATCGTTGGGCGGCCGCTTCATCAGGAGGCCATGCTTCTTGCCGACGATCTCGACGAAGCTGTGGCCGGTAATGCCGCGCTGGTGCCTGTCGCCCGGATCCTTGTTGCTGGTGCCGACCGGCACCAGCCGCACGGCGGGGTGCTCCTTCTGGATCCACGCCATGAGCTCGGCGCCCGCGTGGAGCTGCTGCAAGGTCAAGGGGTCGTTCTGCGAGGCGAACTCGATGTGAACCGCTTGCGTGTTGAATGCACCGGTGCTCATCGCGCCATCCTTGGTGTCGACGTGCTGGATGATCTGACCGGTGGATTCGACGGTGAAGTGCGCAGATACCCCGAACTGGGAACTGGGATTCGCCTTGCGCGCGGCACGCGTCTCGGCGGTCCAGTAGTTGACGTTGCTTTGCGCCTGATTGGTGTTCGACTGAGGCGCCCAGGTCTGGTGCATGACAATGCGCACCACCTCGCCGTTGCCGTTGGGACGGGTCGATCCCGGCTCAGTCATCAGAATCGTGCCGTTGCGCGCTGGATACATGGCCATTGATCACCTCCCGCGACGGGTGACGACAATGGACGAGCAGGTTACACCACGGCGCTTCGCCGTGGTGTCGCTCCCGTGAATTTGATGGCTGTCAGGCCACCATCAGTCAGCGCGGCAGGTTCGCGCCGCGGGCCGCAGAGGCGAACTTCACCGCTTCCTCCGCCGCGCGTACCAGGGCACGTGCCTTGTGCAGGCTTTCCTGGAATTCCGATTCGGGATCGGAGTCGGCGACCACACCGACGCCGGCCTGGACATACATCGTGCCGTCCTTGACCAGCGCGGTGCGCAATAGGATGCAGGTATCCATCGTGCCGTTGGCGGCGAAGTAGCCGGCGGCACCGGCGTAGATGCCGCGGCGCACCGGCTCGAGCTCGTCGATGATCTCCATTGCGCGCACCTTCGGCGCGCCCGACAGCGTGCCCGCCGGGAAGCCGGCTGCCAGCGCGTCGATCGCGTCGAGCCCCTCGCGCAAGGTGCCCTCGACATGGCTGCTGATGTGCTGGACGTGACTGTACTTCTCGATGGTGAACTGCTCGACCACCCGCACCGAACCCAGCTTGGCGACGCGGCCGACGTCGTTGCGCGCCAGGTCGACCAGCATCAGGTGCTCGGCGCGTTCCTTCGGATCGGCGAGCAGCTCCTCGGCCAGGCGCTTGTCTTCCTCCGGCGTGGCGCCGCGCGGCTTGGTGCCGGCGAGCGGACGGATGGTGACGATGTTGTCGCGCAGGCGAACGAGGATCTCGGGCGAGGAGCCGACGATGGCGAAGTCGCCGAAGTCGAAGTGGATCAGGAATGGCGAGGGATTGATCCGCCGCAGCGAACGATACAGCGCCAGCGGCGGCAGCTCGAAGGGCAGGGAGAAGCGCTGCGACGGCACGATCTGGAAGGCATCGCCGGCGTGCACGTACTCCTTGCAGCGCTCGACCATGTCGAGGAAGGCCTGCTTCGTCATGTTGGCCTGCGGCGCCGGCAGCTCCTCGAGCTCGCGCCCGGTGTCGCGGCGCGGCAGGGTGCGCTCGAAATCCGCCATGGCGTCGGCCAGGCGCTCGCGCGCCAGGTCGTAGGCGCTTTCGGGATCGACGTCGGGACGCGGCCAGACCGGCGTGATCACCGTCACCATGTCCTCGAGCCGGTCGAAGATGCAGATGATGGTCGGCCGCAGCATGATCGCTTCCGGCAGATGGGTTGGATCCGGATTCCTGTCCGGCAGCCGCTCCATCTGACGCACCATGTCATAGCCGAGGAAGCCGAACAGGCCGGCGGCCATCGGCGGCAGGTTGGGCGGCATGTCGATCTGCGATTCGTTCACCAGCGAGCGCAGGGTCTCCAGCGGCTTGCCGGGCAGGAGCTCGAAGGCATGCGGCGCGGTGCGCGCCTTGCGATTGACCTCGGCCTGGCCGCGGATGCAGCGCCAGATCAGATCGGGCTTGAAGCCGATGATCGAGTAGCGCCCGCGTACCGAGCCGCCCTCGACCGATTCCAGCAGGAACGAGAAGGGCCGGCCATCGGCCAGCTTGATGAAGGCGGAAACCGGCGTCTCCAGGTCGGCGACGAGTCGGGTCCACACCAGCGACGGTTTTCCGGCGCGATAGGTGGCGGCGAAGGATTCGTAGGCAGGCTCGACGGTCATGGCAGGCTCTCGGGCAGGCGTGTCAGCGGATCGGTGAAAGCGGAGGCCTCAGCCCCGCCATCGCCCATCTCGCACCTGCTGCCAGAGACTGCCGTTCATTGTTGCTGCTCACCCGGTCGGAAGACCGTCGCCAGAGCTTCGGGATCGCGCGCCACACCATAGCGCCTTTCCAGCAGCTGGACATAGGCGTCGCGCATCGCGCGCGCCGTGACGGCGTCGAGTTCCTTGTCGAGCTGCTGCAGCTCGGCGGCCGCCTTGGCGGGATCGGCGGCGACAATTTCCTTCAGCCGCACGATGGTGGCGCCGCCGGTATCCGGCACCACCGCGGCCTCGCCCGGCTTGAGCTTGAACAGCGCCGTGACGCCGGCCGCCGCGAGGCCGTTTGCCTCGTCGCGGTCGCTACGGTCCACCGGCTTGGACGTCTTGACCGCCAGCCGCAAGGCCTGCGCCTGGGTGTCGAGGTCGGTCACCGCGCCAAGCTTGTCGACGATCGACTTGGCCTGCGCCTCGGCCGCCTTGCGCCGCTCGGCCTCGATCCACGCCACCACGACCTGCGCCTTGATATCCTCCAGCGGCGGCGTGCGCGCCGGAATCACCCTGTCGACGCGCACGACATAGAACGCGCCGCTGCGCAGCTCCTTCACACTGCCGGTCTTGCCCTCGGTCATGCCCCAGGCGGCGCCCAGCATGTCGGCCGCGGCCTCGCCACCGACCGCCGGGCGTCCGGCCGTGTCGAAGCCGCGTTGATCGACCGCCTCGACCTTCTGCAGCTTGAGCTTGGTCGCCTCGGCCGCGGCGTCGAGATTGTCGGCGCGGCCGAGCTCGCGGTCGAACTCGCCGATCAGGCGACCGAGCACCTCGCTCGCCAGTTCCTTGCGCAATTCGGCCTCGATGCGTGGCTTCAGCGACTCGAAGGAGGGGTTCTCGCCGGGCTCGATCTTGGTGACGCGCGCCACGTGCCAGCCCAGCGGCGACTTCACCGGCGCCACGGCGCCTGGCTCCTTGAGCGCAAAGATCGCCTTGGCGAGATCCGGCGGCAGCTCGCGCTGCTCGACGCCGCCCAGCCCGATCACCGCGCCGTCGCGCTGCAGGATCTCCTTGCTGGCATCCTCGAGCGACTTGCCTCCGGCAACCGCGGCGGCGATCGCCTTGGCCTTGTCCTCTTCCGCGACGACGACCTGGTCGACCTCGCGCTTCTCCGGCCGTGCGTAGCGCGCCAGCCGTTCGTCGAAGGCCTGCTTCAGCATGTCCTCGGTGATGTTCACCAGCTCGAGGACGTCGCTTTCCTCGACCATGACGAAGCTCAGCGAGCGCCGCTCGGCGACCTGGAAACGGCTCTTGACCGTCTCGTAGAACGCCTTGAGCTGCTCGTCCGTGGGCTGCGGCGGATCGGGCATACGCACTGCCTCGAGTGTCAGCGTCTCGGCGATGCGCTGCTCCTTGCGAAAGCGGAACAGCGCGTCGCGCAACGGTGCGGGCGTGTCGGCCGCATCCATCATCGCGCCGACCAGCTGGTTGGCCGCCATCTCGCGGCGCTTGTCCTGCAAGTAGAGCGCCTCGGGCACGCGGTTCTGCTGCAGGATGTAGCGAAACTGCACCGGGCTGAACCTGCCGTCGGCCTGGAAAGCCGGCTCGCGTTCGACCGCGGCGCGCAGTTGGGCGTCGGTGATGACAATGCCGGCATCGGCGATCGCACGGTCGAACAGCACGCGCTCCTCCAGGCCGCGCAGCGCCTGGAAGGGCAGGCCCATGGCCATGGCCGCCTCGTTGGTGAGCTGGCCGCGGAATTGCTGGTTGAAGCGGTCGTACTGGCGACTGTACTCGTCGCGCACCTCGCGGCCCTTGATCTGGGTACCGCCGAAATGGAAGGGACCGACCTGAACGCCGCCGATGCGCGAGACGGTGGCGTCGGCGCCGGCCATGCGAAGGGCGCTGCTGACGCCGGCGATGTCGCTGAAAACGAAGGCAATCAGCAGCACGCTGAGCAGCAGGGCGAGGACAATCGAGGCGGCTATCTTGCGGAAACGGTTCATCAGCCTGTCCGGATGCGCCCAAGGCGCGGAAGGCGCATCCCTACCACTGGCCCGCGGCGCGCGGCAACGGCCAAACCCGCGCCGGATCAAGGCGTTCGCGGGGCAAGCGATGACATGTTAGAGAGCCGCGAAACGAGCGGAGAGCTGACGCCCATGCCCGACCGACGCCCCCTGATTGCCGGCAATTGGAAGATGAACCTGATGGTCAAGGACGCTGTCGCCCTTGCCGAGGCTTTGCGCGCGGGCGCCGTGTCCGCCAGCGCGGAGGTCGTGGTGTGCCCGGTGACGGTGCAGATCGCCGCTGTCGCCCAGGGCCTGTCCGGCAGCGCCATCGGCGTCGGAGGCCAGGACTGCCACGCCGATGTGTCGGGAGCCCATACCGGCGACGTCTCGGCCGAGATGCTGGCCGATGCCGGCGCGCGCTGGGTGATCGTCGGCCATTCGGAGCGACGTACGGATCATGGCGAGACCGACGAGCAGGTTCGGGCCAAGGCGGCGGCGGGGTTGCGCGCCGGCCTGACGCCAATCATCTGCGTCGGCGAAACCCTGGCGCAGCGCAAGGCGGGCGAGACGCTCGACGTGCTGGCGCGACAGATCGCCGCCAGCGTGCCGCCGGGTGCGCCCAGCATCGTCATCGCCTACGAACCGGTCTGGGCGATCGGCACCGGGCTGACGCCGACCACCGCCGAGATCGACGAGGCCCACCGCCATCTGCGCGCACGGCTTGCCGGCGTCGTGCCGGATGCGCAGGCAGTGCGCATTCTCTACGGCGGCTCGGTGAAGGCCGCGAACGCCGCCGAGATCCTGGCCGTCGCCGATGTCGACGGCGCGTTGGTCGGGGCTGCCAGCCTCAAGGCCAGCGACTTCCTGCCGATCGTGGCCGCCGCCTAGCGGCCTATTGCAGGCGCTGGCGCATGGCGCGCAGGACGTCGCGGCAGGCGCTCTCGCAGCGCCGGCAGGCCTCGGCGCAGATGCGGCAATGCTCATGCTGCCGCGCGTGCATCTCGCATTCCTCCGCGCACAGCAGGCAGATCGCGGCACAGGTATCGAGCATCGAGACCAGAACGGCGTCGCTGGATCCGGTCCGCCGCGAGGCGACCTTGCCGGTCGCCAGGCAAATATCGGCGCAGTCCAGGTCGAGTCTGATGCAGCGGGCGAGCTCGCCGACCATGTCCTCGCCGAGGCAGGCGTCGGCGCAGGCGGTGCAGGCCTGGGCGCAGCCGAAGCACTCCTCGATGCAGCGGATCAGGGTGGCATCGGCGCGACCCGCGACATCAGGGTGCGAGCCGAGCATGGCCTGGGTGTACATGGCGTCCTCCCAAGGTCGGAAACTGAGCCGCCAACGCCACCGTGGCCGGCGACGTTCCCCGGGCTGGCGCTGTAGCGGCAAACCGACTAGAACACCGGCCGATTCGCAGTTCGGGCCGCCTGCGGCCCAAGGGAAACAAGTCTCGATGCAAGCCATCCAGAATGTCGTGCTGGCGCTCCATGCCCTGATCGCCGTGGCGATGGTCGTGGTCGTGTTGCTGCAGCGCAGCGAGGGCGGCGGGCTCGGCATGGGCCGCTCGTCCGATGGCATGATGAGCGTGCGCGGCCAGGCCAATCTCCTGACCCGCACGACGGCGATCCTCGCCGCCGTGTTCTTCGCCACCAGCATCGCTCTGGCGGTGTTCGCCGGCACGTCGAACAGGCCCCCGCCGATCATCCCGACCGGCCCGTCCGCGCCGGTGGCGCCGGGCGCCGCCCCGACTCCGGGTGCCGCGCCGGCTCCGGCGACGCCCGCGCCGCCCACGGCTCCGGCCGCCCCGACCCGCTAGGGTCGGCGGTATTCGATCCCGAGGAGGGCGAGCGCCCGGGCGTTCGCCCTTTTTCGTTGTGGCACGATGGCAGGGGGCCAGCGTTTTCCACACGTCCGTTCCTACGCTCGCCACGTCCGTCTTGGCTGAGACCCCCTATCAGTAGTAGGTAAGAGGTCCATGACGCGCTTTATCTTTATTACGGGCGGCGTGGTGTCTTCCTTGGGGAAGGGGCTATCGTCAGCCGCCCTCGGCGCGTTGTTGCAGGCCAGGGATTACAAGGTCCGCCTGCGCAAGCTCGATCCCTACCTCAACGTCGATCCGGGCACGATGAGCCCGACCCAGCACGGCGAGGTCTTCGTCACCGACGACGGCGCCGAGACCGACCTCGATCTGGGTCATTACGAGCGCTTCACGGGGGTTGACGCCCGGCAGAGCGACAACATCACCACCGGCCGCATCTACTCGGAGGTGATCAAGCGCGAGCGCCGCGGCGACTACCTGGGTGCCACCATCCAGGTGATCCCGCACGTCACCGACGCCATCAAGGAGTTCATCCTCGCCGACCCGGGTGAGGCGGATTTCGTGCTGGTCGAGATCGGCGGCACGGTGGGCGACATCGAGGGCCTGCCGTTCCTCGAGGCCATCCGCCAGCTGCGCAACGAGCTGGGCGAGGAACGCACGATGTTCGTGCACCTCACCCTGCTGCCCTGGGTGCCGACCGCCGGCGAGCTGAAGACCAAGCCGACGCAGCATTCGGTGAAGGAGCTGCTGAGCGTCGGTATCCAGCCCGACCTGCTGCTCTGCCGCAGCGATCGTGCCATCCCGCCCAACGAGCGCAAGAAGATCGCGCTGTTCTGCAACGTGCGGCCCGAGCGCGTGATCGAGGCGCTCGACGCCGACACGATCTACCAGGTGCCGATCTCCTATCACGATCAGGGCTACGACCGCGAGATCTGCCGCTACTTCGACCTGCCGGCCGACGAGGAGCCGTCGCTGGCCCAGTGGCGCGGCATCGTGCGCGCCGCGCGCGATCCGGAAGGGCAGGTGAGCATCGCCGTCGTCGGCAAGTACACCGGCCTGCTCGACGCCTACAAATCGCTGTCCGAGGCGCTGACGCATGGCGGTCTGGCCAACAACGTGAAGGTCAAGCTGGAGTGGATCGACTCCGAGATCTTCGAGCGCGAGGACGCAGTCGTGCACCTCGAGAACGTGCACGGCATCCTGGTGCCCGGCGGCTTCGGCGAACGCGGCTCGGAGGGCAAGATCCAGGCGGCGCGTTTCGCACGCGAACGCCGCGTGCCCTATTTCGGCATCTGCTTCGGCATGCAGATGGCGGTGATCGAGGCGACGCGCAACCTCGTGGGCATCAGGAGCGCCGGTTCGACCGAGTTCGGACCGACCGATGAACCGGTGGTCGGACTGCTGACCGAGTGGCTCAAGGGCAACGAGATCGAGCGGCGCAACTACGGCAGCGATCTGGGCGGCACCATGCGCCTGGGCGCCTACATCGCCCATCTCGATCCCGACAGCCAGATCGCGCGCATCTACGGCTCCGATCGCATCAGCGAGCGTCATCGCCACCGCTACGAGGTCAACACCGACTACAAGGCTCGGCTGGAAAGGGCGGGCATGAAGTTCGCCGGCATGTCGCCCGACGGCGTGCTGCCGGAGACCATCGAGATCCCGGGCCATCCGTGGTTCATCGGCGTGCAATACCACCCCGAGCTGAAGTCACGCCCGCTGCGGCCGCATCCGCTGTTCCGCTCGTTCATCGAGGCGGCCAAGACGCAGAGCCGGCTGGTCTAGAGGGTTCTGCGAGCTGGCAGGAATCCTCTGATAGTTGGCGTTTCACGCTGTCCGGCACGAGGTGTAGGACTCGGCCTCGACTGTTCGATGGAGGCCCGCCTTGCCCAGCTTCAACGTCGGCTTCGTCATCTTTCCCCACCTGACGCAACTCGACTTCACGGGGCCGCTACAGGTGCTGTCGCGCCTGCCCGGCGCCGCCGTTCAGATCGCGGCAAAATCCGCAGCGCCTGTGCCCAGCGATTGCGGTCTCTCACTGGTGCCGACGCACACCTTCGCCGACTGTCCGCAATTCGACCTGATCTGCGTGCCTGGCGGGGCGCAAGGCGTGGTCGACGCGATGGGCGATCGGGAGACTGTCGACTTCGTGCGCCGGCAGGCGAGCGGCGCAAGGTACGTCACCTCGGTGTGCACGGGCGCGTTCATCCTCGGTGCCGCGGGCATGCTCAAGGGCCGCCGGGCGACCACGCATTGGGCTTTCACGGATCTCCTGCCGCTGGTTGGCGCGATCCATGAGAAGGCCCGCGTGGTGCGGGATGGCAACGTCGTTACCGCCGGAGGCGTCACATCGGGCATCGATTTCGCCCTGGGCATCGTCGCGGATATCGCCGGCGAGGCGGCGGCGCATGCGGTCCAGCTCGGCATCGAATACGATCCCGCGCCGCCGTTCGACAGCGGCCATCCCGATCGTGCTCCCGGCGCCGTCACGACGAGCGTGTCGGATCGATATGGTCGCGTGCACTCGGCCTATCGCACCAGCCTCGAAGGAATGGCGGTGGCCTGATGCCGCCGAGGGTCACGCGCCCAGCGCGACGATCAGCGTCCAGCCCGTAATGCCGATCAGGATCAGCGAGCCGATGGTCCACAGGGTCGCGCGCATGTCGTGGGTCTGCGCAGTGAAGTAGGCCGCGAAATGCAGCAGGCGCGAGGCGATGTAGCCGTAGAGCAGGATCTGCGCCCACAGCAGCGACGGGCCGGCGAGGACGAACAGCAGTCCCGCCACGAGGAAGAACGGCAGGTTCTCCAGGTCGTTCATCTGGATGCGGCGGATGCGCTCGACGCGTTCGTTGGGCAGCAGCTGCTTCGGATCCGGATCGGGATTGAGCGGCGTCCGGCGCAGATCCTCGGGCGAGCGGTAGCCGCCCTTCTCCTGCATCATGCGCACGACGGTGAGCCACGACATCGACACCGCCTTCAGGATCATGATCGTGGCGGCGATGGCATAGGTCGCGAAGACCGGATTCTGCAGGCCGATCTTGTCCATGGTTCGTGTCCCCCTCGTTCTGGTTCTACTCGGCCGCGATCTGCGCGGCGCGTGTTGTCTGCCACCAGTCGCTGAGCGAGCCGATGATCGGCATCAGGCGCACGCCCGACTCGCTCAGCGCGTAGTCGACGCGCGGCGGCACCTGCGGCGTGATCGTTCGCGTGATCACGCCGGCTTCCTCGAGCGCGCGCAGCTCGCGCGTCAGCATCTGCTGGGAGATGCCGGCATTGGCGCGCCTGAGCTCGTTGAAACGCATCGGCCCGCGGCTGAGATAATACAGGATCAGCGCCCGCCAGCGGCCGCTGAGCAGGACCATGGCGCCCTCGATCGGGCAGTGGGACACGCGATCGCGCATGTGCTGTCGTCTCCTGTGGTCCTATGGATGTGACCGGGTCAGAATATTTTGCGTTCTTGGCGTCGCAATTGCAGCACTCTATGTGGGCGTTCCATTCACCAGCAAGAAGGTCTGAACGATGGAACCGATCCTGCTCTATGGACATCCTCTCGGCAGCTCGATGGGACTGGTCGCGGCGCTCGAATGGCTCGGCGAGCCTTACCGGCTGTCGCGCGTTCTGATGCCGGACGACATGCTCGACGAAACCTACGCTCGACTCAACGGCCGGCAGGAGACGCCGGTGCTGATCACCGAGGATGGCCGCGTGCTGAGCGAGACCATGGCCATCGCCCTGTGGCTCGAAGCGCGCGACACCCAACGGCGCATCAGCTTCGCGCCGGGCAGCGCCGAGGCCGATCGGCTGCACCAGGTCATGGCCTTCCTCAACACCGGCTTCACCGCCGCGTTCAGTGCCTACTGGGTGGCGCTGGAGATGGCGACACCCGACGCGGCCTACCAGGCGGCACTGCGCCGTTTCGGCCGCGCGCAGGTCAACAACCGACACCGCAAGCTCGAGACCATGATGGGCGACACGCCGTATCTGGCGGGCGATCGGCCGACGCTGGCCGACGCGCTCTTCGTCGGCGTGGCGCGCTGGGCGGATTTCCATGACGCGATCGATGCCGCCGAGTATCCCCGCATCGCCGCGCTGCGCCGGCGGTTGGACGCCGATGCGGCGGTACGCTTCGCCACCGCCATCGAGAACGGCGAGACGCCGGCGGGCGTCGGCGCATTGCGCGGCCATGTGGCTCTGTCGGAGGTGCCGCGACTGCTCGCCGCCTGATCCTTGCGCGGGCGCGACCTGCTGGCTACAAGGCCGCGCCCGCCCTCCCTGAAGGATCACTCCGATGAGCGCCATCGTCGACATTCGCGGCCGTGAGATTCTTGACAGTCGCGGCAACCCGACGATCGAGGTCGAGGTCAGGCTCGAGAGCGGCGCCTCGGGTCGTGCGGCAGTGCCGTCGGGCGCCTCGACCGGTGCGCACGAAGCGGTCGAGCTGCGCGACGGCGAGAAGGCCCGCTACGGCGGCAAGGGCGTGCGCAAGGCGGTCGCGAACGTCAACGGCGAGATCTTCGACCTGCTGTCTGGCCTCGACGCCACTGACCAGATCAAGATCGACCGCGCGATGATCGAGCTCGACGGGACGCCCAACAAGGGAAGGCTGGGCGCCAACGCACTGCTCGGCGTCAGCCTCGCCGTGGCGCGCGCCGCCGCGATGGATGCCGGCCTGCCGCTCTATCGCTATGTCGGCGGCAGCCACGCCAACACGCTGCCGGTGCCGCAGATGAACATCATCAACGGCGGCGCCCATGCCGACAATCCGATCGACATCCAGGAGTTCATGATCCTGCCGGTCAAGGCGCCGAGCTTCGCCGAGGCGCTGCGCATGGGCGCCGAGACCTTCCAGGCGCTGAAGAAGCAGCTGCACGATGCCGGCCACGGCACCAATGTCGGCGACGAGGGCGGCTTCGCGCCCAACCTCGCCTCGGCCGACGCGGCGCTGGGCTTCATCATGAAGTCGATCGAGGCCGCCGGCTACCGGCCGGGCGAGGATATTGTGCTGGGTCTTGACGCCGCCGCGACCGAGTTCTTCAAGGACGGCAGGTACGTCATGGAAGGCGAGGGCAAGACGCTCGACGGGCAGGGCATGGCCGCGTACCTCGCCGACCTGTGCAATCGCTACCCGATCGTGTCGGTCGAGGACGGCATGGCCGAGGACGACTGGGCCGGCTGGAAAGCGCTGACCGACAGCGTCGGCAGAACGGTGCAGCTGGTCGGCGACGATCTCTTCGTCACCAATCCGACGCGGCTGGCCAGGGGCATCAGGGACGGCGTCGCCAACGCCATCCTGGTCAAGGTCAACCAGATCGGCACCCTGACCGAGACCATGGATGCGGTGTCGATGGCGCGCACCAACGCCTACGGCGCCGTGATGTCGCACCGCTCGGGCGAGACCGAGGACACGATCATCGCCGACCTCGCGGTGGCGACCAATTGCGGGCAGATCAAGACCGGCTCGCTGTCGCGCTCCGATCGCCTGGCCAAGTACAACCAGCTGCTGCGCATCGAGGAGCAGCTCGGCGGCCAGGCGCGCTACGCCGGCGTGTCGATCCTGAAGGCGCGCGGATAGCGCACCGTGCCGGCGGCGCCGGCGAGCGCATCGGATCTCAGTTCCAACGCCATGAACGCCTCGCCGGAAAACGGCGCGGCGAGCCTGGCGGCGAGCGCGGCCGAGAAGCCGAAGCGCGGGTAGTAGTCGGGGTGGCCGAGCACGATCACGGCCTCCCAGCCGCGATCCCTCAGCACGTTCAAGCCGTGACGCACGAGCCTCGAGCCGACGCCCCCGCGTTGCCGGGCCGGCGCGACGGCCATCGGCGCCAGCGCCACGGAGCGGACCGCGCGTCCGTCGACCGCGACGTCGAGCGCGCTGAAGAGAATATGGCCGACGATGCCCCGGGCGTCGCGCTCGACCAGCGACAACACGAGAAGCCCGTCACGGCGCAACCGGTCGATGATCTCGACCTCTTCCTCGCCGCCGAAGGCCGCGCGATTGAGCGCGGCAATGGCGTCGACATCGGCCGGCGTCTCCTCGTCGATCACTTCTTGGGATCGTGATCGTGGTCGTGCGGATGCGGATGGGTGGGGTCGACCCAGTACACCGTCTCCGGCTTCTCGACCGGGGCGATGTCGATGTTGATGGCGATCGCCTCGTTGTCCGAGCGCACCAGCACGCATTCCAGCGCCTCGCTCTGTGAGGCGTTGATCTCCTGGTGCGGCACGTAGGGCGGCACGTAGATGAAATCGCCCGGGCCGGCCTCGGCGGTGAACTGCAGCTGCTCGCCCCAGCGCATGCGCGCGCGGCCCTTCACGACGTAGATGACGCTCTCCAGGTGGCCGTGGTGATGCGCGCCGGTCTTGGCGTCGGGATGTATGGTGACCGTGCCGGCCCACAGCTTCTGCGCGCCGACGCGGGCGAAGTTGATCGCCGCGGCGCGGTTCATGCCCGGCGTCTGGGCGGTGTTGGTGTCGAGGCTGCCGGCGGGGATCACCCGCACGCCGTCGTTGCGCCAGTCCGTGGCCCTGCTCATGGTCTTCCCTGTCGATCTGCTGCGGGCGGCTTATCGGCCCGCCCGGTCCACGGTCAAGCAATCGATCCTAATGCCGCTGCAAGGCTTCATCACTGGAGCCTAAGACTCTCGTTTCATTGATGTTTCTTGCCTGCGTTCTCGAATCGTGGGACACTGCCCGTGCGCTTATGTTTCGCTTTCGTCAGATCCTCACGCCCGTCCTGTTCGCCTTGGTGTTCGGCTATTTCGGCTATCACCTGATGCATGGCGAACGCGGCGTCCTGGCCCTGCTGCAGTTGCGGCAGGAGGTCGCGCGTGCCGAGGCCACACTGGCCGAGACCGAGGCGACCAGGCGCATCTGGGAGCGTCGCGTGGCCGGCCTGCGCAGCCAGAGCCTCGATCCGGACATGATCGACGAGCGGGCGCGCACGTTGCTGCATGTCGCCTGGCCCGACGACATCGTCATCTTCACGCCGTCGCGCTGATCCGGCCCGGCTTGCGCCGCGCACCGAGCGCCACTATTGAAGGCGGCGGCGTCGATATCCTGGCGACGCCGGGCGGACACTGAATTTGAATTCCGGAGGAAACAGACGATGACCATCATCCGTCGCGGCGTACTGGCCGCAACGGCCCTCGTGGCCATTGCCGGCGCGGCCGGCGTGGTGGCGCAGCCCAGGGGCATGACGCTGGGCACGGCCTCGGTCGGAGGCACCTACTTCATCTATGGCGGCGTGGTCGCCAAGATCCTGACCGACAAGCTGGGCGTGCAGGTCTCGACACAGCAGACCCAGGGCCCGAACCAGAACGTCATCCTGGTCGACGACAAGAAGATCGAGCTGGGCATGACCACGATGGGCGTGGCGCTGCAGGCCTGGAACGGCTCGGCCGAATGGACCAAGGGCAAGAAGTTCTCCAACATCCGTGCGCTGTTTCCGATGTACGACACGCCGCTGCAGTGCGTGGCGCTGAAGAAGTCGGGCATCACCAGCTTCAAGCAGCTCGACGGCAAGACGGTGGGCGTCGGTCCGCGCGCCGGCACGCCCGGCACCTACTTCCCGCTGGTGTTCACCGCGCTGGGCATGAAGGCCACGATCCGCAACGGCCAGGGCGCCGACATGGGCGGACAGCTCGGCGACGGCATCCTCGACGCGTTCTGCTTCGGCGCCGGCCTGCCGATCCCGATCTTCTCGCAGATCGACGCCGAGCGGGAGGCCGTGTTCTTCACCTGGACCGACGAGGAGCGGGCCAAGATCCGCAAGGCCATGCCGGAGTTCTCCGAGGCGGTGATCCCCGCGGGAACCTACAAGCAGCAGACCGCCGACCAGAAGACGATCGGCCTGTACAATTTCGGCATCGCCCACAAGGATCTGCCGGACGACGTCGCCTACAACGTCGTCAAGACGATCCTCGACAACAACGCGGCAATGGTGCAGGGCCATGCGTCGGCCAAGGAGACGCTGGCCGCCAACGCTTCGCGCAACGGCTTCCTGCCGTTCCATCCCGGCGCGGTGAAGTACTACAACGAGAAGGGCATCAAGCTCGACCCGGCGACCGTCCCGAAGTGACGGCGGCGCGGTAACGCATCGGCGCACGCCCGCTCCCCTTGGGGCGGGCGTTTTGCTATCCAAAGGGTAAGGGAAGCGCTGCGGCTCGATCGGCTGAAGACCGGCGGCCGCATCCGGGGACGGGTGGTTTCATGGCGAACGTGAACGCGGCTGCCGACGTGCGCGAAGTCGGCGCGGTCGATGTCGAGGAACTGGAGCATTCCGGCGGCCGCCGCGAGCACCGCCCGTGGGAGCAGGTGCTGTTCTTCTGGCTGTGCGCCGCCTTCACCGGCTTCCATCTGTGGATCCTGGTCGGCCCCGTGGTGCTCAAGCAGCTCGACGCGCTGCTGGGCATCGGCGACTTCCTCTACAAGGCGATCGCACCCAACATCGACCAGGAGCTGTTCCGCGCCATACACCTCGCGTGGGGCGCCACCCTGGGCTTCGGTTTCTTCACCATCGCGAAGGGGCGCGGCCGCGACGGCACGCCCTGGTACGACTGGCTGTTCATGCTCGGCGCGATCGCCTGTGCCGTCTACATGTGGCAGAACCTCGACGAGCTGCAGATGAACCAGGGGGCGGTCTACGACCTGCCCGATCTCGTCTACAGCCTGGTCGGCCTTGTCGTCGTCTTCGAGTTCACGCGGCGGACCGCCGGCAATGCGCTGACCATCATCGCCGGGATCTTCATGCTCTACGCGATGTTCGGGCACGTCTTCCCGGAGTCCTGGGCGCTCTACCACAACAAGTCGCTCAGGGATCTGTGGTTCGGCTTTCCCTACATCTTCAGCAATCTCGGCGTGTTCGGCCCCACTCTCGAGGTGTCGTCGACCTTCATCATCATGTTTACCGCGTTCGCCGCGTTCCTGACGCGCTCGCGCGCCGGCGAGTATTTCAACGACCTGTCGGTGGCCCTGGTCGGCTGGGCGCGCGGTGGCCCGGCGAAGGTCGCCGTGCTGTCGGGCGTGATGTTCGGATCGGTCAGCGGCTCGTCGGTGGCCAACGTCGTGGCTTCGGGAGCGGTCACCATCCCGATGATGCGCCGGGTCGGATACGACCGTGCCTCCGCGGGCGCGATCGAGGCCACGTCGTCGACCGGCGGCCAGATCACGCCGCCGGTGCTGGGCGCCGCGGCCTTCCTGATGGCCGAGGCGACGGGCATCAAGTATGCCGAGATCGCCGCTGCGGCGATCATTCCCTGCCTGCTGTTCTACGTCGCCTGCTATGCGCATTGCGATCTGCACGCGGCCAAGCACGGCCTGCGCGGCATCCCCCGCGCCGAGCTGCCGCCGCTTGGTCCGCTGCTGATGCGGCTCTACATGATCGCGCCCATCGCGGTGCTGATCGGCGCCTTCGTCAGCGGCTACTCCGCCTTCCTCGCCGCCGGCCTCGGCATGGGGCTGTGCATCCTGGTGAGCTGGCTCAACGGCATCGCGCGTCTGCCGAACGGCAGGCTGGGCTGGCGGCGCGGCGACGACGTGATGGGCGGCAAGGCGATCGTCCAGGCGCTGGAGATCGGCGCCAAGGACAGCATCCAGCTCGTCGCTGTCTGTGCCGCCGCCGGCGTCATCGTCGGCGTCATCGCGCTCACCGGCATCGGCGGCCGCTTCGCGCAGATCATGCAGGCCATCGCTGGCCAGAACCAGCTGCTGGCGATGTTCTTCACCATGATCATCGTGGTGATCCTCGGCATGGGCATGCCGACCACGGCCGCCTACGCCATCGCCGCCGCCGTGGTCGCGCCCGGCCTGCAGCAGGTCGGCGTGCCCAAGCTGGTCGCCCACATGTTCATCTTCTACTTCGCGGTGCTGTCGGCGATCACGCCCCCGGTCGCGGTCGCCTCATTCGCCGCCGCCGGCATGGCCAGAGCCGATCCCTGGCGAACGTCGTGGATCGCCGTGAAGATGGGCCTGGCAACCTTCATAGTGCCGTTCATGTTCTTCTACAGCCCGGTGCTGCTGGGGCAGGGCAGCTTCATGGAAATCGCACACGTCACGGTCACCGCCATGATCGGCGTCTGGCTGCTGGCCTGCGCCACCGAGGGCTGGTTCACGGAACGGCTGGCGATGTTCCCGCGAGTCCTGTCCGGCATCGCGGCACTTGCCCTCATCACGCCCGGTGCGATCACCGACCTGGTCGGTATCGCTCTCGCAGTTGCGGCATGGGGCACGCAGCGCTTCTACTTTCGCTCGCGGATGACCACCTAGGGCGGGTCAGCAAGAAAGTTTCGGACGCCGCGCGATGTTTTGCAACAATCCGCGCGCCGCGCCGCGGCGGAATGTTGGACAAGAGTTTTTCCTAGGCAGATCAAAGTCTCTTCATCACAGTCGGTTATGAAGCCGGGGACAAGAGCGCAGCGTTCGTGTCGGGAGGACAGCCGATGGCCAAAGCAGCCGCCGCCAAGTCGAAACCGTCCGCATCGGTCGAGTCGCCAAGCAGGACCGGCGACAACAGCATCGCTCCCGAGCAGCTCCGGCAATTCTACCGAGACATGCTGCTGATCCGGCGTTTCGAGGAACGCGCCGGACAGCTCTACGGCATGGGTCTCATCGGCGGATTCTGCCATCTCTACATTGGCCAGGAAGCCGTCGTCGTCGGCATGCAGGCGACCATCGACAGCACCAAGGACGCCGTGCTGACCAGCTATCGCGATCACGGTCACATGCTTGCCTGCGGCATGGATCCGCGCGGCGTGATGGCCGAGCTCACCGGCCGCGAGGGCGGCTATTCGCGCGGCAAGGGCGGCTCGATGCACATGTTCTCGAAGGAGCGCAATTTTTACGGCGGCCACGGCATCGTCGGTGCGCAGGTGCCGATCGGCACCGGCCTGGCCTTCGCGCGCAAGTACCGCGGCGAGAACAGCGTGTCGCTGACCTACTACGGCGACGGCAGCGCCAACCAGGGCCAGGTCTACGAAGCGATGAACATGGCGGCGTTGTGGAAGCTGCCCGTCGTCTACGTCATCGAGAACAACAAGTACGGCATGGGCACCTCCGTCGAGCGCGCGTCCGCCGTCGTCGACCTCTACAAGCACGGCGAATCGTTCGGCATTCCCGGCGAGCAGGTCGACGGAATGGACGTGATCGCGGTCAAGGCCGCCGGCGAGCGCGCGGTCGAGCATGCACGCTCGGGCAAGGGACCTTACGTGCTGGAGATGCTGACCTACCGCTACCGCGGCCACTCCATGAGCGATCCGGGCAAGTATCGCACCAAGGAAGAGGTCGAGAAGATGCGTGGCGAGCGCGACCCGATCGAGCGTCTGAAGAAGCGCATGACCGACGCCAGGGCGATGGACGAGGCGGCGCTGAAGGCGCTCGACGCCGAGGTGCGCCGCATCGTCGCCGACGCCGCCGAGTATGCGACCACGAGTCCGGAGCCCGATCCCAAGGAGCTGTGGACCGACGTGCTGGTGGAAAGCAAGCCACCGCAAGCCACCTGACACGCATCGATCGGAACGGATTCTCAGTCATGGCCATCAACGTCCTGATGCCGGCGCTGTCGCCGACGATGACCGAAGGCAAGCTCGCCAAGTGGCACGTCAAGGAAGGCGACAAGGTCACCGCCGGCATGGTGATCTGCGAGATCGAGACCGACAAGGCGACCATGGAGGTCGAGGCGGTCGATGAAGGCACCGTCGGCAAGATCCTGATCACCGAGGGCACCGAGAACGTCGCCGTCAACACGCCGATCATGGTGCTGACCGAGGAAGGCGAGAGCGCCGACGCGGCTCCGGCACCCGCGCCGGCTGCGGCGCCGAAGGCGGAAGCCGCGCCGCAGGACGAGAAGCAGGCGCCCCTCACCAAGCCGGCAGCACCTGCAGTCGCAAGCGCGCCGCCTGCGGCGAGGCCGGCGCCCGAGCCCGAGTGGGGAGGCGCCACCAAGAAGCTCTCGGTGCGCGAGGCCCTGCGCGACGCCATGGCCGAGGAGATGCGCGCCGACGAGAACGTCTTTCTGATGGGCGAGGAGGTCGCGCAGTACCAGGGCGCCTACAAGGTCAGCCAGGGCCTGCTCGACGAGTTCGGCGCCCGGCGAGTTATCGACACGCCGATCACCGAGCACGGCTTTGCCGGGCTCGGGGTCGGCGCCGCCTTCGGTGGGCTCAAACCCATTGTCGAGTTCATGACGTTCAACTTCGCCATGCAGGCGATTGACCAGATCATCAACTCGGCAGCCAAGACTCTCTACATGTCGGGCGGCCAGATGGGCTGCCCGATCGTTTTCCGGGGTCCCAACGGCGCCGCCTCGCGCGTCGCCGCGCAGCACTCGCAGTGCTACGCCAGCTGGTACGCGCACGTCCCGGGGCTGAAAGTGGTGGCGCCGTGGAGCGCCGCCGACGCCAAGGGCCTGCTGAAGGCGGCGATCCGCGATCCCAACCCGATCATCTTCCTCGAGAACGAGATCCTTTACGGTCAGAGCTTCGATGTGCCCGATACCAGCGACTTCGTGCTGCCGATCGGCCGCGCCAAGATCGAGCGGCCGGGCAAGCACGTTACCATCACCGCCTTCTCGATCATGGTCGGCAAGGCGCTGCAGGCGGCCGATGAGCTGGCCAAGGAAGGCATCGAGGCCGAGGTGATCAACCTGCGCTCGCTGCGTCCGTTCGACACCGAGACCATCGTCGAGTCGGTGAAGCGCACCAACCGGCTGGTGTCGGTCGAGGAGGGCTGGCCCTTCGCCGGCATCGGCTCGGAGATCGCCGCCCTGGCGATGGACCACGCCTTCGACTGGCTCGACGCGCCGGTCAAGCGCGTCGCCGGGCTCGACATTCCGCTGCCCTATGCGGCGAATCTCGAGAAGATGGCGCTGCCGCAGCCCCAGGACATCGTCGCCGCCGCCAAGGCGGTCTGCTACCGCTGACGGGGACGAGCCATGGCGATCAACATCCTCATGCCGGCGCTGTCGCCGACCATGACCGAAGGCAAGCTGGCCAAGTGGCATGTCAAGGAAGGCGACAAGGTCACATCAGGCAATGTCATCTGCGAGATCGAGACCGACAAGGCGACCATGGAGGTCGAGGCGGTCGACGAGGGCATCATCGGCAAGATCGTGGTGCCGGAGGGCACCGAGGGCGTCGCCGTCAACGCCGTGATCGCGATCCTGGTCGAGGAAGGCGAGGAAGTGCCGGCCGGTGATGCCAAGCCGGCTGCTTCCGCGCCTAAACCCGCAGCGTCACCCGCGCCCGCCGCAGCGCCTGCATCAGCGCCTCAAGGTTCGGCGCCTCCTCAACCAGCCACTGCAGCACCGGCTCCAGCGAATACATTGGAAGGTGGGCGCGTGTTCGCCTCTCCTCTGGCCAAGCGCCTTGCGGCGGAGGCGGGGCTCGATCTGTCGAAGATCAGTGGCTCGGGCCCGCACGGCCGGATCGTGAAGGAAGACGTTGAGCACGCCGCCAAGGCGGGCACGGCCAAGCCGGCTGCGGCGCCCCAGCCCGCTGCCGCGAAAGGTCCGGCCCAGCCGCAATTCGTGGTACCGGGCGAGGCAACGACCAAGATTCCGCACACCTCGATCCGCAAGGTCATCGCGCGCCGCATGAGCGAGTCCAAGCAGACGGTGCCGCATTTCTACCTGACGGTGGATTACGAGATCGATGCGCTGCTCGAGGCACGCAAGGCGCTCAACGCGCTGGCCGAGAAGAGCAAGGGTGCCAAGGTCTCGGTCAACGACATGGTGATCAAGGCCTGCGCCATGGCGCTGCGCGACCATCCCGACGTCAACGCCTCGTGGAGCGAGGAGGCGATGATCCAGTACAACACCGTCGACATCGCCGTGGCGGTGGCGACGGATCGCGGCCTGGTGACGCCGATCGTGCGCAACGCCGACCTCAAGGGTCTGGGCCGCATCGCCGCCGACATGAAGGACCTCGCGTCCCGTGCGCGCGAGGGCAAGCTGAAGCTCGACGAGTTCCAGGGCGGCGGCTTCACCATCTCCAACCTCGGCATGTACGGCATCAAGGATTTCCTGGCGATCATCAACCCGCCGCAGGCCGCGATTCTCGCGGTCGGCGCCGGCGAGGAGCGCGTGGTCGTGCGCGACGGCCAGATGGTGATCCGCAACATCATGAGCTGCTCGCTGTCGGTCGATCACCGCGTCGTCGACGGCGCGCTGGGCTCGGTCTTCCTGCAGACGCTGCGCTCGTACATCGAGCAGCCTGCGACGATGCTGCTGTGAGGAGCTGAGCCATGGCCGAGGGTGTGCGCATCTGCCTCGCCGACAAGCTGGCGAGCTTCAGCGACAAGTGGCAGCCGAAGATCGTCGAAACGATCGACGACTACGAGATCAAGGTGGTGAAGGTCGACGGTGATTTTGTCTGGCACGAGCATGCCGATGCCGACGAGTTGTTCATCGTCATCAAGGGCCGGCTCCGCATGGATTTCCGCGACCGGCAAGTGACGCTCGGGCCGGGCGAGCTGATCGTCGTGCCGCGCGGCACCGAGCACAAGCCGTATGCCGAGGACTGCGAGATGATCCTGCTCGAGCGTCGCGGCGTGCCCAATACCGGCGACGGGCCTGCCAACGATCGCACGGCCCAGCCGATGAGGATCTGACATGGCCGATACCAGCTTCGACCTCATCGTCATCGGCAGCGGACCGGGCGGCTACGTCACCGCGATCCGCGCCGCGCAGCTCGGCATGAAGACGGCGATCGTCGAGCGCGAGCTGCTCGGCGGCATCTGCCTGAACTGGGGCTGCATCCCGACCAAGGCGCTGCTGCGCTCGGCCGAGGTCTATCATCTGATGAAGCACGCCGATGCCTATGGGCTGTCGGCCAGCGGCGTGGCGTTCGACGCCAGGAAGGTCGTCGAGCGCAGCCGCAAGGTCGCGGGCCAGCTCAACAGCGGCGTGACCTTCCTGATGAAGAAGCACAAGATCGCGGTCTTCTTCGGCAGCGGCAAGCTCGACGGCGTCGCTGGCGGGCTGCGCAAGGTCGCGGTCGCCGGCAAGGACGGCAAGGCCACCGCGCTCACAGCCAGGAACGTCATTCTCGCCACCGGCGCGCGGGCGCGCGAGCTGCCGGGCATGGAGGCCGACGGCAAGCTGGTGTGGACGTATCGCGAAGCGATGGTGCCGCCTTCGATCCCCAAGTCGCTGCTGGTGATCGGCTCGGGCGCGATCGGCATCGAGTTCGCCAGCTTCTATCGCACCTTCGGCGCCGAGGTGACGGTGGTGGAGGTGATGGACCGTGTGCTGCCGGTCGAGGACGCCGACATCTCGGCCTTCGCCAGAAAGGCGTTCGAGAAGCAGGGCATGAAGATCATGACCAGCGCCACGGTGAAGGCGCTGAAGAAGGGCGCGAGCAACGTCACGGCGACGATCGAGGCCGGCGGCAAGACGCAGGACATCACCGTCGAGCGCGTGATCTCCGCCGTCGGCATCGTCGGCAACGTCGAGACGCTCGGGCTGGAAGGCACCAAGGTGAAGGTCGATCGCACGCATGTCGTGGTCGACGGTTGGGGCGCTACCGGCGAGCCTAATGTCTATGCCATCGGTGATCTCACCGGTCCACCCTGGCTGGCGCACAAGGCGAGCCACGAGGGCGTCACCTGCGTCGAGAAGATCGCCGGCGTGAAGGGCGTTCATCCCTTCGAGACCAAGAACATCCCGGGCTGCACCTATTGCCATCCGCAGGTCGCCAGCGTCGGCCTGACCGAGGCGGCGGCCAAGGCGGCGGGGCACCGGGTGAAGGTCGGTCGCTTCCCCTTCATCGGCAACGGCAAGGCGATCGCGTTGGGCGAGGCCGAGGGGCTGGTGAAGACGGTGTTCGACGCCAAGACCGGCGAGCTCCTGGGCGCGCACATGGTGGGCGCCGAGGTCACCGAGCTGATCCAGGGCTACACCATTGCGCGTACGCTCGAGTCGACCGAGGCCGAGCTGATGCATACGGTGTTCCCGCATCCGACAATCTCCGAGACGATGCACGAGGCCGTGCTCGACGCCTACGGGCGGGTGCTGCACGTCTGAGCCGATGCGCAGCGAGCGGGAGATTCTCGAGTTCATCCGCCAGGCGCTGCGGGAGAAGGACGAGGCGCGGCGGCTCGAGCAGATCCGCCGCCAGGAGGAGAACGAGCAGAAGAAGGTCTTCTACCAGGCCGCACGCGCGGTGCTGACGCATGTCGTCCTTCCGGGCATGACGAGGGTGCACAACATCAGCGCCCAGGCCGGGCTGCGCGCGGCGATCGGCGACACCGGCGACTTCTACCTGCCCGACCAGCCCGACCCGACTTTGGTGGCGAAGTTCGCCATGCCGCTGCCGAAGACGGCACCCGAGCTGCCGCTCTGCGTGTCGTTCAAGGCGGTCTTCCCGCACGGCTTCGCGGTCTACTTCACCGATGTCGACAAGTCGCAGGCCGACGCCAAGGGCACCGTCGAGGAAGTGCCGCTGGAGGACGTCACGCCGGAGATGGTCGAGATCTGCCTGCTGCGCGTGCTGCGCAACCACCTGCACGAGATGTGACCACCTCCCCTCCGTCCCTGGGATGCCGGGGGTCCCATGGCCAACTTGACGTCGCCCACCGAACGCATCACCTGTAGCTGCATGGAACCCACTCTCGACAAGCCCGCCGTCGCGCGTGCCGAGCGACATCCGGAGAAGGCGCACCGGCCGGACAATCCCGTCGCGCGCAAGCCGGCCTGGATCCGGGTCAAGGCGCCGAACTCGCCGCAATTCGCCGAGACGCGCCGCCTGATGCGCGAATACGGGCTGAGCACGGTGTGCGAGGAAGCCGCCTGCCCGAATATCGGTGAGTGCTGGAAGCACAAGCACGCCACCTTCATGATCATGGGCGACACCTGCACGCGGGCCTGCGCCTTCTGCAACGTGCGCACTGGCATGCCCGGCGCGCTCAATCCGCACGAGCCGGTCAACGTCGCCGAGGCCGTCGGCAAGCTCGGCCTGAGCCACGTCGTCATCACCTCGGTCGATCGCGACGACCTGCCCGACGGCGGGGCGGCGCATTTCGTCCAGGTGATCGAGGCGATTCGCCGCGCCTCGCCCGATACGACGATCGAGATCCTGACGCCGGACTTCCTGCGCAAGCGCGGCGCGATCGAGGCCGTGGTCGCGGCCAGGCCCGACGTGTTCAACCACAACCTCGAGACCGTACCGCGGCTCTACCCGACGATCCGCCCGGGCGCGCGCTACTTCGCCTCGCTGCAGCTGCTGGCCAAGGTCAAGGAGACCGACCCGGCACGCTTCACCAAGTCGGGCCTGATGGTCGGCCTCGGCGAGACCAAGGGCGAGATCCTGCAGGTGATGGACGATTTGCGCGCCGCCGACGTCGACTTCCTCACCATCGGCCAGTACCTGCAGCCCACCCCCAAGCACGCCGCGGTCGAGCATTTCTGGACTCCCGAGGAGTTCGCCCAACTCGCCAGCGCGGCGCGGGGCAGGGGCTTCCTGATGGTCTCGGCCTCGCCGCTGACGCGCTCGAGCTACCACGCCGGCGACGACTTCCAGCGCCTGCGCGCCGCGCGCGAGGCCAGGCTGGCATCCGGCTGAGGCGATCATGCCGGTGCATCGCGAACGGCGGGTGCTGCCCTACACGCCGCGCCAGCTCTTCGACCTCGTGGCCGACATCGAGGCCTATCCGCAATTCCTGCCGTGGTGCATCGGCGCGCGCATTCGCCGCCGCGACGGCGCGCGGATCATCGCCGACCTGATCATCGGCTTCCGCCTGTTCCGCGAGCGCTTTACCTCGACGGTCTCGCTGATGCCGGGCAATCCCGACGGCCCGCGCATCGACACGATCTACGCCGACGGCCCGTTCAAGCGGCTGGAGAGCTACTGGATCTTTCACCCGCATGCCGGCGGCTGCGACGTCGAGTTCTTCGTCGACTTCGAGTTCAAGTCGCGCCTCCTGCAGGCGACCATCGAGCTGTTGTTCCACGAGGCCGTGCGCCGCATGGTCGCCGCCTTCGAAACCCGCGCCGCCAAGCTCTACGGCGCAATTCCCGGGGCACGACCGGCGTAACGCCACACTGTCATTCCGAGCGCAGCGAGGAATCCAGTGACCGCCCTGGATTCCTCGCTCCGCTCGGAATGACAGAGAGAGTTGCGATCAGCGCACCGCGTCGCCCAGCATCGCCAGCGCCGTCTCGACGGCGCGCGCCCGGATCTCGTCGCGATCACCGGGAAACACGTGTCGGGCCGTCACCGTCGGCCGGCCGCGCCGGGCACAGCCGAAATGCACCAGTCCCACCGGCTTCTCGGTGCTGCCGCCGCTCGGCCCGGCGACGCCGGTGATCGACACCGCGACATCGGCCAGCGATTCTACCAGCGCGCCCTCGGCCATGGCGCGTGCGACGGGCTCGCTCACCGCGCCGTAGGACAGCAGGGTCGCGCGCGGCACGCCGAGCATCTTCTCCTTGGCTTCGTTGGAATAGGTGGCGAAGCCGCGCTCGACGACATCGGACGAGCCGGGGATCGCGGTCAGGGTCGCGGCGACGAGGCCGCCGGTGCACGACTCTGCTGTCGCCAGCTTCAGCCCGGCGCGGCGGTAGAGCTCGAGCAGGTCGGTGGCCAGCGCGCGCCAGGTCCCGGGGAAGAGAGCGTCGGTCATCATTGCTCCTGGGCCGGCACGGCGACGGTGGCGATGGCCTGTGCGGCGATACCTTCGCCGCGGCCGGTGAAGCCGAGCTTCTCGGTCGTCGTCGCCTTCACCGCGACGCGATCGACGGCGATGTCGAGGATCTCCGCGACGCGCGCGCGCATGCGTTCGCGATGCGGCCCGACCTTGGGGCGTTCGCAGATGATGGTGACGTCGAGGTTGACGATCCGTCCGCCGCGCTTGGTCACGAGGTCGGCGGCATGGCGCAGGAAGCGGTCGGATGACGCGCCGCGCCATTGCGGATCGGCGGGTGGGAAGTGCGCACCGATGTCGCCGGCGGCGATCGTGCCCAAGAGCGCGTCGGTCAGCGCATGCAGCGCGACATCGGCGTCGGAGTGGCCGACGAGCCCCTGGGTGTGCGGCACGGACACGCCGCACAAGCTCACCGCGTCGCCCGGACCGAAGGCGTGCACGTCGAAGCCGGTGCCGGTGCGGGTCTCCATGGCCAGGGCAAGCTCCCGTTCGGCGCGCGCGAGGTCGGCGTCGGTGGTGATCTTGAAGTTGCGTTCCGGGCTCTCGACCAGGGCGATCCGGCAACCGGCCTGCTCGGCCACGGCCGAATCGTCGGTCAACGCCGTGGCCTCGTCGTTGCCAAGCGCGGCGACGGCGCGGTGGGCGGCGAGGATGCGCTCGAAGCGGAAGACCTGGGGGGTCTGCGCGCGCCACAGCAGCTGGCGCGAAATGGTGGCCGCGACCATCGTCTCGCCGTCGGCGCGCTTGAGCGTGTCGGCCAGCGGGACCGCGGCGAGGGCGCCATCGACGCCATCGCGTGCCGCAGCCTCCAGGGTGCGGGTGATGGTGCCGGCATCGACCAGCGGCCGGGCGGCGTCGTGGATCGCCACCAGCTCGACGCCCCGGCCGGCCAGCCCCTCCAGCCCGTTCAGCACCGAGCGCTGGCGGGTGGACCCGCCGGTGACCGGCGGCGGCAGCTCGAGCCCGGCGGTGGCTGCGTCATAGAGCGGCAGGTCGGCATCGGCGATCACCACCTGCACCAGGCCGATCCCGGGATGGCGGACGAAGCGCTCGAGCGCATGTCGCAGGACCGCAACGCCCGCTAGGCCCAGATATTGCTTCGGAAGGGCGGCTCCAAGCCGATGGCCGCGGCCGGCGGCCACGATCAGCGCGGCGGTACGCGGGGCGGACGATGGGGGCATGGCGCGATCATACAGGGTTGAAAGTGCCGGGGCGACGCGGTACCAAGGTGGTCAAGATTTACGCACTTCAGAAACTGCATAGAAAATGAGCAGCGTAGGGACTACTCCATCCATCAGCCCGGCGCCGATCGCCATCGGCGGCGTGACCCTGGAGGCGCCCGTGATCCTGGCGCCGATGTCGGGCGTCACCGACCTGCCGTTCCGCCGGCTGGTCAAGAGCGAGGGGGCGGGACTGGTGGTGTCGGAGATGATCGCCAGCCAGGCGATGATCCGCGAGAACCGCAAGACCCTGCTGATGGCCGCGCGCGGCGAGGGCGAGGAGCCGATGGCGGTGCAGCTCGCCGGCTGCGAGCCCGAGGTGATGGCCGAGGCGGCGAAGCTCAACGAGGACCGCGGCGCGCAGATCATCGACATCAATTTCGGCTGCCCGGTGAAGAAGGTCGTCAACGGCCATGCCGGCTCCTCGCTGATGCGCGACGAGGTGCATGCCGCAAGGATCCTCGAGGCCACCGTCCGGGCGGTGAAGCTTCCGGTGACGCTCAAGATGCGCAAGGGCTGGGACGAGCGCTCGCAGAACGCGCCCAGCCTCGCGCGCATCGCCGAGCAGAGCGGCATCCGGATGATCACGGTGCACGGCCGCACGCGCTGCCAGTTCTACGAGGGGCAGGCCGACTGGACCTTCATCCGCTCGGTCAAGGAGGCCACGCGCCTGCCGGTGATCGTCAACGGCGACATCGTCTCGTTCGACGACGTGACGACGGCGCTGGCGCAATCGGGCGCCGACGGCGTGATGATCGGCCGCGGCGCCTACGGGCGGCCCTGGTTCTTGCGACAGGTCGCACATTTCCTGAGGACCGGCGAGCGCCCGGCCGACCCGCCGCTGGCAATTCAGTATGAGTTGCTGTCGCGCCACTACGAGGAGACGCTGGCGCACTACGGCGAGCATGCCGGCGTGCGCATGGCGCGCAAGCATATCGGCTGGTACTCCAAGGGCCTGCCGGGCTCGGCCGAGTTCCGCTCGACGGTCAATCGCGTCGCCGACGCGGCCGAGGTGCGCCGCCTGGTGGCCGCCTTCTACGCCGCCGCGATCGATCGCGGCCACACGCGCAGCTTCATCCCCGAGCGCGAGGCCGCCTGACATGGCCCAGCGCGCCGCCGCCCTCGCGCGATCCGAACGCAGCGGCCCGATCCCGCCGGCCGAGGCGATCCTCGCGGCGCTGGTCGAGGCGACCATCGTGGTCGATGGCGGCGATACCATCCTCTATGCCAACCCGGCGGCCGAGCAGTTCTTCGGCACCGGCGCCGCGCTGCTGATCGGCCACCCGCTCGAGGACTTCCTGCCCCGGGACTCGCCGGCCTTCTCGCTGATGACCCAGGTGCGGCTGAGCGCGGCGGCGGTGAGCGAGAGCGGTGTGACCTTGAGCTCGCCGCGCATCGGCGCGCGCTTCGTCGCCATCCTGATGGCGCCGGTGCACGACGGCGACGACCGCATCGTGATCTCGCTGCTCGAGCAGTCGATCGCCCGCAAGATCGACAACCAGATGCTGCACCGGGGCGCGGCGCGCTCGGTCAGCGCCATGGGCTCGATGCTGGCGCACGAGGTCAAGAACCCGCTGTCGGGCATCCGCGGCGCGGCCCAGCTGATCGAGCAGTCGCTGGGCGAGGACGAGCGCGAGCTGACGCAGCTGATCTGCGAGGAGACCGATCGCATCGTCGCCCTGGTCGACCGCATGGAGGCCTTCGCCGACGGCCGTCCGGTCGAGCGCGGCCCGGTCAACATCCACCAGGTGCTGGGCCACGTGCGCAAGGTCGCCGAGAACGGCTTCGGCCGGCGCGTGAGGTTCGTCGAGAACTACGATCCGTCGCTGCCCTCGGTCTGGGGCAATCGCGACCAGCTCATCCAGGTGTTTCTCAATCTGGTGAAGAACGCCTGCGAGGCGGTTCCGGAAGAGGGCGGCGAGGTGATTCTCTCGACCGCCTATCGGCAGGGCGTGCGGCTTGCCGTTCCGGGCGTGCGGACCAAGGTGCATCTGCCGCTGGTCGTCTCGGTGCAGGACAACGGTCCGGGCATCGCCGAGGCGATCCGCGACCAGGTGTTCGACGCGTTCGTCACCAGCAAGGTCAACGGCACCGGGCTCGGACTCGCCCTGGTGGCAAAGATCGTCAATGACCACGGAGGGGTCGTCGAGTTCGACAGCGAGCCGAGGCGTACGGCCTTCAACGTCATGCTGCCCATGCAGCCGGTGACGGTGGAGGAACCGACCCGCTTCGGTGGCTAGTACGCAACGGAGCCCCCCATGTCCCCCGCCAACGCCGTCATCCTGGTCGCCGACGATGATCGGGCGATCCGCACGGTGCTCAGCCAGGCGCTCGGCCGCCAGGGCTACGACGTGCGCTGCACCGGCAATGCCGCCAATCTGTGGAGCTGGATCCAGGACGGCATCGGCGATCTGGTGATCACCGACGTGGTGATGCCCGACGACAACGGGCTCGACCTGATTCCACGCATCCGCAAGCTGCGGCCCGACCTGCGCATCATCGTCATGAGCGCGCAGACCACGCTGCTCACCGCCGTGCGCGCCGCCGAGCGCGGCGCCTTCGAGTACCTGCCCAAGCCGTTCGACCTGAAGGAGCTGGTCGCCGTCGTCGGCCGCGCGCTGGCGACGCAGCCGGTGCGCAGCAGCGAGCCGGAGCTGCCGGAGAACGCCAACGGAGAACGCCTGCCGCTGATCGGCCGCTCGCCGGCGATGCAGGAGATCTACCGCACGCTGGCGCGGCTGATGTCGACCGACCTGTCAGTGATGATCTCCGGTGAGTCCGGCACCGGCAAGGAGCTGGTGGCGCGCGCGCTGCACGACTACGGCAAGCGGCGCAGCGGCCCGTTCGTCGCCATCAACATGGCGGCGATCCCGCGCGAGCTGATCGAGAGCGAGCTGTTCGGCCACGAGCGCGGCGCCTTCACCGGCGCCACCCAGCGCATGGCCGGCAAGTTCGAGCAGGCCGCCGGCGGCACGCTGTTCCTCGACGAGATCGGCGACATGCCGATCGAGGCGCAGACCCGTCTGCTGCGCGTGCTGCAGGAGGGCGAGTACACCACGGTCGGCGGCCGCCAGCCGATCCGCGCCAACGCCCGAATCGTCGCGGCGACGCATCAGGACCTGCGCCGCCTGATCCAGCAGGGCCTGTTCCGCGAGGATCTATTCTACCGGCTCAACGTCGTGCCGATCCGCCTGCCACCCCTGCGCGACAAGCCCGAGGACATCGCCGAGCTGGCGCATCACTACCTGCGCAAGGCCGCCGCCGACGGCCTGCCGGAAAAGGTGCTGGCGCCCGAGGCGCTGGCGCTGATGAAGGCCTATCGCTGGCCCGGCAACGTGCGCGAGCTGGAGAACCTGGTGCGTCGCCTGGCGGCGCTCTACTCGCAGGAGATCATCACCGTCGACATCATCGAGGCCGAGCTCGCCGAGCAGGTCAGCGTGCCCGCACAGGCGGCGGCCCAGGCGGCCAACGGCGCGGTCCCGACCGTGTCGTCGAGCGTCGAGACCCTGAGCGAGGCGGTCGAGCGCCACCTGCGCGACTACTTCGCCGCCCACAAGGAAAGCCTGCCGCCCAACGGCCTGTACGACCGCATCCTCGCCGACATGGAGCGGCCGCTGCTCGCCCTGACCCTGGGCGCGACCCGCGGCAACCAGGTCAAGGCGGCGCAATTGCTGGGGCTGAACCGCAACACCCTGCGCAAGAAGATCCGCGAGCTCGACGTCCAGGTGGTGCGCAGCCCGCGGTAGCGATCTTCCCCCGTCTTCCCTTCTCCCCCGCCTTCGCAGGGAGAAGGGAAGCGCGCAACAGCCCGTCCCCCTCCGGGAGATGGCGAGGACCGCGAGATAGCCAGCGGGGGCGGGGCTGCGGTAGATTGAGAGTCCCCGGCCGGCGCGCCGTGCGCCGCCCAAGACTTGCGGTGCGATGAGCGTTCCATCGGCCTCCGTTCCGGAGCGTCCCCTGATCGTCTGGCTGGCGCGCTTCGGGCAGCTGTTCACCGGCCGCGCCGCGGCCCTGGCGCTGGTCGTGCTGGCGATGATCGCCGGCGCGCTGACCTACGCCGCCTTCGGCGGCCTGCTGCCGATGACCTTCGCCAATCGCTGGTTCGTCGGCGGCCTGCTGGCGGCGGACGTCGTCATCGCCATCGGGCTGGCCGCGGTGGTCGGCGCGCGCGTGGTACGCGCCCTGCTGGAGCAGCGCCGCGGCGCCGCCGGCGCGCGCCTGCATGTGCGCATGGTGCTGCTGTTCGGCCTGTTCGCCGTGGTGCCGACCTTCGTCGTCGCCATGGTCTCGGGCTACTGGCTCTCGATCGGCCTGCAGGAGTTCGTCAACGAGCGCATCGCGCGCGGCATGGACAGCGCCCGCCTGCTCGGCAACTCGGCGCTGGAGCCGCAGCGCGCCGCCGTGCTGACCGATGTCGAGCGCCTGTCGAGCGCGCTGCAGCTGCTCGGCCCCGATACCGTGGGCGACAGCGAACGCGCGCCGGCGACGCTGGCGCGGCTGGCACCGGGCTCGCCGACGCTGTTGGACGCGGTGATCGTCGATTCCTCGGGCCAGACCATCGCCTCGATCGGCCTGATCGCCGGCCGGCCCGCGCCGTCCTACGTGCCGCCATCCTCGTCGCTGGCCAGGGCCGCGGCCGAGGCGGGACCGCTGGTCGAGTTGCGGCAGACCGGCGTCTACGTCGTGCTGCACCTCTTCACCGGCGGCAACCTGTTCCTGGTGACCGGCCACAATGTCGATCCCGGCCTGTGGTTCCACGTCGACCAGATCGCACGCGCCGATGCCTTCCTGACCCAGCTCGAGAGCAACTCGATCGACAACCAGCTCAGGGTGTTCGCGGTCTACGCCGTGATTGCAGCGCTGATGCTGCTGTCGGCGGTGTGGCTGGCTCTGAACTTTGCCTCGCGCCTGGCGCAGCCGATCGGCAATCTGATGACGGCGGCCGACCAGGTGCGCAAGGGCGACCTCTCGGCGCGCGTGCCGGAGGAGGGCGCCGACGACGAGCTGAGAAGGCTGGTGCGCGCCTTCAACCGCATGACGCGCCAGCTCGACGAGCAGCGCCGCGATCTGGTCGACGCCAACCGCCAGCTCGACGAGCGACGCCAGCTCACCGAGGCGATCCTCTCGGGCGTCTCCGCCGGCGTGCTGAGCATCGGCACCGCCGGCGAAGTGCTGCGCGCCAATCGTTCCTCCGCCGACCTGCTGGGCCTGCCGTCCGACCAGATCGAGGGCCGCCGGCTGCTCGACGTCCTTCCCGAGCTCGACGACGCGCTGGAGCAGGCACGTGCCCGGCCCGAGCGCGCCTATCAGCGGCAGATCGACATCCGCCGCGACGGTGTGTCGCGCACCCTGCTGGTGCGCATCTCGACCGAGCGGGGCGAGGACGGGCTGCGCGGCAATGTCGTGACCTTCGACGACGTGAGTGACCTCATGGCGGCCCAGCGGATGGCCGCCTGGGCCGATGTGGCGCGGCGCATCGCGCACGAGATCAAGAACCCGCTTACCCCGATCCAGCTCTCCGCCGAGCGGCTCAAGCGCAAGTACCTGCGCCAGATCACCGACGATCCCGACACCTTCACCATCTGCACCGACACCATCGTGCGCCAAGTCGGCGACATCGGCCGCATGGTCGACGAGTTCTCGTCCTTCGCCCGCATGCCCAGGCCGACGCTCGCCAGGGAGGACCTCAAGGAACTCTGCCAGCAGGCGCTGTTCCTGCAGCGCACCGCCCAGCCGCAGATCGAGTTCATCGCCGAGCTGCCCGAGGCGCCGCCGATCGTGGTCTGCGACCGACGTCAGATCGGCCAGGCGCTGACCAACCTGCTGAAGAACGCCGGAGAGGCGATCGAGGGACGCGATCCGCCGTCAGACGGCGGCAAGCTTCCGCCGGGCCGGATCCAGCTGCGGCTGCTCGATCGCGGCGGCGAGTTGCGCGTGGTGATCGAGGACAACGGCAAGGGCCTGCCGCGCGAGGGCCGCGAGCGGTTGACGGAACCCTATGTCACCACGCGAAGCAAGGGCACCGGCCTGGGGCTGGCGATCGTCAAGAAGATCATGGAGGACCACGGCGGCGCACTGCTGCTCGACGATTGCGAGGGTGGCGGAGCACGGATCTCTTTGCTATTCCATCGCGCCGCTGAACAGGCTCGCCCGGCCGCCACCGCCGCGTCCGCCTGATAGCCTGTAGCTCGAGCCCCCGATCCCCGCCGCCATGGCCCATGAAATCCTCATCGTCGACGACGAACGCGACATCTGCACGCTGATATCGGGCATCCTGGAGGACGAGGGCTACGCCACGCGCCGTGCGCATGACAGCCGCGAGGCGGTCGAGGCGTTCCGCCTGCGCCGGCCGGCGCTGGTGATCCTCGACGTCTGGCTTCAGGGCAGCGAGCACGACGGGCTCGAAGTGCTGAAGATCATCAAGCGCGACGATCCCAGCGTGCCCGTCGTCATGATCAGCGGCCATGGCACGATCGACACCGCCGTCGCCGCCATCAAGTCGGCGGCCTACGACTTCATCGAAAAGCCGTTCAAGTCCGACCGTCTTCTGCTGGTCGTGCAGCGCGCCATCGAGACCGCAACCCTGCGTGCCGAGAACGCCGCCCTGCTCAAGCGCGCCGGCGGCGAGGAGACCCTGATCGGCAACTCGGCGGCGATGGGCCAGCTGCGCGCGGCGATCGAGCGCGTGGCGTCCACCGGCAGCCGCGTGCTGCTGAGCGGTCCGCCGGGCTCGGGCAAGGAACTGGTCGCACGCCTGATGCACCGGGCATCCAAGCGCGCGGGCGGGCCGTTCGTCACCGTCAACTGCGCGGCCTTCTCGACCGAGCGGCTCGAGATGGAGCTGTTCGGCAGCGAGAACGGCGACGGCGAGAACGGTGGCGACGGCGTGGCCGTGTTCGGCGCCTTCGAGCAGGCGCATGGCGGCACCCTGCTGCTCGATGAGGTCGGCGAATTGCCGGCCTCGACCCAGGGAAAGGTGATCCGCGTCCTGCAGGAGCAGGCGTTCTTCCGCGACGGCGGCAAGTCGCGCGTCGAGGTCGACGTGCGCGTGATCGCCTCGACGACGCACGACCTGCAGCCCGACATCGCCGCCGGCCGCTTCCGCGAGGACCTGTTCTACCGCCTCAACGTCGTGCCGATGCGCGTGCCGTCGCTGGCCGAGCGGCGCGACGACATTCCGGAGCTCGCCAACCACCTCGTGCAGCGCGTCGCGGCCGCCGCCGGACTGCCGGCGCGACCGGTGGGCGAGGACGCCATCGCCGCCCTGCAGAGCTACGACTGGCCCGGCAACGTGCGCCAGCTGCGCAACGTCGTCGAGCATCTGCTGATCGTGGCGCCTTCCGACGGCACAGCGCCGCTGCGCGCCGACATGCTGCCGGCCGATTTCGGCGACATCTCGCCCTCCGTGCTGCGCTGGGAGAAGGGCGGCGAGATCATGCAGCTGCCGCTGCGCGAGGCGCGCGAGGTCTTCGAGCGCGAGTACCTGATGGCCCAGGTGACGCGCTTCGGCGGCAACATTTCGCGCACCGCCGCCTTCGTCGGCATGGAGCGCTCGGCGCTGCATCGCAAGCTCAAGTCGCTGGGCGTGCACGGCGACGAGCGCGGCGGCTAGCGTTTTCCTTCTCCTCGCGAAGGCGGGGAGAAGGTGCCCGAAGGGCGGATGAGGGGCTTCTCGCCGTCTCGACAACGGCGATCGAGGTCGTTGCGCGAGGAAGCCCCTCATCCGCCTCGCTGGCGCTCGGCACCTTCTCCCCGCCTTCGCGGGGAGAAGGAATGAGAGGGGAGTTCATGTCGCGTATCGCTTACGTCAATGGACGCTACGTGCCGCACCGCGACGCGCAGGTGCATATCGAGGACCGCGGCTATCAGTTCGCCGACGCGGTCTACGAGGTGATCGGCATCGCCGATGGCCGCTTCCTCGACGAGGACCCGCATCTCGATCGTCTCGGTCGTTCGCTCAACGAGCTGCGCATCGCCTGGCCGATCGATCGCAAGGCGCTGAAGTTCGTGTTGCGCGAGGTGGCGCGGCGCAATCTCGTGCGCCATGGCCTGGTCTACTTCCAGGTCTCGCGCGGCGTGGCGCGGCGCGACTACGGCTTTCCCAAGGACACCAGGCCGGCGCTGGTCGTCACATCCCGGCATACGCCGGCACCGTCGCCCGATACCGGCCCCGGCGTCGCCGTCATCACCACGCCCGACCTGCGCTGGAAGCGCGTCGACATCAAGACCACCGGCCTGCTGGGCGGCGCGCTGGGCAAGCAGCAGGCGCGCGAGAACGGTGCCTTCGAGGCCTGGCAGGTCGACGAGAACGGCTTAGTCACCGAAGGCACGTCGAGCAACGCCTGGATCGTCACATCGGGCGGCGAGCTGGTGACGCGGCCGCTGGGCAACGACATCCTGGCCGGCATCACCCGGGGTACCGTGGCCAGGGTCGCCGCCGCGCTGCAGCTCAAATTGACCGAACGCCCCTTCACCGTCGCCGAGGCGCAGCAGGCGCGCGAGGCGTTCATGACCAGCGCCACCTCCTTCGTCACACCGATCGTCAGGATTGACGGCAAGGCGGTGGGCGGGGGCCGTCCCGGCGACACGGCACGCCGCCTGCGCGCGGAATATTTCCGCGTCGTGTCGGAGGCACCGTCATTCCTGTGAGCGACGCAGCCCCGCCGCCGCCGCCGCGCGCGGTGATTTTCGATTGGGACAACACGCTGGTCGACACCTGGCCGACCATCACGCGATGCTACAACTCGGTCTTCACAGCCTTCGAGATGGACTGCTGGACCGAGGATGAGACACGCTCTCGCGCCCACGGCTCGCTGCGCGACGTCTTTCCGAAGCTGTTCGGCGAGCGCTGGGAGGAAGCGCGCGAGATCTTCTTCGGCACGTTCAACGCCTGCCACCTGGCGGCATTGCGGCCGCTCGACGGCGCCCACGAGCTGCTGCGCGAGCTTGTCGCACGCGGCGTCTATCTCGCCATCGTCAGCAACAAGACAGGTTCCGCGCTGCGCGCCGAGGTCGGCCATCTCGGCTGGGACGCCCTGTTCGCCAGGGTGGTCGGCGCCACGGATGCCGCGCGCGACAAGCCGGCGCCCGATCCGGTCACCATCGCGTTATCGGGCGCCGGATTGCAGCCGGGTGATCCCATCTGGTTCATCGGCGATACCGTCGTGGACCTGCAATGCGCCCATGCGACAGGCTGCGTGCCGGTGCTGGTTCGTGCTCAGGAGCCCGGTCCCGGGGAACTTCTGGAGTACCCGCCCCGGCTTTATGCACGCAACGTTCATGCACTGCGGGCGTTGATGTAAGGGGTTTCCGGGACTATATCTCCCACGAGTAGGCGGCACGCGGTTTGCGTGTGCTCTCGTGTCGCGTCATCCCGGACACCATGGCGGTGCTCGGCAACAGCCACCAAAGGGGGCCAAGAAGGTGTCGGAAAAAGCACAAAATGTTCAGGACGTGTTCCTGAACCACATCCGCAAGACCAAGACGCCGGTCACGATCTTCCTCGTCAACGGCGTGAAGCTCCAGGGCATCGTCACCTGGTTCGACAATTTCTCGGTCCTGCTGCGTCGCGACGGTCATTCGCAGCTTGTCTACAAGCATGCGATCTCGACCATCATGCCGGTGACTCCGGTCCAGCTGTTCGAGAATGAGAAAACACCCGCAGCCGCCACCGCGGATCATTGATCCAGCCGAGATCCCCGAACAGACGCTGATCGACGGCGAGGAAGAGCCGCGCCGTCGACGCGTGTCCGAACCGCAGGACACCGCGGCCGGCCCGATACTGGCCGCCGTCATCTGTCCGCTGGCGCACGAACGCGCGAGCGGCGGCGATCAGCCGGCGGCGCGCGGCAGCCAGGCCGTGCTGGCCGAGGCGATCGGCCTGGCGCGCGCCATCGACCTCGACGTGCGCATCGCGCAGACGCTGGCGCTGCGCCAGCCGGTGCCGGCGACCCTGCTGGGCCGCGGCGCGGTCGAGCGCCTCAAGGACGCCATCGCCGAGCAGCACATCAAGGTCGCCATCGTCGACACCCGGCTCAGCCCGGTGCAGCAGCGTAACCTCGAGAAGGCGTGGAACTGCAAGGTCATCGACCGCACCGGCCTGATCCTCGAGATCTTCGGCGCGCGCGCCCGCACGCATGAAGGCCGCCTGCAGGTCGAGCTGGCCTCGCTCGACTACCAGCGCAGCCGGCTGGTGCGGTCGTGGACCCACCTCGAACGCCAGCGCGGCGGCTTCGGCTTCCTCGGCGGTCCCGGCGAGTCGCAGCTCGAGCTCGATCGCCGCATGATCGAGGCACGCATCCTGCACATCAAGCGCGACCTGGCGAAGGTCAAGCAGACGCGCGGCCTGCATCGCGCCGGCCGGAAGAAGGGCGCGATCCCGACCGTGGCGCTGGTCGGCTACACCAACGCCGGCAAGTCGACGTTGTTCAACCGCATCGCCCGGTCCGACGTCTTCGCCAAGGACCTGCTGTTCGCCACGCTCGATCCGACGATGCGCTCGATCCGCCTGCCCAACGGGCAGCGCGCCGTGCTGTCCGACACGGTGGGCTTCATCGCCGACCTGCCGACCAGCCTGGTCGCCGCATTCCGCGCCACGCTGGAGGAGGTGATCGAGGCCGACCTGATCGTGCATGTGCGCGACGTCGCGCACGAGGACAGCGAGCGCCAGCGCCACGATGTCGAGTCGGTGCTGCGCGAGCTTGGCCTCGAGGAACGCATCGCCGAGGGCGACATGATCGAGGCGCTCAACAAGATCGACCTGCTGCCGATGGCCGATCGCCTGCGCCTGGAGACCGTGTCCTCGACCGGCCGAGACCGGCGGTCGGTGTTCCCGATCTCGGCGGCGACGGGCGAGGGCGTCGATACGCTGCTCGAGGCCATTGCGGAGCGTCTGGCCGCCGCCGCCGCGCCGATAGAGGTCGAGCTGCCGCTGGCCGACGGCGCCACCATCGCCTGGCTCTACCGCCACGGCGACGTGCGCGCGCGCCACGAGCTCGACGACCGCGCCGTCTTCACCGTGGCGATGGACGCCGAGACCCGCGCCCGCCTGGCACACCGCCTGGGCCGCGACGTCTGATTTGACGACTGTCTTCGGGCCGCGCCGCTCCAGCGGCGCTCATGATGCGTCGCTGGAGCGACGCGGCCCAAACACCTTGAAGCCGCTCCCGGTTGGATACGCGATCACCCTTCCCCCGGAGGGGGAAGGTGCCCGAAGGGCGGAAGGGGGATGTCGAAGACGAACTGAGGAGTCCGTCTTCGACATCCCCCATCCGGCGCTGCGCGCCACCTTTCCCCCTCCGGGGGAAGGTAAGATCGAACCGATCGTCCGGACGTGAGACGGGTTGACGAGAGACGGGCCGGTTCCTAAAACCGCGCCCGGAACGCCATTCAGTCACTCCGGGGAAAACCGATGAAACTCAAGCCCTTGCACGATCGTGTCCTGATCCAGCCGACCGATGCCGAGACCAAGACCAAGGGCGGCATCATCATTCCCGACACCGCCCAGGAGAAGCCGCAGCAGGGCAAGGTGGTCGCCGCCGGCAAGGGCGCGCGCCTCGAGGACGGCCGCCTGCAGCCGCTCGACGTCAAGGTCGGCGACGTGGTGATGTACGGCAAGTGGTCGGGCACCGAGGTCAAGCTCGGCGGCGTCGACTACGTGATCCTCAAGGAAAGCGACATCATGGGCGTGGTCGGCTGAGCCGCCGACGCCGAATGACATGACGCTGCGCGACGGCGATATCGAGAACGTCGCCGAACTCATGAAGGAGAGCGCGACGGCGGAACTGCTGTCGCGCTTTCGTCGTCTTCAGGAAGGCGACATCCGCGAGAAGGCGCCGGGCGACCTGGTGACCGTGGCCGACGTTGCCAGCGAGCAGCGTCTCGCCAGCGGGCTGTCGAAGATCCTGCGCGGCGCGCCCGTCGTGGGCGAGGAGGCGGTCGCCGCCGAGGCCGGGCTGATCTCGCACATCGCCGAGGCCGAGGCCGCGTGGATCGTCGATCCGCTCGACGGCACGTCGAACTTCTCCAAGGGCATCGAGCGCTTCGCCATGATCGTGGCCCTGGTACGCGGCGGCGAGACCGTCGCCGGCTGGATCTACGAGCCGGTGCGCGGGCGCATGGCGATCGCCACGCTGGGCGGCGGGGCAACGATCGATGGCGTGCGCATGGAGTTGCCGGCGACCGGCCCCCTGCGCGACGCGCATGGCTTCGTCGGCTACAAGATCAAGCGCGAGGTCGAGCGCAGCATGCGCGGCGGCGCCAGGCGCCAGTTCGGCGGGCTCTCGACGCTGGCCTGCGCCGGCATCGAGTATCTCGAGATCCTCGCCGGCCAGGCGCATTTCTCGCTCTATCGCCGCACGCGCGCCTGGGATCATGCCGCCGGCACCCTGCTGCTGCGCGAGGCAGGCGGGCTGGCCAACCGTCACGACGGCAAGCCCTATCACCCGACCCAGCCCGATAGCGCCGGCATCCTCACGGCGCCCGACGAGAAGCGCTGGGTCGAGCTCTACGAATTGCTGCTGGGGGCGCCGGCGCCGCTGCTCGATCGCGGCTCGTCCTGATCCGCATCGGGCACGAAGTGCAGGGCGGCGGCCCGGACGACCTCTGGCCCGTCGAACGGCTTGGCGAGGCGCGGCGCATTACGGAACTCCGGCGGAATCAGCTCGGCCTCGCCGTAGCCCGTCAGGAACATGATCGGCACGCCTGTGTCGAGCAGCCGCCGGGCCAGCGGGAAGCAAAGCTCACCGGCGAGATTGATATCGAGGACGGCGCCATCGAGGGCACCCTCTTCAGCGCGTTGCATCGCCTGGTCCACGCGCCCGACGGGGCCGACAACCTGGCAGCCGCATTCCTCGAACAGCTCGCGGATCGTCTCGGAGACGAGGAAGTTGTCCTCGACGACCAGGATGCGCAGTCCACGCAGTTCGGGTGGCGGGCTCATTGCGCCCTCCCCGCAGGTCAGTTGCCCTGGATGTTGCCCTTGGCGGGAAACTCGATGCTCCAACGCACACCGGTGCTGGAAGGCTCCATGCTCGCCGTGCCCTGAAGCTCGAATTCGACACTGCGCTTCACGAAAACCGTGCCGAAGCCGTCGACCAGCGGGCCGTTCACAGGCGGCCCATCGCTTTCCGTCCAGCTGAGCGTCATGCTGCCATTCGCGTCGACCGGGCGCCACGCGACATCGACGCGACCGCCGTTCTTCGACAGGCTGCCGTACTTGGCCGCGTTGGTCGCCAGTTCGTAGAACACCATGCCCAAGGTCGCGGCCGCGCCGGGCGTCAGGCGCAGATCGGTGCCGTGCAAGGCGACATCGGCGCTGTCCTTCTCGACATGGCCTTGCAGCGCCGTGCCGATCACCGCGCGCAGGCTGGCGCCGGTCCAGTTGGTGCGCGACAGCAGGTCGTGCGTCGACGCCATCGCGCGCAGCCGGCCGAGGAAGGCTTCCGAGAAATCGGTCAGCGACTCGCTGCTCTTCATCATGCGCGAGGCGAGCGCGCCGATCGTGGTGATGATGTTCTTCACCCGGTGCTGCAGCTCGTAGAGCAGTACTCGCTGATGCGCCTCCGCCGCCTTGCGCTCCGAGATGTCGACGAGCGCGGCGATTCCGCCGCGCACCTGGCCGGCCTCGCCGAACAGCGGAGTCGCCGACATCATGACGTCGACCCGGCTGCCGTCGGCGCGCACCAGGTGGCCCTCGAAGCCGGGCACCGCCTGGCCCGATTGCGCCGCGCGCTGCAGCGGATGCTCGGCGGGCCTCAGCTCGCGGTCGCCCTCGAACACACGCAGCGCCGTCGTCACCGGCCGCGGCCCGCCGGCCTCGAAGTCCTCGCCATTCTGGCCCAGCAGGTGGGCGCCGTAGCGGTTGACGCGCACGCGCTCGCTGCGGTTGTCCTCCATGATCAGGATGCCGACCGGCAGCAGGTTGAGCAGGGTCTCAAGGCTCTGCACCCGATTGCGAAGGTCGGTGGTGAGCTCGCCGATGCGCGCCTCGGCGGCGGTGATTCTGGTGACGTCCATGAAGGTGATCACCACGCCGCCGATGACGTTGTCGACGGTTCGATAGGGCATCATCCGCATCACGTAGCGCGTGTCGTTGTGGGTGCTCTGGACCTGCCGCTCGATGGTCGCCAGTGTGCGCATCACGCGCTCGGCGTCCTCCTGCACCGAGTCGAGCTCGAAGCGGGCGCGCACATGCGTGATCGGCCGGCCCGTGTCGCTCTCGACCAGGCGGAAGAGATCCTTGGCCGCGGGGGTGAAGTTCTTCACCGATAGGTTGCGGTCGAGAAAGATGGTGGCTATCTGCGTGCTCTCCAGCAGGTTGGCGACGTCGGAGTTCGCCCGGCTTAGCTCGTCGACGCGTGCGTTGAGCTCGGCGTTGACGGTCTGCAGCTCCTCGTTGATCGACTGCAGTTCCTCCTTGGAGGTCTCGAGCTCCTCGTTGGCGGACTGCAGCTCCTCGTTCATCGAGGACAGCTCCTCGTTGCCCGACTTCAGCTCCTCGTTGGAGGATTCCAGCTCCTCGGTGGTGGTCTGCAGGCGCTCCTTGGTGGCGCGAAGCTCCTGCTCGATCTGGCGCAGGCCGGCGCTTTCCAGGTCTTCGCCCGCCACCGACAGCTCTTCCTCCGCCGCGGTCTTGATGCCGCCGACGTCCTGGAAGATCACCATGAAGAGCGGATCGTGGGCAGGCCCGGGCCGGATCGGGTGAATGATCAGGTCGAGCGACTGGCGACCGCCATTGGTGCCGACCGCGACATTGCGCTGGGTCACGGTCTGGCCGGTGCTGACCGCCTTGTGCACCGCGGCGCGCAGGTCCGGCCGCAGGCCCTGGCGCGCCATGCTGAAGATGTCGATACGCGGCGCGCCCGGCGCCAGCTCCAGGTACTTGCCGGTGCGCGCCGAGCCGTGCAGCAGGTCACCGTCGGCGTTGATCACGACGTAGGCCGGCGCAAAGCGCTCCAGGAGCTGCCGCTCAGCCAGGGTCTGGATCGGCTCCTGCGCGACCTGTACGCGGTCGCCGGGCGCGAGGCGCCGGCGCGCGATGTCCGGCGTGGTCAGCGGGAACTCGGGCAGCCGGCGGTCGATCTGCGGGCGCCGGCGGAAGATGCGGTGCGTCTTGTCGACGGTCGAGAACATCCGCGAATGACGCGTGACATTCTCCGACGTGCCGAGGAACAGGAAGCCGGGATCGTTGAGCGCGTAGTGGAACAGGGGAATCAGCCGGTTCTGCAGATCGGGCGTCAGGTAGATCAGCAGGTTGCGGCAGCTGACGAGGTCGAGCTTGGAGAACGGCGCGTCACGCAGCAGGTTGTGCGCCGAGAACAGGCAGATTTCGCGCAGGTCGCTGGCGATGCGGTAGCTGCCGTCCTCGCGCACGAAATGCCGTTCCAGCCGCGCTGGCGAGACGTCGCGTGCGATCGTCGAGGGGTAGCGGCCGACGCGCGCGATCTGCAGCGACTGCTCGTCGATGTCGCTGGCGAAGATCTGCAGCCTGGGCGCGGCCTGCGTCTTGGGCATGTGTTCGCGCAGCAGGATGGCGATGGAGTAGGCCTCCTCGCCGGTCGAGCAGCCGGGCACCCAGACGCGCACGGAATCGTCCGGCCCCTTGCCGTGGAACAGCGCCGCAATGACCTCGCGCTCCAGAGCCTCGAAGGCAGCCGGGTCGCGGAAGAAGTTGGTGACACCGATCAGCAGGTCCTGCAACAGCGCGTCGAGCTCCTGCGGCTCCTTGCGCAGGCGCTCGATGAACTCGGGGATCTGATCGATCTGCAGTACCTGCATGCGCCGCTGCACGCGGCGCGCCACTGTCTTGTCCTTGTAGCCGGTGAAGTCGTGCCCGGTGCGCAGGCGCAGCAGAGTGGTGATCTGCGAAAGGTGGTCGACGGTCTCCTGCAGGACGCCATCGGGGCCTTTGCGGCCATCGATGCGCGTGAGGTGCTGGAAGTAGTCGGTGAGCTTGGCCGCGATCTCGTCGATCGGCAGGACGAAGTCGACCATGCCCGTGCGCACGGCGCTGCGCATCATGCCGTCGTACTCAGCGCCGTCCTGGGCGAGGGTCAGGCCGCCATGCTCCTTGATCGCGCGCAGGCCGATGGTGCCGTCGCTGCCGGTGCCCGAAAGGATGACGCAGGCGGCGTTCTCGCCCTTGGCGGCCGCCAGCGACAGCAGGAACGCATCGATCGGCGTGCGCAAGCCGCGCTGCTCGGTCACCGGTCCAAGATGCAGGCGGTCGTCGGCGATGGTCAGCGTCTTGTTGGGCGGGATGATGTAGATGTGATCCGGCTCGATGCTCATGCCATCGCCTGCCTCGACCACCGGCAGGTCCGCGGTGCGATCGAGCAGGCCGGGCAGGACGCTGGCGTGCGACGGATCGAGGTGCTGGACGATGACGTAGGCGATGCCGCTGTCCGGCTTGAGGATCGGCAGCAGCGCCTCGAGGGCGCCGATGCCGCCGGCCGAGGCGCCGATGCCGACGACCGGGAGATTGACCACCGGCTGATGGTCCGCGGCCTCCGTGGTCCTAGGCTTCCTGCTCATCGCGCGTGGTGCCCCCGCTCTGGGCACTGGGTAGCATTTCGGCGGTCCCACCGCCATCGCGCATCAGTTCCATGATGAGCTGAACATCGCGGCTGTAGTCCAGGGCACGCTCGGCCAGGTGATCGGCGAGCCCGTCGCGGCCCTGCTCGCGCTCGTGGGCGGACATGCGCCGGGCCAGCGCGGCGCGCTCCTGGTGCGAGCGAAGCAGCGTGCCGAGAAGGCGGTCGGCCTCGGCGCCCTGCGAGCTCAGCACCGTATCGGCGTTGTAGGCGTGCCCGACATGGCAGCGATATCGAAGCATGCCGTTGTCCTCGATCTCCCACAAAGCGCCGTGGCATTCGGGACAGGTGAAGCGCGAGGGCGTACCCAGCATGTCGTCGACTTTCATGTCGGCCAACTCCTGTGCCGCGATGGCGGTTTCCAGCCTGATGTCGAACGGGATCTCCGGCGTCGGCCCGGCGGGCTGCCGCACCAGCCTCGCCAGCAGCGGGCCCAGGGCATCGGCATCGGCGACGTGATCAATCTCGACGTGGCGCATCGCGCTTTGCGGCATGTGCGGCACCATGGCGTCGGCCGGATCCTGCACCACGGCCAGGCCGCCGCAACGCTTGATCGCCTTCAGGCCGGCGGTGCCGTCGGACAAGGCGCCGGACAGCACCACACCGATCACGTGGCTGCCGAAGGTGGCGGCGGCCGAGCGGAACAGCGGGTCGATCGCCGGCCGTGACAGGTTCTCGCGCGGGCCGCGGCGCAGCAGGATGTGATCGTCGTGCAGCATCAAATGGCGGTCAGGCGTCGCGACGTAGATGTGCCCGGGCTCAAAGACCGCGCCGTTGGCGGCCTCCATGACAGGCAGGGCACTCACTCGGTCCAGGATGCGGGCGAGGTGGCTCACGGCACCGGTGTGCACGACGACGAAGATCGCCGCCGGCAGGTCTTCCGGCAGATTCGCCACAATGCGCTGCAGTACCTCCAGGCTGCCGGCCGATCCACCGATGACCGCAATGTCGTGTATGCCGGCGGGATGCCGCATGTCTCGTCCTCAGCTGCTCAGGGGCAACGCCGGCAGCGGGCTCACGTTGCCGCGGCTTCGTACGGCAAGGTACTGACCTGCCGGGCGCTCTGGCGCGGGCGCGGCGCGGGTGCCAGCATGACTCGGGCTTCTTCGCAGTACCCCCAGGAGCGGAGGCTTGGCGACCGCACGCGCGGCGAGCGGTGCCCGTGCTCCGTGTCGAGCGACCGGCCACGCCCCGCCGACGGGCGTGGCCGGCTTTTCGCCCTCAGGAAGGAGGCGTCATCATGGCCGGCACACCACGCCTCAGCACCGGCGACCATGCCGCGCTGCGCGCGATTGAAGCGGGCGGCGCGGACATTGACCAGGTCAGCCGGTACTGGCTGTCGTTCTACAGATTGATCGACGAGACGCCGGCCGGCTGTCGCATCACCGCCCGCGGGCGCGACTATCTCAGGCGACTAGCGAGCCTGACCTATGGCGACGTCGTGCCCGCGACCGTACCCTGCTCCTGACAGTCACTCCGCGGCTCGGGGAGACGCACCGCTGATCTCCGCCGGCAGCGGCTGGTAGATTCCCTCGACCGAGCGGACCAGGCGGTCGCGATCGACGATCTGCACCGATTTGCGCGTGGCCCGGATGAATCCTTCGCCCTCGAGCACCTGCAGGGCAATGGTGACGCTGGCGCGACGCACGCCCAGGGCCAATGCCAGCGACTCGTGGGTCATCACCAGCCGCGACGCGCGCAGGCGGTCCTGGGCCATCAGCAGACGGCGCGCCACGCGCTGCGCGACCGTGCCGTGGCCGTGGGCGATCGCCGATTGCGTGACTTGGGCGAGCAGCGCGTGGCTGTACGCCAGCATGTGCCGGCCGAACGCGTCGCTGGCCAGCAGGCGTCGCTCGAGAAGCCGCGCATCGAGGCGATAGCCACTGCCCTCGACGTCGACCCGCGCATCGAAGGCCGGCGGCGTGCCGAGCAGCGACGTCAGGCCGGTGGCGCCTTCGAAGCCGGTCAGGCCGATTTCGATCGTACGGCCCAGCGCCTCCCCGGTCAGCGAAACCAGTCCTCCGGTGGGGAAGACGACCGAGGCGCTGCGGTGCTGGCGCGAATCGATCAGCCGGCCGGGGATCAGCGCCACCGGCTTCAGCAGGGGCGTCAGCTCCAGCCGGTCGGCCAGCGGCAGAGTGTCGAGCAGAAGGTTGCCGGTGCGTGTCGAGGTTCCGGCGATCATCGTGTCGAGCGCCAGGCGGAACGTCGACGGCTCGACCGGCTTGGCCAGGAGGTCGCTGGCGCGCAGCTCCGGCGGCAGCGCGGTATCGGGGTAGCCGGTGACGAAGAGGAAGGGGATGCCGCGCTGTTGCAGCAGCGAGCAGACCGGGAAGCTGTTAACGCCGTGCAGGTTGATGTCCAGCACTGCCCCATCGAGCGCGCCGTGGCGCGCCGCGGCCAGCGCTTTGTCCAGGGTGCCGACCATGGCGGCGACCTCGAATCCGTGGTCGCGCACGAGGTCGCAAATGCCTTCGGCCGCCAGGTGGTTGTCCTCGACGACCAGGACGCGGGGTACCGCAGGCCGAACCGACCGCGGGACAAGGTGCGGAGCGGACGTGTTCACGCATCAGCTATGACGCCTCTTCAGACGCCGGTCAACGACCGGACTGTACGCCATCGCACAGAAAGCTGTCGCGGCGGCGCGCGAAGCGGGTGCGGCATCGCACGGTAACTGAATCGCTGCGCGCGCGTTTAACCGGTTCAGATCATGCCGAACTCTCGCACACGCCGCCTGCCGCACGCCGCCGCCATTGCACTGGACGTGATCGCCGATGTCGGCTCGCGCCAGATCCGGGTGCACGAATTCGAGCTGCGCATGCATCAGCGCGGCTGCGATTCGCGCGCCGTGTCCGAGGCGCTGCGCGCCTTCGAGCGGCGCGGCTGGAAGGAGATCAGCGGCGGCATGATCGAGTTCAGCGAGGCGGCGTACCAGGCCGCGCAGAACGGCGGCGCGGAGGCGCCGCGAAGGACGCACCGTCTCAGGCGGCAGCGGGCGATCCCAAACCTTTTCTGAACACCACCGTGAGATTGTTGGCGGGCATCTCGACGATCTCGTCGAGCGCCAGCCCATGCGTCGCCGCGCCGGCGCGCACCTCGGCGAGGTCGCGGATGCCCCATGACAGATCCTGGCGCCGCAGCTCGGCATCGAACGCCGCGTTCGATCGCGCGGTGTGCCGGCCGTCGCGCATGAACGGACCGTAGAGCACGAGCGGCGCATCGGCCGGCAGCACCCGGCCGGCGCCGCGCAGCATGCCTTCGGTCACGGTCCATGGCGCGATGTGGATGACATTGGCGCTGAACATCGCCTCGGCGCGACGCACCGGCCACGCATCGGATGCGGCATCGAGCACGAGAGGCGCTTCGACCGTCGTCGCGCCATGCTCGCGCGCCCATCCGGCGATGCTGGCGAAGTCGCGGGCGCCGACATCGCTCGGCTGCCAGCGCAGCGGCGCCAGCGCGGCGGCGAAGAAGGCGGCATGCTCGCCGCTGCCCGAGCCGATCTCCAGCACGGTGCCCACTCGCGGCAGCACGCGGCGCAGCACCGCGAGGATCGGCTCGCGATTGCGCAGGGTGGCGGGTGCGTGGCGCAGGCTCATGCCGAGTGGATGCCACGGATGCGCCTCGTCGGCAAAGCGGCGAGGCGTTGCAGATGAGGCTGCCCGACCGGCCTTCTCGCCGCTAAGCTCGGGATCGACGAGATCGACCGGGAGACAACGCCATGAAGATGCGCGCCGCCGTGCTGACCACCTGTTCCGCGCCGCAGCCTTTCGCCAGGAGCAAGCCGCTCAGCATCGAGGAGATCGAGCTCGATCCGCCGGGCGAGGGCGAGGTTCTGGTCAAGGTCGGGGGCGCCGGGCTCTGCCACTCCGACCTGTCGATCATCAACGGCGATCGGCCGCGGCCGGTGCCGATGGTGCCGGGCCACGAGGGTTCGGGCGAGATCGTCGAGGTCGGCGCCGGCGTGCACGATGTGAAAGTCGGCGACCATATCTGCTTCACCTTCAACGTCAGCTGCGGCCGCTGCCGGCGCTGCCTTGAGGGACGGCCGTACATCTGCGAGCGCTCGGTGGCGCCGCGCGCCGCCGGCGCGCTGCTCTCGGGCGCCCAGCGACTGAAGCGCGGCGGCCAGTTCATCGGCCATGCCTCGGGCGTCTCGTGCTTCGCCGAGTACGCCGTGGTCGATCGCGGCTCGGTCGTGGTGATCGACCGCTCGCTGCCGCTCGACGTCGCCGCGCTGTTCGGCTGCGCCGTGGTCACGGGCGTGGGCGCCGTGGTCAACACCGCGCAGATCCGGCCGGGCAGCACCGTCGCGGTGGTCGGCCTGGGCGGCGTCGGCCTCAGCGGCCTGTTGGGTGCGGTGCTGGCGGGTGCGGGACGTATCATCGCCATCGACCTGTCGGACGAGAAGCTCGGCCTGGCGCGCCAGCTGGGCGCCACCGACACGGTCAACGCCGGCGAGGCCGACCACGTGCAGCAGGTGCACGACCTGACCTCAGGCGGCGTCGACTACGCCTTCGACTTCGCGGGCACGATCAAGGCGATGGAGACGGCGTACATGGTGACGCGCTGGGGCGGCACGACGGTGAGCGCCGGGCTGTCGCCCAACGCCGCCAAGTTCTCGTTCGCGCAGAGCGTCCTGGTCAGCGAGGAGAAGACCATCAAGGGCAGCTACATGGGCAGCTGCGTGCCGGTGCGCGACATCCCGCGCTTCATCGGCCTGTACCAGCAGGGCAGGCTGCCGGTCGACCGCATGGTCAGCCGCCGCGTCTCGCTCGAGGAGATGAACGAGGGCTTCGACCGGCTGCAGGCGGTGGCGACGGTGCGCCAGCTTCTGGTGCCGCACGGGGCGGCGTGATGATTCCTGTCGCGCGCAAGAACGCGCCGATGTGATCAGAATGGATCAATCCGGCATGGCGTGCGTGCGGCTGCGGACTTAGCCTGCCGGCATATTCGAGCCTACAGGAGCAATTAATGTTCCGCCGCCGCCCGACCATCGAAGCCGACCGGACCCCTGCCGTCAGCCGCGTCATCGACGCGGCGCGGGCGCTGTCGAACCTGTTCACCATCCTGTTCTTCGGCGGGGCGATCAGCATCGTCGTGCTGAGCTTCGGCGGCGGCGGCGTCTGAGACGTCAGGGCCTCCGGCAGCGCCGGGGGCCGCGGACCAGGAACGAGGGCATGTCGAGGGCGCGGCCATCGCCTTCGACATGCCCTTTGCATTTGGCACGGGTGGCGTATCCTTCGGGGGCACCCGGAGGCACCCATGACAAGCTCGGCCGAAGGCGCGGAACTCACCCGGACCGGTCCCGGCACGCCCATGGGCCAGCTCATGCGCGAATACTGGATTCCGGCGCTCAAATCCGCCGAGCTCGAGCGCGACGGCGATCCTGTGCGCCTGATGCTGCTGGGCGAGAAGCTGATCGCCTTTCGCGATAGCGCCGGCCGGGTCGGCGTCATGGACCATCGCTGCCCGCATCGCTGCGCCTCGCTGTTCCTCGGACGCAACGAGGAGGGCGGCCTGCGCTGCCTCTATCACGGCTGGAAGTTCGATGCCTCGGGGCAGTGCATCGACATGCCGAGCGTGCCGCCGGAGCAGGATTTCAAGCACAAGGTCAGGGCCGCCGCCTACCGCACGCTCGAGCGGGCTGGGCTGGTCTGGGTCTACATGGGCGCGCGCGCCGAGGCGCCGCCGCTGCCGGGCCTGCAGATCCTCGACGCGCCCGACGACGAGATCAACGTCAGCATGGTCCGGCGCGACTGCAACTACCTGCAGGCGATCGAGGGCGAGATCGACACGGCGCATTTCGGCTACCTGCATGGCGGCCACGTCGATCCCGCCAGGCTGAGCGAGGACGAACCGCTGTTCCACACCGTCAACATCCGCGCGCCGCAGTACAGCGTCGCCGACGTGCCCTGGGGCACGCAGTACGGCGCCTACCGATCGGCGGGAGAGGGCAGGACCTACTGGCGCTTCGCCAACTTCCTGTTTCCCTTCTGGACGCAGGCGCCCAACGGCGAGTTCGATAGCCATGCCCATGGCCGCGCCTGGGTGCCGCTCGACGACCATCACACGATGTACGTCTTCATCTGGTGGAAGCGCGCCACCTCGGCGATGTCGCTGCCCCAGCCGGCCTACCGCGACGGCACGCCGATCGGCGGCACCGGTCGCGGCAACCGGCTGCTGCCCAACACCACCGACTGGCTCGGGCGCTGGCGCATGGCCGACAACGAGGCCAACGACTGGGGAATGGACCGCCGCGCGCAGCGCAGCAGCGCGATCTACAGCGGCATCGACGGCATCCACCTGCAGGACCAGGCGATCACCGAGAGCATGGGGCCGATCGTCGATCACACGCGCGAGCATCTCGGCCCGTCCGACCAGATGATCACGCGCACGCGGCGGCGCCTGCTGATGGCCGTTCGCGCGCTCAGCAATGCGGGCACCCTGCCGCCCGGCGTCGAGGATGGCGGCGTCTATCGCGGCGCGCGCAGTGGCTATTTCGTCAGCGACGATCAGGGCGCGTGGCGCGAGGTGTATGACCGGCGGCTAGCCGCCGCCGCGCGGCCCACGAGCCCGTCCGCGCGCGCAGCGGAGTAGCGCACAAATCGGATCCGTACGTCCTTTGCACCCGCGATGCAGGAGCGGAAGCAGACCTGCATGCTCCTGCGGTAGCAGGGCAGTCGGGTTTCGGCGTCCTCGGCAGTCAAGCGGCGCAGGTGTTTCCCGAGAGTCTGGCGGTGTGGTACAGCCCAGTCGCCTTGTCTTGTTGCCTGACATACTCGAAGTTGTCCACGCAGGCGATTCGCCTGCGTGCAGGGCTTGCCGTGCTGGGTTTCCGGCTCAGCCAACGTTCCTTGCCGGTCATTGCGGGAACATTCCTGTCGATTGCGGCCTTCGCATCGGCGGGAGCGCAGACCCTGAGTTTCGGCCCGACCGGTGCCGGAGGCACCGGCGCCTGGGACAACACGACCGTCAATTGGTTCGACGGCGCGATGGCCGTGCCATGGGCGAGTGGAGGCACCGCCGTGTTTGGCGGCACGGCCGGCACCGTGACCGTGAACGGCACGGTCTCCGCGGGTGGCCTCGTCTTCAACACCAGCGGCTACACGATCACCGGCGGCGCGCTGGCGCTCAGCGGGACCACGGCGTCGATCACCACGAACACCGGCGTTTCAGCCACTATCAGTTCGCCGCTCTCCGGTTCGGCCGCTCTGGTGAAGACGGGCGGCGGAACATTGACCATCGGCAATGTCGTCAGCACCTACACAGGAGGCACCACGGTCTCACAGGGCACCCTGGTCTTCGGCGGGAACCAGGCTCTCGGCAGCGGAACGGTGATCCTCGGCGATGCCAATACCGGTGCGTCGAGTGTTTCGTTGCTGGCGAACTTCCCCAACTTCTTCATCGGAAACATCCCGAACAACATTGTCGTCAACAGCTCGGGCGCCGGCACCGTCTCGATCGGCACGACTGTCTTCAACCCGGGCAGCAACGGCACCATCTTCGGCGGGACCATCACCCTGAATGGTGATGTCACCTTCGTCGGCGGAAGCGCGGATCGAACGAGCTTCAATGGGCCCATCACTGGTACGGGCAACATCACCATCTCGGGCGGCCGGCGGATAACCATCGACAGCAGCGCCAACGATTTTGTCGGCAGTGTCACGATCAACCCGGGCAACCTCCTGCAGGTGAACGCGGTCTCCGTCTTGCCGGGAACCACCACGCTGAACATGCTCGGCAACGCTCGATTCCGATTTGCCAATACCGGTCACCAGACCATCGATGCTCTCAATGGCTCATCGAGCGCCTTCATCGATCGAGTCACTGGCGGGCAGACGATCCTGACCGTCGGCGCGGCAGGCGGGTCGGGAGTCTACGAGGGCGTGATCGGCAGCGGGATATCCTTCACCAAGGTCGGCGCCGGCACGCAGGTCATGTCCGGCCTCAACGCCTATAACGGTCCAACTACGATCTCCGGCGGCGTTCTCAGCACGCCCAATCTTGCCAATGGCGGCGCGCAAAGCGGCATCGGCCTGTCCTCCAATGCCGCGTCCAATCTGGTTCTGAATGGCGGCGTGCTGCAATACACCGGGATCGGCGCCAGCACCGACCGCCAGCTCACGCTGACGACGAACGGCGGCGGTCTTGCCGCGTCCGGCTCAGGCGCGCTGAGCTTCACGAGCGCTGCGTCCATTGCGCTGAGCGGCGCGGGCGCACGCACCTTGCTGCTGACCGGCGACAATACGTCGGCCAACACGTTGAGCCCCGTCCTGGGCGACAGCGGCGGCTCGTCTTCCCTCACCAAGACCGGCGGCGGCACCTGGGTGCTGACGGGCGTCCACAGCTATACGGGCTCCACGCAAATCAGCGCCGGCACGCTCGCCCTGTCGGGCTCGGGCGCGGTCGCGACCTCCACCAGGGTGATCGCGGACGCGACCTTCGACATCTCGGCTGTGACGGATCCAAGCTCGAGCATCAGAAGCCTTGCCGGCAACGGCAGCGTGAGCGTCGGCACCAGGACGCTCGTCATCACCGCCGCGAACGACACCTTCGCGGGCGGCATCTCCGGAAGCGGCGGATTGACGCTCGCCGCCGGCACGCAGACCTTGAGCGGCGACAACACCTACAGCGGCGGCACGACGATCTCCGGCGGCACGCTGCGCCTGGGCGATGGCGGCACGTCGGGCATGATCGTCGGCGACGTCGTCAACGACGGCGTCCTGGCCTTCAACCGCGCCGACGCGCTGGTCTTCGGTGGCCTCGTCACCGGGACCGGCGGCCTCAGCCAGATCGGCACCGGCAGGACGACCATCAACCTCGATCTCTCGGGCCTCACCGGTCTGTCGCAAGTGCTCGCTGGCACGCTGGAAGTCAACGGCACGCTGGGCGGCACGATGGAGGTGCTGGGCGGCCGGCTCCAGGGTACCGGCCAGGTTGGCCCGACCACCAATTTCGCCGCCGGCACGATCGCGCCGGGCAACTCCATCGGCACGCTGACCATCAACGGCGACTATGTCGGCGCTGGCGGCACGCTGGAGATCGAGGCCGTGCTTGGCGGCGACGCCTCGCCCAGCGATCGGCTCGTCGTTACCGGCAATACGTCGGGGACCACCAACATCAGGGTGATCAATCTCGGCGGCCCTGGCGCACTGACCGTGGACGGCATCAAGGTCGTCGATGTCGGCGGCGTGTCCAACGGCACCTTCGCTCTCGTGGGCGACTACGTCTTCGAGGGCGAGCCGGCGGTGGTCGCCGGCGCCTATGCCTATCGGCTGTACAAGGACGGCGTCAGCACGCCCGGCGATGGCGACTGGTATCTGCGCTCCGCCCTGACGGCGAGCCAACCGAGCGCGCCGCTCTTCCAGCCCGGCGTGCCGCTCTACGAGGCCTATGCCGGTTCCCTGCAGGTGTTCAACGGACTGCGAACCCTGCAGCAGCGCATTGGCAACAGGTCCTGGGCGTCCTCGAGCAACGGCAATGGAGGCGGCAATGGCGCCCACCTCAGCGGCGTCTGGGCACGCATCGATGTCGCCCGTGGCGACTTCGAGCCGAAGATATCGACCAGCGCCAGCCGCTACGATGCGACCACCTGGAGGCTTCAGGCCGGCTTCGACGCCCTTCTCTACGAGAGCGAGGCCGGACGCCTGATCGGCGGCGCCGCCGTCCACTATGGCCGGATAGCCACCAGCGTCACCTCGGCCTTCGGCTCCGGCAGCATAGACACGAGTGGCATCGGCCTGACGGCGGCGCTGACCTGGTACGACGCGTCCGGCTTCTACCTCGACGGCCAGGCGCAGGTGACGCGGTATCAGAGCGATCTTCACTCCGCCACGGCCCGGCGAATCCTCGTCAACGACAATGGCGGCAGGGGCTACGCGCTGGGCATCGAAGCCGGCCAGCGCATCGCGCTCGATGACGCGCTGACGCTGACGCCGCAGGCGCAGCTCACATACTCCTCGGTGCAGTTCGATCGCTTTACCGACAGCTTCGCTGCCGACGTGTCGCTCGACAGGAGCAGGAGCCTGGTCGGCCGCCTCGGCCTGGCCGTCGACCACCGCCGCGAATGGCGCGATGCGCAGGACCGTGCCGCCCGCGCGCATCTCTACGCGATCGCCAACCTCTACCACGACTTCGCCGACGGCTCTCAGGTGGACGTGGCGGGAACGTCCTTCAGAAGCAGGAATGACTCATGGCGCGGCGGCATCGGTCTGGGCTGGTCGGCCAGCTGGGCCGACGACAGGTATTCGTTCTTTGGCGAGGCGCAGGTCAATACGAGCCTGGAGAGCTTCGGCCGGAGCAACATCCTGAGCGGCACCACGGGGTTCAGGATGCGCTGGTAGTCCGCAATCAATAGTCCGGCGGGCTGGCGGGAAACGGGGTGCCAACCCTCAGATGGCAGGTTATGTCCGATAGTGATGATCACTACGTTTGCGCCATGACCTTCTGGGGTCACTGAGGAGGCCTGCTCTTACGAATCAGGCGTTTGAGGGCGACCGCTTTTCCCGAGCCGGACTTGAAATAGCCTTCAAGCTCTCTCGCATGTTCCTCTGTCTCGACTGCGACGTAGGATTTCAAGGATGCTGGTACGTACGCCTTGGTCGACAGGACATGCCCGGCCTGGTGTGAGGATAATCTCCGCTTCAAGTCGTTGGTCGAGCCAACGTAGATGTCGCCGTTGCTCAATTGTAGGAAATAGACATACCACATGGGCTCAAGGGTCTCCCTGCGCGGCTTCGCCGTTTCGGGAGATCACCCTACGCCTCCGGCGTGGGCTGGCCAGCCACCCGAAGCCGAAGGCGTAGGGTGGCGGACGGGGTGGGATTCGAACCCACGGTGAGCTTGCACCCACGCCGGTTTTCAAGACCGGTGCCTTAAACCGCTCGGCCACCCGTCCGTCCGAGGATGGCAGCGACATAGCGGCGGCGGGCGGGGCCGTCCAGCGCGTCGTGGCCGGTCGCCGGCACCGCGGGGTTGCACAAATCCTTCCGGTCCAGCAATCTGGCCTCAACGAGGCGGCCATTCGATGCATTCTCGGCTTCGGGGACGACTCGGCAAACAAAGACAAGAAGCGAGCCCGAACGGGCTTCTCCAAACAGGATCAGGGAGGCAATGATGCGCCGACTACTCGCCGCCATCGGCATGACTGCAGCGCTGTGTGTGGTCACGGGCGCGCACGCGCAGCAGATCGACCAGAGAAAGTTCAATGTCGTCGGCACCTGGAACTTCCTGACCAACTGGAAGATGCTGGAAGTGCCGTTCTGGAACGAGGAACTGACGGCCGCGTCGGGCGGCAAGCTCACCGCCAACCTCAAATCCGTCACCGAGCTCAGCCTCAAGGGCACCGAGGTGCTGCGTCTGCTGAAGACCGGCGTATTCGACTTTGCCGCCGCGCTGCCGATCTACGTCGAGGACGGCGCGGCGATCGTGGAGGCGGTGGACATCGCCGGCGTCGCCAGGACGTTCAAGATGAGCCGCGACATCATCAACGACTGGATGCCCGAGATGCAGGCGGTGATGCGCGAGCGGCACGGCGCGTTGGTGCTCGGCACCTTCACCTGGCCGGAGCAGAACTTCTACTGTCGGGGCGACATCAAGAGCGTCGCCGACCTCAAGGGCAAGAAGGTGCGCGTGCAGGGCACCTCGCAGGCCGATCTCGTCAAGGCGCTGGGCGGATCGGCCGTGACCCTGCCCTTCGGCGAGGTCGTGCCGGCGCTCGAGAAGGGCGTGGTCGATTGCGGCATCACCGGCACGATGCCGGCCTACAAGGCGAAGTGGCACGAGGTGACGGATACGCTGTTCCGCCTTCCGGTCGGCTTCACCGCCTCGGTCTGGGCGGTCAACCTGCGGACCTGGAATTCGCTCAGCCCGGCGACCCAGGCCCTGCTGAAGAAGGAAATCGATCGACTGTCCGACAAGTCGTGGGCGCTGGTCGAGGCGGAGACGAACGAGGGCGTCGCCTGCACCACCGGCAACGGTAAGTGCACTGTCGGCGCGCCGGGCAAGCTCAAGCTCGTCGTGCCCTCCGCCGACGATCTTGCGGCGCGCGACAAGGCGCTGCTCGACGTGGTGCTGCCCGCCTGGGCGGGCCGCTGCGGAAAGGAATGCGCCGCCAAGTGGAACGACATGGTCGGCAAGAAGTACGGCCTCACGGCGAAGGCCAACTGACGTCGCGGCGCGCGCCAGGAGAAGGCGCCCCGGCATTGCTCGATGCCGGGGCCCGTGCGGCCCATGGAAACCATCTGGAACGCGACCGCGAGGATCTCGCGCCTGTGCGCCTGCATCGGCGGCATTCTGCTGCTGGCGGCCGCGGTGCTGGTTTCGGCCGAGGTGATCTCGCGGAAGCTGCTGACCGTGGTCTACTCGGGCTCCGACGAGATCGCCGCCTATCTGTTCGCCGTCGGCACGACGTGGTCGCTTGCCTACGTCCTGGTGACCCGCGGGCATGTACGGATCGACGCGCTGTACGCCCGCCTGCCGCTGCGGGTACGCGCCGCGCTCGATATCGTGGCGCTCCTCGCGCTGGGTATCGTCGCGTACACCCTGCTGGATAGCGGCTTTCGCCTGGTCGAGGCCAACTTCGTAGAGGGTAATCGCGCCAACACTCCGCTGCGCACGCCGCTGGCGCTGCCGCAGATCCCGTGGCTGTTCGGGCTGGGGCTGTTCTTCTTCTCCATCATCGTCGCCACGCTGCGCACTTTGGCCGCGCTGCGCCGCAGCGACTACGTCACCGCAAACCGGACCGCGGGCGTGGTCTCGCAGGACGAGGAGATCGAGAGCGAGCTTGCCGAGCTCGGCATCGCTTCAGCCAGGCGTCCCGGCGCGGATCTGACGGCTCGCCCCACAGACGACAGGCGCTAGATCCGATGCTCGTTGCCGCGCTTCTCATCCTCGTCGTGCTGCTCGCCATCAGCGTTCCGATCGCCGCAGTGATGGGCGTGCTCGGCCTGGCGCTCAACGAGTTCTTCTCGTCGATGCCGCTGTATCGGGCGATGGGCGAGATCCTGTGGAACTCGAACTCCGAGTACATCCTGATCGCCATCCCGCTCTTCGTCATGCTGGGGGAAATCCTGCTGCGCTCCGGCATCGCCGAGCGGGTCTACAACGCGGTGGCGCAGTGGCTGTCGTGGCTGCCGGGCGGGCTGATGCACGCCAATGTCGGCACCTGCGCCATGTTTGCGGCGACGTCCGGTTCCAGCATCGCGACCGCCGCGACCGTCGGTATCGTCGCGTTGCCGCAGATCGAGCAGCGCAAGTATGACGAGCGGCTGTTCCTGGGGTCTCTGGCGGCCGGCGGCACGCTGGGTATCCTCGTTCCACCCTCGATCAATTTCATCCTTTATGGCCTGCTGACCAACACCTCGGTTCCACGCCTCTATCTCGCCGGCCTGATCCCGGGCGCCATCCTGGCCGGCCTGTTCATGCTTTATGTCCTGGTCAGATGCCTCCTGGTGCCCAGCCGGGGCGGGCTGAAGCTGGAGACGACGTGGCGGCGGCGCATTCTCGCGCTCAAGGATCTCGCCGCGCCGTTGCTGATCTTTCTCGTCGTCGTCGGGTCGATCTATGCCGGCTGGGCCACGCCCACGGAGGCCGCTTCGCTCGGCGTGATCGCCGCCCTGCTGCTCGCCGCCTGGGAACGCAGGCTGAGCCTGTCGATGCTGCGCGCCGTGCTCGAAGGCACGATGCGCACCACGGCATTGATCATGCTGATCATCATGGCCGCGCAGTTCCTCAATTTCGTGCTCGCCGCGATCGGGCTGACCGACGGCATGGGCAAGGCCATCGAAAGCCTCGGCCTCGGCAAGTACGGCACGCTGCTGCTGATCCTTGTCTTCTATCTGGTGCTCGGGTGCTTCATGGAGACGATCTCCATGATGATCCTGACGACGCCGTTCATCTTCCCCATCGTCCAGAACCTCGGATGGGATCCGATCTGGTGGGGGATCGTGCTGACGATCCTGATCGAGGCCGCCCTGATCACGCCGCCCGTCGGGCTCAATCTCTACGTCGTGCAGAGCATGCGCCAACGCGGCACCATTGCCGATGTGATCTGGGGCTCGCTGCCCTTCGTCAGCCTGATGATGGTCCTGATCGGAATGCTGATGATCCTGCCGAATGTCGCCCTGTGGCTGCCCAGGCTCGTGATGGGTTGATCCCGGAAGATCCTCGCGCGGGCGTTGACAGCGGAGCCGCTGCGCGCGCCAAATCCCCAGCCATGACTGCCACCCGCAAGCTTGAGCCGGTGAAGGACGCCAGCCACCTCTACGAGGTCGAGCGCCGCGCCTATCATCTGCAGCGCCCGGGCTTTCGCATCGCCGAGCTGCAGCTGTCGCCGACGCAGAAGGTGCCGTGGCACTGCCACAGCAACATCAGCGACACGTTCTACGTGCTCGAGGGCGAGATGCGCCTGTTCCTGCAGAAGCCGAAGCAGGAGGTGCGGTTGAAGCCGGGCGAGAGCTTCGTCGCCGAAGCCGGCCGGCCACACCTGGTGACCAACGCCGGCCAGACCTCGCTGACCTTCCTGATCATGCAAGGCGTCGGCGAGTACGACTACGTGCCGCTCGTGTAGCGCGTCGAGCGTGAGATCGATATCCCCCTGTCATCACGAGCGCAGCGAGGGATCCAAGGCCGGTCTGGGTCCCTCGCTGCGCTACAGGGGCCGCGGACGGCCCCGAGGATGACATGTGAGCTCGATTGACCACTCGCCGCTTTGGTCGGGCGTCGCGCTCGTTGCCGCGCGCAGCGTGTCCTCGATCAGGTGCCTGAGGATCCCGCGGCCGCGGGCGATCTCCAGCGTGCCGTCCTGGCGTACCCGATAGGCTTTCCAGCTGCCGGTCGCGGCGGCGCCGGTCGGCTTGCTCATGCGGCCGTTATCGGCCAGCCGATAGCCGGTCGGCATGAAATCGTAGATGATGATGAACGGCTCGGCCGCACCGGGACCGCTCACGGTTCGGGGCATGAAGGTGGTGTCGCGCATGGGCCGAATATGGCGCCGCCGGCAGTTCGATTCAGGGGATATGTCCAAATCGGATCGTTGCGCCAAGGTATTGTTCACAGATGATATTTTGTGCCTGGAGCAGCGAGTGGAGGGGTGGTAGCACGCGTCTTGCCGCGCGTCGGCCTAGATCAGGAACGCCATGTTCCACTGCGGCGCCTCGGCGGTGACCAGCTCGACGACCTTTCGGGACATGCGCAGCCTGCCCTCGACGCGGCGCAGGCGGTGGGTGACCCGGCCAGGCCAGACGCGCAGCGCCGCGCCGGCCTGCACGGCCAGCTCGTAGAGCACGAAGTTCGAGCCCACGGTGTAGACGCCGGCCTCGTGGTCGACGGCCAGGATCTCGATGTTCGAGACCATGCGCCGCATGGGCGAGGGCGGCGTCTGGGCGTGGCGCAGCCCGGTCTTGAGCTGGCGGATGCGGGTGGCCAACCGGGCGCGGTTGTCGTTGATGTAGGACAGGCGGTCGGCGGGATCATAGTCGGCGCGGCCGCGCGGCACCCAGTACTGCATGTCGTCGGCGACCAGCGCCTCCCATTCCTCGTAGCGCGACTCGTCGGCCAGCCGCGCCTCGAGATAGAGGAAATCCTCGATCTCGCGCCGCAGCGGCTCGGGCAGCGGGCTCACGCGCGGCTCTCCATCACATGGCGGTAGTGGCGCCAGAAGGCGCGGTTGGTCGTCTCGTCGCTGACATGGCCCACCCGCGTGCCGTCGTCCGCGCGGCTCTCGCGCGCGCGGCCGCGGCTGAGGTCGATCCAGCCGGGGCCATTATCTCCGCCATTGAGCGGCGGCTGCAGGCCCTGGAAGCCGATCTGCATGCGCTCGGCGATGATCGCGTCGTCGGGCACGATGAAGCTGGCCGGCCCCAGCCCGGCCTCCGATTGGCGCACCAGGCGACGATTGAGCACTTGGTCGACGCCCTCGAGCTGCAGCGCCGTATGGACGTGCAGCACCGTGCCGACATCGACCGGATCGACGCGCGCTACGTTGCCTTCGCCGAGGAACAGGTTGGGGAAGATGAAGCCGTGCGGCGGGCCGTCCCACAGCAGGCGATCGGCGCGCTCCTTGCCGTGCCTGGCCTCCAGCGCCGCGCAGTACGAGGCGATCTTGTCGCGCGTCGTGCCCAGCCACGCGAGCTCACGGCGGTAGCTCGGCCGCAGATCGAGCTCGCTGACGCCGCCGCCATGGTCGATGGCGCGCGAGACGTTCTTTGATTCGCCGCCGATCACCGTCTCGTCATAGTAATTGTCCGGCACGGCGCGCAGCATCGAGGCGTGCACGAAGTCGAGATGGTAGCCGTCGCTGTCGCTCTCCGGCCACATCTTCCAGTTCGACTCTATGCGATGGCCGATCCAGCCGGCGCCGAAATGGATGTTGCCGGTGGGCGAGAGATCGCACAGCCGCTCGATCAGGTCGCGGCCGCCGACGCCCAGATGATCGGCCAGCGGCCCCGCGTCGCCCGACATGTTGGCGAAGATGAAGCCGCGATGGCTGCCGACCTGGCCGGCACGGTCGAGCGGCATGTCGGCGCGGTCGCGGTCGAAGCCAGCCTTGTGCGAGACGGCACGCAGGCTGCCGTCCAGGCCGAAGGTCCAGCCGTGGTAGATGCACTGGAAGCGGCTGTCGTGGCCGCGCTCCTTCCAGCACAGCCGGTTGCCGCGATGGGCGCAGCGATTGGCCAGCACCTGGATCCGACCCTCGCGGTCCCGCACCAGGATCACCGATTCGAGCCCGATCGGCCGGACCACCCAGTCGCCCGGCGCGGCGATCTCAGATTCATGGCCGAGGAAGACCCAGCCGCGCCGGAAGATGCGGTCCATCTCTTCGACGAAGATGCGCGGGTCGGTGTACAGGCTACCGTGCACGCGATCCTCGCGCACCAGGGCGGCGTATCGGCCCGTCATGACATGTCCTCCCGCGCCTTTGCCCGCATTCAAGCCCCCGGCCGCCGACCTGACAACCGGTTCGGGTGGCCGCGTTCATGCTGCAGCATCGCTTCAGATTGGATCATTTGGGCCCGCATCGCATCGGCACGATGTGGGACAAGCGTCGATCGTGGCGCGGCGCTGGCGTTCGCCCGGCACCTGGAGGGTTTGTGGAAATCGTGCAGGACCGTAGCCAGGACGGCCCGAGACCGCCACAGGGCCTGCTGCGCCGTGTGAACCTGCCGCTGCGCCTGCGCCTGAGCCTGCTGGTGCTGGCCGCCGTCGTGCCGATGACTGCGTTCGGCCTGATCGACGGCTACCGGGATTATCGCGCCACCGTCGAGCGCGTCGGTCGCGAGCGGCAGCTGCTGGCGCGGGCGATGGCCATCGCCGTCGACAGCGAATTGCGGCGCAGCATCGCCGCCATGCAGGTCCTGGCCCAGTCGCGCCGCCTGCTTGAGCAGGACATGATCGGCTTCCGCCGCCGCGCCAACGACGTGATCGACCAGCAGTTTCCCGGCGCCAACATCCTGCTGCTGCGCCCCGACGGCCAGCAGCTCATGAACACGGCGGTTGCGCCCGGCGAGCTCTTGCCGCGGCGGCGCGACCTCACCACGCTGCGGCAGGCTCTGGCGACGGGACAGCCGAGCGTGTCCGACCTGTTCTATGGACAGGTCGTGCGGCGCTTCGTCGTATCGATCGACGTGCCGTTCCACGACGAGCACGGGCAGCTCGCCGGCGTGATCGCGCTCAATCCCCAGGCAGCGACCTTCGCCGGCCTGGTCGACCAGCACCGCCCGCCAGGCGACTGGATCGTCGAGCTGGTCGACCGGCAGGGCGTGATCATCTCGCGCTCGCCGCACTCGCTGCGCCATGTCGGCCAGAAGACCCAGCCCGCCCTGCTGGAGGCACTGCGGGCGGGGCCGTCAGGTGTGGTGGAGCTGTCGTCGCGTGACGGCGCGCCGTTGCTGGCGGTGTTCACCCGCGGCGAGACCTTCGGCTGGACGGTCATCCTCGGCATCCCTCGAGAGCAGCTGACCGGACCGGCGATCGCCTCGGCCCTGCGCACGCTGGCGATCGGCGGCATCTTTCTCGCGATTGGACTGGCGCTGGCCCTGATCGCGGCGCGGCGCATCGCCGAGCCGATCGGCAATCTGCGGACGATCGCCGCGACCGCTGGCAGCGACATCGTGCTGCCACCGGCATCGACCGGGCTGCGCGAGACCGACGACGTCGCCACCGCCCTGTGGGCGTCGCAGAACCGGCGCCAACGCAGCGAGCAACGCTATCGCACGCTGTTCGACGCCACCCCCGACGCGGTGTGCGTCTTCGACCTCGACACACGGCGCTTCCTCGAGGTCAACGCCGCCACGATCCGCCAGTACGGCTGGACGCGTGACGAATTGCTCTCGATGACACTGTACGACACCCATGCGCCGCAGGAGCCCTCGCGTCTGCGCGGCCCCATCGCCGATCTGCCGGACACGCCTTACCTTATGCGGCACCGGCGCAAGGACGGCACCATCTTCGACGCCGAGTGCGCCGTGCGGATCATCGAGTATGACGGCCGTCGGGTCGGCCTGGCGCTGGCGCGCGACGTCACCGAGCAGAAGCTCGCCCGCACGCGGCTGGCCGAGGCGATCGAGGCCTTTCCCGGCAGCTTCCGCCTTTACGATCGCGACGAGAAGCTGGTGCTGACCAACGGCAAGAGCTGGGCGCCGGCCGACACCAGGCTGAACGCGCGCATCGGCCAGACCGTCGAGGAGACGGTGCGCGCCGCCGCCGAAAGCGAGGCCTATGCCGCCTGCGTCGGGCGCAAGGAGGCCTGGTACCGCGAACGTCTGGCCGAGTTCCGCCGCGGCCAGACCGACAGCGAGGTCCGCCTGCGCGACGGACGCTGGATCCAAGTGCTGGAGCGGCGCACCGCCGATGGCGGCACGATCAGCGTGCGCATGGACATCAGTGCTCGCAAGGCGATCGAGGATCAGCTGCGCCAGGCACAGAAGATGGAGACCGTAGGCCAGCTCACCGGCGGCATCGCCCATGACTTCAACAATACGCTGGCCGTGATCATGGCCAGCTTCGAGGACATCGTCGCGCTCGAGCTCGAGGGCACCGACATCCACGCCTGCGCCGAGACCGGCTTGAAGGCGACCGAGCAGGCGGCGGCGTTGACCAACCGCTTGCTGGCCTTCTCGCGCCGCCAGGAGCTGGCGCCGGTCGAACTCGACGTCGTCGACGTGGTCCGGGACCTGCACAAGATGCTGCGTTCCGCCGTCCCGCCGGCCATCGAGCTGGTGGTGCAGACCGCGCCCGGCCGCAAGCGCTGCGTGCTCGACCGTACCCAGCTCGAGACCGCCGTCATGAACCTGGTGGTCAACGCCCGCGACGCCATCGGCGAGAGAAGCGGCGAGATCGGCATCGCCATCGACAATCGCGTCATCGGTCCGCGCGAGGCCGCCGCCTCGAGCGAGCTGCGCCTCGGGCACTGGGTGGCCGTCACCATCAGCGACAATGGCAGCGGCATGCCCGAAGACGTGCGCGCGCGCATCTTCGAGCCCTTCTTCACCACCAAGGAAGTCGGCAAGGGCACCGGGCTGGGGCTGAGCCAGATCCACGGCTTCGTCGCGCAGTCCGGCGGCTTCGTCACCGTCCAGTCCGACATCGGGCTGGGCACGCACATCGTCCTGCACTTTCCCGCAAAGGCCTGAGCACTTTCCCTTCTCGCCGCGAGAAGTTGGCGCGTGCCGCGTTCGCCTGCGATGGTGATGCCGCATGGACGACCAGGAACGCCACAGGCTCGCCGCCCGCTATCTGCGCTTCGCCGAGGAGGAGGCGCGCGGCCGCTCGCCGCTCTACGAGGGCATCACGCGCGGCATCGTCGGTGATATCGAGGTTCTCAACTTCCTGGCGGGCCTGCCGGAAGCAAAACGCCAGCCCAACCTGCTGCTGGCGGCGGTGCGTCATCTGCACGGCATGGCGCCGGACTGGCAGCGCTTCCGCGCGTCGCTGCTCGGCGACAGCGACGCGGTTCGCGCGCTGATGCTGGCGCGCTCGACGCAGACCAACGAGCCGGCGCGCTCGGCCGTGCTGCTGCCGATCCTCGCGCGGCTGCCGCAGCCCATCGCGCTGATCGAGGTCGGCGCCTCGGCCGGCCTGTGCCTGTTGCCGGATTTCTATGGCTACGATTACGGGCGGCGGGCGCTGGCGCCGCGGCCGCTGCCGATCGAGGCGCCGGTCTTCGCCTGCCAGGCCGATGCCGACACGCCCCTGCCCGAGGCACTGCCCTTCATCGTCTGGCGCGCCGGCCTCGATCTCGAGCCGATCGACGCCGCCGATCGCGCGCAGGCGGCGTGGCTCGAGACGCTGGTCTGGCCCGAGCAGAGCGAGCGCCTGGATCGGCTGCGGCGCGCGCTGAAGATCGCGGCACTGCAGAAGCCGCGCATCGAGCGGGGCGACCTGTTGGGCGAGAAGCTCACGGAGCTCTGCGCGCTGGCGCCGAAAAGCGCGACCCTGGTCGTCTTTCATACCGCGGTGCTGGGCTATGTCGCCGACCGCGCCGCGCGCCAGCGCTTCGCCGCGACGGTGCGCACGCTTTGTCCGTGCTGGATCGCCAACGAATCGCCGCGCGTCTTTGCCGAGCATGCCGAGGGCGCCGGTGAGCCGCCGCGCGCCGGCGATTTCCTGATGGCGGTCAACGGCGCGCCGGTCGCCTGGACCGATCCGCACGGCGCCTCGCTGCGATGGATCGCCGACCCAGCGCTCTGATAGCCTCGCGGGGCAGGGGAGGAGTCCATGCCGCGTCACGCCTATCTGTTCAGCATCAATCCCAACACGCCGCCGGTGATGAAGGTGCAGCCGGACGAGGAGTTCCGCATCGAGGTGCTTGGCTCGCTGGCGGAGATCGAGGATGTGCGCACCGTGCCGGTGCCGTTCACGCCGGAATGCGAGGGCCATCCGCTGACCCCGATCGCCGGGCCGATCGTCGTCCATGGCGCGGAGCCGGGCGATGCGGTGGCCATCGACCTGCTGGAGATCACGCCGGGTCCCGACGGTGTCACCGCGATCCTCAGGCAGTTCGGCGTGCTGAAGGAGGAGTTCGCCGAGCCCAAGGCGCTCGCCTGTCCGGTGCGCGACGGCAAGGCGTGGTTCGGAGGGCGGATTCCGATCCCGCTCTACCCCAATCTCGGCACGATCTCGACCATGCCGCCCGATGGCTACAAGCCGAGCCATGCCGGCGCCTATGGCGGCGACTTCGACCAGCGCGATGTCGGCGTCGGCTCGCGCGTGCACCTGCCGGTGATCCATCCCGGCGCCCAGGTCTTCTTCGCCGACCCGCACGCGGTGATCAGCGACGGCATCATCTCGGGGACCGGTGTCGAGTGCGGCGCCTCGGTGCGCGCCCGGATCGGGCTCAACAAGAACGTGGCGCTCGACCGGCCGATCATCGAGCAGAAGGACACCATCCAGATCCTCGGCTGGGGCCCGACCGTCGAGGCGGCCACCGAGGACGCCTCGCGCGGCGCCGTAGATTTCGTCGCCGCCCACACGAATCTTTCGCGCGAGGAGGCCTACATGCTGCTGGGCATCACCGGTGAGTTGCGTGTCGGGACCTCGCCGCGTCCCGTCATGTGCGCCCGGCTGATGATCCCCCGCGCAGTGCTCGAGGCGGCCGGGATGAGGGAGGTGGTGCGAGCGGGATGACGGCTCATGACGGCTCGGACGGCTCTTTGCACCTTCCTACTGGCGATCGGCGAGGGTAGTCCGGGTCGACCCTGACGGCTGTGACGGCTTCCCCCCATCTATCTCCTCCTCTCCCTTCAACAGAAGGAGGAGGCAGAGAGCCGTCAGAGCCGTCATGAGCCGTCAGTCGCGATAGCTCGGATCGCTCGCATCGAGCAGGCGGATCAATGCCGGCCATTCGAGGATGCCCCATGGCCGGCGCACCTTGCGGTCGTAGAGATGGGCGGCGCCGGCGGCGGTCTGCGCCGTCGGCAGGGTGAGTTCGGTGTTGGCCGCCATGGCGTCGGCCTGCACCTTGCAGGCCATCTCCAGCCAGTACATCGCGTTGAACGCTTCCTCGATGGTCTGTCCGCAGGTCAGCAGGCCGTGGTTGCGCAGGATCATGGCGTCGTGCGGTCCAAGATCGGCGACCAGGCGCGCGCGTTCGTCCATGTCGACGGCGGGGCCCTCGTAGTCGTGATAGCCGATGCGGCCATGGAAGCGCATGGCATGCTGGGTCAGCGGCAGCAGCCCGCATTTCATCGTCGACACCGTCATGCCGGCACGGGTGTGGGTGTGCAGCACGCACTGTGCCTCGGGCCGCGCCGCATGGACGGCCGAGTGGATGACGAAGCCGGCCTGGTTGACGTCGCAGCCCATCGCCGCCTCGGGCCGGTGCACGACCCTGCCGTCGAGGTCGATCCTGATCAGCGAGGAGGCCGTGATCTCGCGATAGAGCAGGCCGTAGGGGTTGATGAGGAAGTGGTGGTGATCGCCGGGCACGCGGGCGGAGATGTGGGTGTAGATCATGTCGCTCATGCCGTAGCGCTCGACCAGCCGGTAGCAGGCCGCCAGCTTCACCCGCGTCTCCCACTCCGCCGGGCTGACGCTCTCGCGCACCGAGGCGCCGATCGTGCGACCACCGTCCATTGCTGCCCACTCCGTGCCATGATGCGCCGCCAGTCTAGCGCCGGTTGAGAAGGAGCGGGTGATGAAGTTCGCGGTTCTGATGGTGGCTGCCGGCCTTGTCCTGTCGACGTTGGGCGCCTGCACGCCGCAATCGCCGCCCCCGTCCGGCAGGCCGCAGAGCACCGTGTGCACCGGCCAGCGGCCGCAGATGTGCACGCGCGAGTACCGGCCGGTCTGCGGCACCGACGTGCGCGGCGCCTCGCGCAGCTTCGGCAACGCCTGCGAGGCCTGTGCCGACAAGCAGGTGGTGAGCCACAGGCCCGGCACATGCTGAGGCGCCTGCCATTTCAGCCGAGCCTGGCTCTCGGACTGATGCTGCTGGCCTCCGGCACCGCCGCGCAGCAGAGCGACCGGCCCTCGCCGACAGTGCCGCCCACGGGCACCGCCTGCAGCGAACCGCGGCCGCAGATCTGTCCACAGATCTACCAGCCGGTGTGCGGCTACAAGGCCAACGACGCGCGGCACACCTACAGCAATGCCTGCACGGCGTGCGCCGACAAGCAGGTGGTCGGCCATCGGCCGGGCCCCTGCTAGGGGTAGGGCGATCGCATATGGATTGGTGGTGTCTTCGGGCCACGCCGCTCCAGCGGCGCTCATGATGCGTCGCTGGAGCGACGCGGCCCGAACGGGAAGCTGCCTGGTCGGGGCGCGCCACTCCGGTGACGCGTCTTGTCGATCGTCCGCCGCGCCACAGGAGTTGCGCGCCCCCAGCCTGTTGAGGGCTATATGCGATCGCCCTTCTGCTAGGGGCGGCGGGCAGGGCGGCGCGACGCGTGGCGGGCCTCGACATCAAGAAATAGCCATCTGACCAACTCTTGGGCGCGCCGCGTGGCGCGCGTGCGCGGATGCGGCGTTGCCGCGCCGCGCACGCGTGGCACGCCGCTTGCACATGCTTGCCCAGCGCAGGCCGCTGCTGAGCGGTTCTTTCCGGTTGGCGTGCCGACAACTCGATGACGATCGCCCGCGTGGCGATCGCCGGGATTGGTCAGGGCCGGAGCACCGAAACATCCGAAATCCCTTCACCACTCTGATGTCCAAGGAGGACCGTCATGTGTGACCGCGTTGACTGTACCCACCTGCCAACCAAGCTTTCCACGATGGACCTCTCGAGAAGCGCCGCCGCCGCGCCGTCGCGGCGCGGCATCCTGAAAGGAGCGGTCGCCGCTGGCGCGATCACCATGGCGCTGGGACCGGGCATGGGCGGACCGGCGCACGCCGCCAGCGGGATCAAGTCGACGCACGGTTCGGGCTTCTGCAACCTCAACATCTTCCTCGCCCATTCCCGGCAATACGCCAAGGCGAGCGGCACCGAGCTGGTGTTCATCAACACGCCGACCTCGGCCGAGATGGTGACCTTCCTGGGCATGGGCCAGGTCGATATCGGCCTGATGCCCTACACCAGCTTCATGGCGCTGTACGACAAGGGCGCGCCGGTCAAGATCGTCGCCGGCGGCGGCGTCGAGGGCTGCGCCATTGTCGCGCGTCCCGGCCTCGATTCGCCGCAGAAGCTCAAAGGCAAGACGCTCGGCACCTTCCAGATGGATACGCTGGAGGTCATGCCCTACGACTATCTCAAGAAGAACGGCATCCCGTTCAAGGACGTGAAGGTCCGCTACATGGGCAACACGCCGGAGGCGGTCGAGGCCTTCAAGGCGGGCGCCATCGACTGGATCTGCACCATCGAGCCCTACGCCTCGGCGCTGGTCAACGACGTCAAGGGCGCGGTGATGCTGACCAACGGCATCGACCTCTACGGCAAGGGCTACACCGACTGCGTGCTGGCGGCCCGGGCAAGCCTGATCAAGGACAATCCGGCCGGGCTGAAGGCGATCATCAAGGGCATGATGCAGGCCCAGCTCGACGCCGAGACCCAGACCGAGGCGGTGCTCAAGGAGCTGGTCGGCAAGTACTACAAGACGTCGATGGAAAACGCCAAGATCGCCCAGGGCAAGCAGCCCGCCGTGGTCGACGCGCGCAGCCAGACCGACTTCATCCTGCAGCGCACCGACAGCGTCGTGGAGATGGGCTACATCAAGAAGAAGCCGGGCCGCGACGCCATCGACTGGACTATGCTCGAGGCGGTGATCAAGGAGAATCCCGACCTCTACGGCAAGCTCAAGTACAAGTCCGCCTGATGGCCGTCGTCGCGCGCGGCGAGCACGAGGGCGCCGCCCGGCCGGCCGGCCCGGCGACGCCCTCGCGGCCGCTCATTCCGGCAGCGGGCCTCGACATAATGTCCAAGATCGGCTGGGGCTGCCTGTCCGTCGGTCTGTTCGCGGGCATCTGGGAGCTGTGCTGGGCGGTGGGCTGGGCCGATCCCCAGCTGCTGCCGCCGCCGCACATCTTCCTCAGCAATTTCGCCGAGCAGGGCAAGTTCTTCAACACCGCGACGCGCTGGCAGGTCGGCAACGCCATGGGCGAGAGCCCGTCGGCCCTGGAATCGGTGATGATCACTGTTGCCGCCACGACGATGCGCGTGTTCGTCGGGCTGGTGCTGGCCTCGGTCCTGGCGATCGGCATTGGCGTGCTGATCCGCTACAATCAGCTCTTCGACAGGCTGGTGCTGCCCACCGTCACGCTGCTGTCGCCGGTGTCGCCGATCGCCTGGCTGCCGGTGGCGATCTTCCTGTTCGGCATCGGCAACGCGCCGGCCATCTTCATGGTCGTGGTGGCGCTGTTCTTCCACATGGTGCTGGCGACCATCAACCAGATCGACGGGGTGAGCCCCAACCTGATCAACGTGGCGCGCACCATGGGTGCCACCAAGCGGCAGATCTACGGACGGGTGATCGTGCCCGCCATCCTGCCCGGCATGCTGGCGGTGCTGCGGCTGAACCTGTTCGGCGCCTGGATGGTGGTGCTGGTCGCCGAGTCGACCGGCGTCGGCTACGGCATGGGCCAGGTCATCATGCTGGCGCGCAACACCTTCAACCCGTCGCTGGTGTTCTTCACCATCGCCGTGATCGGCGTGCTGGGCTTCGCCTTCGACTGGCTGCTGCGCATGGCGCAGAAGCGCATCCTCTACTGGCTGCCCGACACCAAGGAGAAGCTGCGTGGCCTTTGACAAGGCGCCGACCCTCTCGTCCAGGGACGCCGTTGTCTGCCGCGGTGCGGGCAAGACATGGGCGGCCGGCACCCGTCGAGCCCACGAAGCGTTGCGCGACATCGACCTCGACGTCGCGCCGGGCGAGTTCGTGGTCTTCCTCGGCCCGTCGGGCTGCGGCAAGAGCACCTTGCTCTACCTGATCGCCGGCCTCGAGGACGCCACGTCAGGCAGCATCTGGTCGTTCGGCGAGATCATCGATTCGCCTTCGCCGCAGCGCAGCCTGATCTTCCAGGAGACCTCGCTGTTTCCCTGGCTGACGGTGTGGGAAAACGTCAGCTTCGGCCTGTCGATACGCGGCGCGCCCAAGGCGGAGCGCCGCGCCGTCGCCGCCGAAGCCCTGCAGCGCGTGGGCCTGATCGCCGCCATGGCGAAGCGTCCCGACGAGCTGTCGGGCGGCATGCGCCAGCGCGTCGCCGTCGCCCGCGCGCTCGCCATGCGGCCCAAGGTGCTGCTGATGGACGAGCCGTTCGCGGCCCTCGACGTGCAGACCCGAGCGCGCATGCAGGACTTCCTGCTCGACGTCTGGCGCGATTCCGGCGCTTCTGTACTGTTCGTCACCCATCACATCGACGAGGCGGTGGCGCTGGCCGACCGGGTCGTCGTGTTCACCGCGCGGCCCGGCCGCATCAAGACCATCGTGCCGATCGACCTGCCGCGACCGCGCAACCTGTTCTCGCGCGAGGCCGAGGCGCTGCGCATCCAGCTCAGCGACCTGCTGCGCGATGAGGTCGATCGCGCTTTCGCCGAACAGGAAGCCCTGGCCGTCACCGCCTGAATCCCAAGTAACGCCGGAGGAAATCCACATGGCCACCAGCCTGATCCGCAGCCGTGCCGCCGTCACCGGCACCAGGGACCGGTTCACCTGGAACGAGATCAAGGACGGCGCGGTGCTGCAGGAGGACGGCGTGATCGCCGCCGTCGGCACCTACGAGGACCTGCACCGAAAATATCCCGACGCGCCGGTCATCGGCACCGGCAAGGAGATCCTGCTGCCGGGCTTCGTCAACGGCCACCATCATGTCGGCCTGACGCCGGTGCAGCTCGGCTCGCCCGACATGCCGCTGGAGCTGTGGTTCATCACCCGCATGGTGATCCGCAACGTCGACCTCTATCTCGACACGCTCTATTCGGCGTTCGAGATGATCGGCTCGGGCATCACCACGGTGCAGCATATCCAGGGCTGGATGCCGGGCACGCTGCCCGATGTCGAGAGGCGGGCCAGCGACACGATCCGCGCCTACGAGGATGTCGGCATGCGCGTCAGCTACTGCTACGCGGTGCGCGACCAGAACCGGCTCGTCTACCAGGCCGACGACGAGTTCGTGAAGTCGCTGCCCACGGAGCTGCAGGGGCCGATGCAGCGCTGGTACGACCGGTTCCGCATGGGCCTCGACGATGCGATGGACATGTTCAGGTCGTTCCATGCGCAGCATCACAACAAGCGGCGGGTCAAGATCCAGCTGGCCCCCGCCAACCTGCACTGGTGCTCGGACGAGGCGCTGACCAAGCTCTCCGACGCCTCGTCGAAATACGACGCACCGATGCACATGCATCTGGTCGAGACCGCCTACCAGAAGGAATACGCCTGGCGGCGCGGCAAGTGCACGGCGCTGGAGTACATCGACCGCTTCGGCATGGTGACCAGGCGCCTGACCCTGGGCCACGGCGTGTGGCTGAACGAGGCCGACATCGACCGCCTCGCCGCTGCCGGCGGCTGCGTCTGCCACAATTGCTCCTCCAACTTCCGCCTGCGCTCGGGCGTGGCGGCGCTCAATCACTTCGAGAAGAAGGGCGTCAACACGGCGATCGGACTCGACGAGGCCGGCATCAACGACGATCGCGACATGCTGCAGGAGCTCAAACTCGTGCTGCGTGCCCATCGCGTGCCCGGCATGATCGAGGCCGACGTGCCGACCATGGCGCAGGTGCTGCGCATGGCAACCGTCGGCGGTGCGAAGACCACGCCCTACGGCGAGACGCTCGGCACCCTGGAGGTCGGCAAGGGCGCCGACATGGTGCTGATCGACTGGGACAAGGTGGCGTATCCCTATCTCGACGAGCTGACACCGACGCTCGACGCTGTCGTGCAACGGGCGAAGAACGACGCCGTCACCATGACCATGTGCGACGGCGAGGTGATCTACCAGGGCGGCGTGTTCACCAAGGTCGACCGGACGGCGGCGCTGAAGGCGCTGCACGACGATCTCAGCAAGGCGCTGGCCGACGACGAGGTCGAACGGCGCAAGCTCTCGGTGGCCTTGCTGCCGCACGTGCGGAAATTCTACGAGGGATACATCGACACCTCGAAGCACCAGCCGTTCTATCGACCGAGCTCGATGATCTAGCGACGGCGCCCCGACCGGCTCCCCGCGCGACCGCGCCGGCGGCGCGGCATCTGCCCGCTTGCGACCTCTTCCATCATGCACTATCGACCAACTATGGCGGCGGGAGGAGGGCAGCGTGACGTCAATCGATCGCCGGAGCCTGCTCTGCGGTGCGGGCGCGCTCTTGCTGTCGCCGGCGGCGCTGGCGCAGGGCGCCTGGAACGCCTGGCTGCAGGGCGTGCAGCGTGAGGCCATGGGCAAGGGCGTGCCGGCGGCTGTCGTCGACCGCGCCTTCACCGGCCTGCAGCCGATCGAGCGCGTGCTCGAGCTCGATCGTCATCAGCCCGAGTTCAGGCTAACCTGGTCGGAGTATCTCGGCCGCGTCGTCACCGAGGAGCGCGTCAGGCGCGGCCGCGCGCTGTTTCGCGAGAACGCCGCGCTGCTGTCGCGCACGACCGGGCCGCACGGCGTGCCGGCGGCGGTCGTCGTCGCCCTGTGGGGCGTGGAGAGCAACTACGGCACGCGCATGGGCGACTTCAACGTCATCGCCGCGCTGGCGACGCTCGCCTACAACGGCCGCCGCACCAAGTACTTCCGCGCCGAGCTGATCGCCGCCCTGCGCGTGCTTGCGGGCGGCCACGTGCCGTTCGAGCGGATGGTGGGATCGTGGGCCGGCGCGATGGGCCAGTGCCAGTTCATGCCCTCGAGCTTCCTGGCGCTGGCGGTCGACGGCGATGGCGACGGCAAGCGCGACATCTGGGGCAGCCGCGCCGACGTCTTCGCCTCGGCCGCCAACTACCTGCGCAAGGCCGGCTGGAAGGCGGGCGTGGGCTGGGGCGCCGAGTTGCGGCCCGGCGAGTCGATGGCGGGCAAGGGCGACCGCATCGTCACGCCCGAGGGGCCGGGCGGACGGCGCTACGCAACGACAGTGAATTTCCGCGCCATCCGGCGCTGGAACCCGGCGGATTTCTTCGCACTCTCGGTGGGCATTCTGTCGGACCGGATCGCCGCGGCGTGACGATGTTGCGCCGGCCCGGCCCGTGGTATTAATGCAACACCCCTCTGAACGCCGAAACCCCGGGCCTATGATCTCACACCATCCCGCGCCGTTGCGCGCTACCGGCGCCGTCGTGTCCATCCTGATGCTGGCCGCCTGCGGCGCCACGCCCAAGCCCGACGGCCGCAGCAGCTACAAGGTCGGCGGCACCTACGTCATCGCCGGCCAAGTCTATACACCGGACGAGAACTACGGCTACAGCGAGTCCGGCATGGCCTCGTGGTACGGCCCGGGCTTCCATGGCCGACGTACGGCCAACGGTGAGGCCTATGACCAGCGCGCCATGACCGCCGCCCACCGCACGCTGCCGATGCCCTCGGTGGTGCGCGTCACCAATCTCGGCAACGGCAACAGCGTGATCCTGCGGGTCAACGACCGCGGCCCCTTCGCGCACAACCGCATCATCGACGTCTCGCGCGCCGCCGCCGAAAAGCTCGACATGGTCCGCGCCGGCGTCGCCAGCGTGCGCGTCGAGATCCTGCCGGAGGAGAGCAGGCGGGTGAAAGACATCGCGCGCAATGGCGGCAGCGTGTCGGAGCAGATATCGGCGATGCGCGATGCGCCCGCCGCGCCATCGCGTACAATGGTCGTCGCCGCGCCGTCACCGCCACCTCTGCCGGCTGCCCGGCCTGCGCCTGGCCCTGCGCCCGTGGCGTCACCCTCTGTCTCCGCCATCGCCGGAGCCGCGTCGCCGCCGGCCGCTTCCGGCTATTTCGTGCAGGCTGGCGCCTTCAGCACGATCGACGGCGCCGAGCGCGTGCGCGCCACCCTGGCGCGTTTCGGCGAAAGCGCCGTCAGCCCGACGAGCTTCGGGCCGACCACGCTGTACCGCGTGCGCCTGGGCCCCTATGCCAGCGCCGACAGCGCACAGTCGACCATGGGCCGCGTCCATCAGGCCGGCTATCGCGACGCACGCGTGGTCAACGAGTAGTCCGCCGGGGAGGTGAAGCCATGCCTTCTTTGTCGCGACATCTGATGAGTGTCGCCGCCCTGGCGATGGCGGCGTCGCTGATCTTCGCCGTGGCTTCGGCTCAGCAGGCCAAGCCCGGCAAGCCGGCGCCGACCCGCCAGGTCAAGCCGCGCCAGCCGCCGCCCAACTACGACGCGCTGCCGCCCTCGCAGATCGGCATCGGCACGCTGGCCAAGACCGCGTACCTGGTCGACGCGGTGACCGACACCGTCCTGCTGTTCAAGGACGCCGACCAGCGAACCTCGCCCTCGTCGATGGCGAAGATGATGACGGTGTACATCATCTTCGAGGAGCTCAAGGCTGGCCGCCTGAAGCTCGACAGCAAGTTCCGCGTCAGCGAGCGCGCACGCAACATGGGCGGCTCGCGCATGTTCGTCGAGCTCGGCTCGGAGATCGCGGTCGAGGACCTGATCAAGGGCATCATCACGCTGTCGGGCAACGACGCCTGCGTGGTGATCGCCGAGGGGCTGAGCGGCACCGAGGAGAACTTCGCCGCGCTCATGACCAAGAAGGCGCGCGATCTCGGCATGCCCAACACCGTGTTCAAGAATTCCAGCGGCTGGCCGGCCGAGGGCCAGTACACCACCGTGCGCGATCTTGCCGTGCTGGCGAAGCGCACCATCGTGGATTTTCCCGAGTACTACCGGTACTACGCGATCGCCGATTTCGCCTGGAACAACATCCGGCAGGAGAATCGCAATCGCCTGCTCAGTATCACCCCGGGCACCGACGGGCTGAAAACCGGCCATACCGAGGAGGCCGGGTTCGGCCTTGCATCCTCCACCATTCGCGACGGACGGCGCATCATCCTCGTGGTCAACGGTCTGGCCGACATGCGCCAGCGCGCCAGCGAATCGGCGCGGCTCACCGAGTGGGCGTTTCGCGAGTACACGAACAACGTCGCGTTCCGGGCCGGCGACAAGGTGATCGACGGGCAGGTCTGGCTCGGCGACCGGCGCACCGTGCCCCTGGTGGCGCAGCGCGCCATCGCCGCCACGGTGCCGGTGGGTCAGGACGCCAATGTACGCGTCACCGTGCAGTACAACGGACCGATCCGCGCGCCGATCCGCAAGGGCGACCAGATCGGCAAGGTGATGGTTTCGGCCGCACCGGGTGCGCGGGCCGTCGAGTACCCGCTCTACGCCGGCGCCGATGTACCGCGCCTGGGCGCCTTCGGTCGCGCCGTGGGCGTGATCAAGCACTACCTGTTCGGCTGGATGGCGTGAGCCCGCGCGGTCGCTTCATCACGCTCGAAGGCGGCGAGGGCGCGGGCAAGTCGACGCAGATCGGCCTGCTGGCGGCCTTCCTGCGCGGCCAGGGTAGGCAGGTCGTCGCCAGCCGCGAGCCGGGCGGCTCGCCCGGCGCCGAGATGATCCGCAGGCTGCTGGTTGAGGGACCGACCGACGCGTGGGATGGACAGACCGAGGCGCTGCTGATGTTCGCCGCGCGCCGCGACCATCTCCTGCGCACGGTATGGCCGGCGCTGGAGCGCGGCGCCTGGGTGATCTCAGACCGTTTTGCCGACTCGACACGCGCCTACCAGGGCCACGGCCACGGCCTTGCCATGGAGCACATCGAGTCGCTTTATCGCGTGTCCGTGGGTGACTTCGTGCCCGACCTCACACTGATCCTCGACCTGCCGGTCGATGTCGGTCTGGCACGCGCGGCCGCGCGCCGCGGGGCGGAGACGCGCTTCGAAGGTCTCGGCGCCGGTTTCCACGAGCGCGTGCGATCGGGCTTCCGCGCCATCGCCGCGGCCGAGCCGAAGCGCTGCGCGCTGATCGACGCATCGGGCGACATCGATACCGTGCATCGCGCGATCGTGGACGTGGCGCGCGAGCGTCTGGAGCTGTTCTGATGGCGCGCAAGCCGGAGAAGTTCGACCAGGCGCCGCCTTGGCCGCTGCCGCGTACCAACGCGCGGCTGGTCGGCCATGACGAGGCCGAGCGCGCGCTGCTCGATTCGTTCATTTCCGGCAAGCTGCCGCATGCCTGGCTGATCTCCGGCCCGCGCGGCATCGGCAAGGCGACGCTGGCGCACCGCTTCGCCCGCTTCCTGCTGGCGGGCGAGCATGGCGGCGGGCTGTTCGGCGGCGCGCCGACCTCCCTCGAGGTCGACATGCGCGCCCCGGCCGCGCAGCGACTGATCGCCGGTGGCCACGCGGACATGCGGACGGTCGAGATCGGCTACAACGAGAACACCGGACGCAAGCGCACCGAGATCGTCATCGGCAACGTGCGCGACCTCGGCTCGTTCATGCGGCTGACCCCGGCCGAGGGCGGCTGGCGCGTCGCGGTGATCGACGCCGCGGACGAAATGAACCGGGCCGCGACCAACGCCGTGCTGAAGCTGCTCGAGGAGCCACCGCCGCGTTCCGTGCTGCTGCTGGTAGCGCATGCGCCGGGTGGCCTGCTGCCGACGGTGCGCTCGCGCTGCCGTCGGCTGATGCTGAAGGCGCTGCCAGAGGACACCGTCGTCGAGCTGCTCGGCCAGTATATGCCGGCGCTGCCGGCCGATGAATCCATAGCGCTGGCGCGGCTGTCCGACGGCAGCATCGGCCGCGCGCTGGAGTTCGCCGACGCCGGCGGGCTGAAGCTCTACGGCGATCTTTTCGGCCTGCTCGACGGCTTGCCGAGGCTCGACGCTGCTGCCCTGCATGCCTTCGCCGAGCGCGTCGGCCGCCGCGGAGACGATGGCGAGCGCGATTTCCGCACCGTCGCCTTCCTGCTCGACTGGTGGCTCAAGACCCTGGTGCGCCAGGGCGCCGTGGGCGAGGCGCCGGCAAGCCTGCTGGCGGGGGAAGCGCCACTGCGTCTGCGCTTGCTGCAAGGCGCCGGCCTTGATCGCTGGATGCAGGTATGGGAGAAGGTCGCGCACCTGTTCGCCCGCGCGGATGCAGTGAATCTCGACCGTAAGCAGGTCGTCCTCGGCAGCCTGTTCGCCTTCCAGTCGGCGATCCGCTGATCGCGCGCCGGACAGGCGAAAGCAGGCGGAGCATGAGCGACAACAGGTTCTACATCACGACGCCCATCTACTACGTGAACGACGTGCCGCACATCGGCCACGCCTACACGACTCTTGCGTGCGATGTGATGGCCCGCTTCATGCGTCTCGACGGCAAGGACGTGCGCTTCCTGACCGGCACCGACGAGCACGGCCAGAAGGTCGAGCAGGCGGCGGCCAATGCCGGGATGGCGCCCCAGGCCTTCACTGACAAGGTGAGCCAGTCCTTCCGCGACCTGATTCCGGCGATGGGCTACAGCCCCGACAACTTCATCCGCACGACGGAGCCGCGCCACTATGCGGCTTGCCAGGCGCTGTGGAACAGGGTGCTGGCGGCCGGCGACATCTATCTCGGCAAGTATGCCGGCTGGTACTCGGTGCGCGACGAGGCGTTCTACGCCGAGAGCGAGACCGAGGTCGGTCCGGACGGCAAGCGCCGCGCCACCGCGAGCGGTGCGGAGGTCGCGTGGGTCGAGGAGCCGAGCTACTTCTTCCGGCTCTCGGCCTGGCAGGACCGGCTGCTGAGGTTCTACGAGGACAACCCGCGCTTCATCGCGCCGCAGAGCCGGCGCAACGAGGTGATCAGCTTCGTGAAAGGCGGGTTGCAGGATCTCTCGGTGTCACGCACCACCTTCAAGTGGGGCGTGCCGGTGCCGAACGATCCGCAGCACATCATGTACGTGTGGTTCGACGCGCTGACGAACTATATCACGGAGTGCGGCTACCCCGACAGCAATGCGCCGAACTGGAAGTACTGGCCGGCCGACCTGCATATGGTGGGCAAGGACATCGTGCGCTTCCACACCGTGTACTGGCCGGCCTTCCTGATGTCGGCCGGCGTCGCGCCGCCCAGCCGCGTCTTCGCGCATGGCTGGTGGACCAACGAGGGCCAGAAGATCTCGAAGTCACTGGGCAACGTGATCGACCCATTGGCCCTGGTGCGTGATTTCGGTCTCGACCAGACGCGCTACTTCCTGATGCGCGAGGTGCCGTTCGGCAATGACGGCGACCTGCGGCGTGCCTCGATCGTTCAGCGGATGAACGCCGACCTCGCCAACGACTACGGCAACCTCTGCCAGCGCGTGTTGTCGATTGTCGCCAAGAACTGCGGCGGCGCGGTCCCGGCGAAGGGTCCGCTGACCGACGCCGACAAGGCGCTGCTCGACAAGGCGCGCGGGGCGCTCGCCGCCGTTCGTGACCGGATCAACGACCAGGCCTTCCATGAGGCACTGGCGGCGATCTGGGACGTGATCGGTGACGCCAACCGCTATGTCGACACGCAGGCGCCGTGGACGCTGGCGAAGACCGATCCGGTGCGCCGCGATCACGTGCTGTGGGTACTGGCCGAGATCATCCGGCGCGTGACCCTGTTGGCGCAGCCCTTCATGCCCGGCTCGACGGCACGCATCCTTGACCAGCTCGCCGTGCCGGCGGACGGCCGTGATTTTGCCGCCTTCGATCGCGAGATGGTGAGCGGAACCGCGCTGCCGGCGCCGCAGGGCGTATTCCCGCGCTACGTCGATCCGACGGCACCGGCGCAAGCTCCCAGGCAGGCGCGCAAGAAGGCGTAAGCGGTGGCCATGCTGGTCGACTCTCACTGCCATCTCGATTTCCCCGAGCTGGCGAACGAACAGGATGCCGTCGTCGCGCGCGCCCGCGACGCCGGCGTCGGCGCCATGCTGACCATCGGCACGCGACTCGACCGCTTCGAGACCGTGCGTGCCATCGCCGAGCGTCATCCGAACATCTGGTGCAGTGTCGGGGTACATCCGCACGAGGCCAAGGAGGAGGGGCAGCGTGTCCCCGACCGCCTGGTCGCGCTGGCGCAGCATCCCCGCGTAGTCGGCATCGGCGAGACCGGGCTCGATTATTTCTACGAGCACAGCCCGCGGCAGGAGCAGGCCGAGAGCTTCCGCGCCCATATCGCGGCGTCGCGGACCACCGGCCTGCCGCTGATCGTCCACACGCGCGACGCCGACGAGGATACAATCGCGATCCTGCGCGAGGAGCAGGGGCTGGGTGCCTTCCCCGGTCTGATCCACTGCTTCTCCTCGGGCCGCGCCGTGGCCGACGCAGCGTTGGCGCTGGGGATGTACGTCTCGATCTCCGGCATCGTGACCTTCAAGGCGGCAGAACAGTTGCGCGACATCGTGCGCGACATCCCCCTCGATCGCCTGCTGGTCGAGACGGACGCGCCCTACCTCGCGCCGATCCCCAGGCGGGGCAAGCGCAACGAGCCGGCCTTCGTGGCGCATACCGCCGCCAAGGTCGCCGAGCTCAAGGGCGTCAGCATGGCCGAGCTCTGCGCCGCCACGACCGACAATTTCTTCCGGCTGTTCGGCAAGGCCGACCGCTCGGCCATCGTCGAGCGTGCCGCGTGAGGACAAAGGTCACGATCCTCGGCTGCGGCACGTCGGGCGGCGTACCGCGTCCCGGCGGTCCGGGCGGCATGGGCGCTTGGGGCGCCTGCGATCCCAAGAACCCCAGGAATGTCCGCCGGCGCTGCTCGATCCTGGTGGAGGAGGCGGGCAGGACCATCCTGGTCGACACCTCGCCCGACCTGCAGCGCCAGCTGATCGACGCGCGCGTCACGCGGCTCGATGCCGTGCTGTGGACACACGACCACGCCGACCAGACGCACGGCATCGACGACGTGCGGCCGCTGGCGATCCATCAGGGGCCGATCGATGCCTGGGCGTCGAAGTCGACGCTGGCGTCCCTGCAGTCGCGCTTCGGCTACGCCTTCGCCCAGCCCGATGTCAGCGTCTATTCGACGCTGTACCGGGCCCACGAGATCGGCGAGGAGCCTTTCAGCGCCGCCGGCGTGCGCGTGGTGCCCTTCGAGATGGACCATGGCTCGACCGTCGCGCTGGGCTTCCGCTTCGGCGGCATCGCCTATTGCAACGATGTCGTGCGACTCGACGATCGAGCCTTCGTGGCGCTTGAGGGGGTCGACACGCTGATCGTCGACGCCATGCGCTATCGGCCGCACCCGACGCACGCGCATCTCGACCTGACCCTGGAATGGATCGCGCGCCTCAAGCCGCGCCGCGCCGTGCTCACCAACATGCATGTCGACATGGACTATGATGAGGTGAGCCGCGTGACGCCGGCACATGTCGAGCCGGCTTATGACGGGCTTGTGCTTGAGGCATGATGTGCTTGCATTATGGAAAATACTGAGTCTGTTCGCCGCGGGACTGGCCTTGGCTTGGCCGGTCGCAGCCCAGGACGGCGGCCGCTTCAGCGGGCCGGCGACGACCTTTCGCACCTACTCGCTGGACGAGACCTCGCGCACGCTCATCGATCCTGAGGAGTTGCTGAACCGGCAGTACACGGGACAGACCCCCGAGAGCCTGCTGGAGCTGATCACGGTGGTCACCGCCGAGGGGTTCGCCCGGATGCGCTCGCGGGCGGTCGACGCCGAGATCGCTATCCCGCTGGGCTGGCACGCCATCGAGGACAACGAGCGGGTCGCCATCTTCAACCCGCGGCGGACGGTGAGGGTAATTCTGTGGCGGGTCGACCTGGAGTTCGAGGGCGCGGCAGACATCGACAAGTTCCTGATCGCCAAAGCGGCGGCGCTGCGGACCCGATTCCCGACCATCAAGGCCAGCATGGAGACGATCTCCACGGGCGAGCGCATCGGACTGTTCGAGAACGTGCCGCCCAGGCGCGGCGATCGCGAGCAGAGGGTGGTGGCTGATCTGCTGATCCCGAACCCGCGGAATGCCAAGCGCGCGTTCCTGATAACGCTCGGCGCGCCGCAATCAGAAGCCGAACTCTATCTGCCGCTTCTTGTTCTGGTTAGGAATGGGATTCAAATAGCTTGGCATAATGACCGGTGATACTGAATTACCTAAGTTCTACTACCTATTACGAAATCATAAAATAACAGAGTTTTCCATAATATATATTATACGCCAACAATAATGAAACACATTAGGATAAGGCTATACTGTAATGATTCTATTCTCTTAATTTCCGCATCCCCTCGGCACTCGTAAGCACGCTGACGAGAGCGTATGCTCTCATCAATCCGCACGATCCGGACATCCAACCACTGCCGATTGACCAAGCTCAATAGCGCTGACCCATGCTCGCCCTGTTCTTCGAGCGACGGCACAATCTCCTGTTGGTTAGGCTCTCGGACCGTCTTGTGTCCGATGACCTCGCGCGGCTGGATACCACCGTCCGTGCCCTGGTGGCCCGTCAGGGATTGTCTCGCGCCTTGGTCGACTTCACCGGTGTGGATACCATCGAGATCGACACTGCGGAGTTCGTCAGCCGCAGCCAGCGGGCAGCGATCCTGACCGGCCAGGAACGGGTCTACGTCGCGCCACGTCCCGACCTGTTCGGCCTGGGCCGGATGTTCTCGACCTATCAGAAGATTGGGGGCAACCGCGAGCCGCTGGTCGTCCGCACCATCGAGGAGGCCTATAAACTGCTGGAACTGGTCGATCCTCAGTTCGAGCCGCTGCCAATCTCCGAGAGTCGCTGATGGCCACCAAGCCCACGCCTGAAGACCTGCCGGTCGAGCCGATGGACCGGCTGATCGCCATCATGGCGTGGCTACGCCATCCCGAGCGCGGCTGCCCCTGGGACCGCGAGCAGGATTTTGCCAGCATCGCGCCCTATACCATTGAGGAAGCATACGAAGTCGCCGATGCCATCACCCGGCGGGATATGGCCGATCTGCGCGAAGAACTGGGCGATCTGCTGCTGCAGGTGGTCTACCACGCCCGCATGGCCGAGGAGGCAGGCGCCTTCGCCTTCGCCGACGTCGCCGACGCCATCAGCCGCAAGATGATCGACCGTCATCCCCATGTTTTCGGCTCACAATCCGTGGCCGATGCCGCCGCCCAGACGCTCGCCTGGGAAGCCGTCAAGGCGGCCGAGCGCGCCGGCAGGGCCACGCCCGAAGATAGCGTGCTGGACGGCGTGGCGCTCGCCCTGCCCGCGCTGCTGCGGGCCGAGAAGCTGCAGAAGCGCGCGGCGCGGGTCGGCTTCGACTGGGGAGCGCCGGAACCGGTGATCGACAAGATCGAGGAGGAGATCGGCGAGCTGCGCGTCGAGATCGCGGCTGGTGCCGCGGCGGAGCGCCTGAGCGACGAGATCGGCGACGTGCTGTTCGCCGTCGCCAACCTGGCGCGTCATCTGGCGATCGATCCCGAGGCGGCGCTGCGCGCCACCAACGACAAGTTCACCCGCCGCTTCCATCACGTCGAGCGGGCGCTTAGGGCGCAGGGCCGCTCGCCCGAAGGCGCCAGCCTCGAGGAAATGGAAGCCCTGTGGGTGGAGGCGAAACGCGCCGAACGGCGCTAATCGGCCGCCGCTACCGGCGGCGTCGGCCCCAACGTCAGCCTGAGACGGCGGGCATAGGCGGGATCGGCCAGCTTCTTGGAGCTGAAGCGCTCGTCGCCGCGCTCGACCAGGAACTCGATGTAGGGTGCAAGTATCGCCGGCGGCGGCGGCGGGTCCTCCCTGCCCTCCGGCATCTCGACCTCCGCGAGGGCGAAATAGGTCCGCCCGTCATCCTTGAAGAAGTCGATGTCCCAGAGGCAGTCGCCGGCGGGAATGCTGTAGCGAAGCTTCTCCAGTGTCTCCTGTCGCAGCTTCCAGAGCCGCTCGAAGTCGATCGGATCGATCTCGCGCTCGATCTCGACCATCACGCCGTCGACCGGCCGCTTGTAGGAGAAGATGTGGCTGACTGCATCCTCTCGCTCGAAGCGCCGGATGCGCAGGCCTGCGGTATCGAGATAGGCCTGCCGGATCGCCGTGCGCCGGATTGGTGGCTGCGCGGCCGAGAGCGTGTTCTCGAGCGTGCCAATGGGGTCTTGCAGGACGAATTTGCGTTCGTTCTCAACGGGCATGGACCGATCCTAGCCATCCGGTTGATTGACAGGCGAAGCACTTGTTGTCGCAGGATCAGTGGCTAGTTGGCGCGCATCCTGCGCTTGATAACGCGCACCAGGGCCCCCAGAAACGGCGCCCGCTCGTATACCAGCGTGCCGCTGTCCCAGTCGTCCAGATGCTTGGTGACAAGTCCCTGGGGATTGAATCGGACCTCGCTCAGTCCGACGAAGTCGAATGCCCGACGGGCCCACCACGCCAGTGAAGCATCATTTCAGGTAGTCAACATCGCCCGACAGCGCGCGGTCCCATGATGGCGAAGCGCGGCCGATCGACGATCTCGTACATGTGCTCGAAGACACGCCGAGCGCGCGACTGCCGCGTCGAGACCCATCGGCGTCTCCTGTTGCGCAAGCTACGGCCGGCATGGCCTGATGGATCGTCCCCCCACAGCACGGCCCAGCCATGAGCGAGACGCTGGATACCCTTCCGACCCCGGCCCTGATCCTCGATCGCGCGATCCTGCTGCGCAACACCAGGCGCATGAGCCAGCGGCTGGCGGAAGCCGGCGTCGCCCTGCGCCCGCACGTGAAGACGGCCAAGTCGCTGGAGGTCGCGCGGCTCGCCACCGAGGGCCATGACGGACGCATCACCGTCTCGACACTGGCCGAGGCGCGCTACTTCGCCTCGGGTGGCTTCAAGGACATCTTCTACGCCGTAGGCATCGTGCCCTCCAAGCTGCCGGCGATCACCGCCCTGCGCCGCCAAGGCGTGAACCTGCGCGTGGTGACCGACAACCTGACGGTCGCCCAGGCGATCGCCGAAGCTGGCCGTGCCGGCGATTCGTTCTCGGTCTTCATCGAGATCGACAGCGGCGCCGGCCGCGCCGGCCTGCCCTATCCGGACCTGTCGGCGCTGCTCGACATTGCCCGTACGCTGCACGCGGCACCCAATGTCGAGCTCGCCGGCGTCATGACGCATGGCGGCCACTCCTATCATCAGAACACCGTCGACGGCGTTCGCCGCGCCGCCGAGCAGGAGCGGACAGCCGTGACGGCGGCGGCGAAGATGCTGCGTGACGCTGGCCTGCCCTGTCCGATCGTCAGCGCCGGCTCGACGCCCACAGCAATGCACGCCCAGGGCTTCGACGGCATCACCGAGATGCGCCCCGGCGTCTATGTCTTCAACGATCTCGACCAGGTCGGCATCGGCTCCTGCGGCTCGGGCGACATGGCGCTCTCGGTGGTGGCCTCGGTGATTGGCCACTACCCGCATCGCAACCAGCTGCTGATCGACGCCGGCGCGCTGGCGCTGTCGAAGGACATCAGCGCCCAGGAGTTCATGCCCAAGGCGGGCTACGGCACGATCAAGGATTCGCCGGTGCCCGAGCTGGCCGTGGTCGCCTGCTCGCAAGAGCACGGCTTCGTCGGCGCCGAGACCAAGCTGCCCTACGACAAGCTGCCGATCGGCTCGCGCCTGCGCATCATGCCCAATCACGCCTGCATCACGGCGGCGGCCTATGACCGCTACTACGTCGTCGACAGCGAGCAGGGCGATGGCCGTACCGTCGTGGCGACTTACGACCGGGTCAATGGCTGGTAGCCTTGCGCGCCGGCTGCTCACCGGCGTCCTGCTTGCGTTGCTGGCCGGGCCCGCCCTGGCGCAGGCGCGCTACGATGTGGGCACGAAGGTCATGACCGTGCCGCATCCGGGACTCGCCTCGATCCCGGTCACGGTGTGGTTTCCGGCGCCCAGGAGCGGCGCCGTCGCCAAGCAGGACCGCAAGCCAGCACCCGGCAAGCGCCGTCTGGTCGTTCTGTCGCACGGCTCCGGTGGCGGTCTCGACAACCACGGCGACACCATCCACGCCCTGGTCTCGGCGGGGCTTCTGGTCGCCACACCGCTGCACCCCTACGACAATCGCCGCGATATGAGCGGCGCCGGCAGCGACCTGCAGCTGCTGGGCCGGCCGCAGCATGTCGTGCTGGTGCTGGACGCCATCCTCTCCGATAGCCTGCTGGCACGGGCGGTCGATCCGGCCCGCATCGGCTTCATCGGCTACTCCGCCGGAGGCTATACCGGCCTTGTGCTCGCCGGGGCGCGGCCCGATTTCAGGCTCGGGCTGGTCCACTGTGCCCAGGGCGACAGGGATTCCGCGTTCTGCGGCTGGATGGGCCGCGGCGGCGTGCGTCGCGCGCGCAGCGACCTGAAGGTGACGCACGATGCGCGCATCCGCGCCGCCGTGCTGATGGCGCCGGCCTGGAGCATCTTCTTCGACCGTCATGGTCTTGCCGACGTGGGCATCCCGCTGCGCATCTATCGCGCCGCCAACGACACCACCGTGCGCGCCGCCACGGGCGAGGAGCATCTGCTGAAGCTGCTGCCGAAGCCGCCGGAGTACGTTGTGATCCCCGGCGGCGACCACAACGTGTTCGTGGCACCCTGCGGGCCCGGCATGCGCGGCCCCGCCTGCGCCGATCCCAAGGGCGTCGATCGCGTGGCGATCCATCGCGTCATGAACGGCGAGATCCTCGATTTCTTCGACCGCACGCTGGGCAAGGACCCATGAAGCAGGCGCTCTTGATCATCGACATGCAGCAGGGTTCGTTCACGCCGCAGACGCCACGCCACGACGCCGTCGCGCTGGTGGTCCGGCTCAACCGGCTGGCGGAGTCGGTGCGCCGCCGCGGCGGCATCGTCGTCTTCATCCAGCACGACGGGCCGCAGGGCGATCCGCATCACCCTTCCCTGCCCGGCTGGCGCCTGCTGCGCGAGCTCGACGCGCAGATGACGGATACGGTGATCCGCAAGCGATCCTGCGACTCGTTCCTCGAGACCGGCCTCGACGAGTTCCTGCGGCAGCAGGGCGTCGAGCAGCTGATCGTCACCGGCTGCGCGACGGACTATTGCGTCGACACGACGGTGCGCAGCGCCCTGGCGCGACGCTGGTCGACGATCGTGCCGCCGGACGGACACACGACCTCCGATCGCCCGCATCTGCCGGCGGTGAAGATCATCGAGCACCACAACTCGATCTGGGCGGATTTCATCGCCCCGGCCGGACCGGCAGTGATCCGCCGCTGCGCCGAGCTATAGCGAGTTCACCGTGTGGCCGCCGTCGACGGTGATGTCGGCGCCGGTCATGAAGGCGCCGGCGTCCGAGGCCAGCAGCAGCAGCGCGCCGTCGAGGTCCGACGGCTTTCCCAGCCGGCGCTGCGGCACGCGTGCGATCAGCCGCTGCCCCGGCTCGGTGCGCCAGAATGCGGCGTTCATCTCGGTCTCGATGTAGCCCGGCGAGATGGCGTTGACCTGGATCGAATGGCGCGCCCACTCCATCGCCAGCACGCGCGTCAGATGCAGCAAGCCTGCCTTGGCGGCGTTGTAGGGCGCGACCTGGCCGATGGTGCGCAGGCCGAGGATTGAGGCGATATTTATCAGCCGGCCGGGCCGCTTCGCCTTCACCCAGCGCTGTGCTGCGGTCTGCGCCACCAGCCAGGCGCCGCGCAGATTGGTGTTGGTGACCTCGTCCCAATCCTTCTCCGGCATCTCCAGCGCCGGCTTGACGATGCTGATGCCGGCGTTGTTGACGACGATGTCGCATACGCCCAGCGCCGCTTCGGCGTCGTCGAAGGCGGCGCGGATCGATCCGCCCGACAGCACGTCCATCGCCACGGCGTGCGCGCGCTGGCCCTTGCTGCCCAGCTCGGCGACCAGATCGGCGAGGCGACCGGCACGCCGCGCAGTGATCGCCACCGACGCGCCATGCGCAGCGAGCGTGCGCGCGAAATGCAGGCCCAATCCCGACGAGGCGCCGGTGACCATCGCCACCTTGCCGGTGAGGTCGAAAGTCTTGGACATGCCCTCGTCTCCCGCGTTCAGATGCGCGCCGTTATAGGCGAGCGTTACCGAAGGGGAAACTATGGACCTGGCTCTCAAGGGCAAGCGCGTGCTGGTCACCGGCGGAACCAAAAGCATCGGCCGCGCCATCGTCGACACCTTCGTCGCCGAAGGTGCGATCGTCGGCTTCTGCGCCCGCGACGCTGCGCTGGTGACGCAGCGCGAGGGCGAGTGGCGAAACAGCGGCTTCAAGGTGACCGGCAGTGCGCTCGATGTGACGGACTCCCCCAAGCTCAAGGCCTGGATCGATGGCTTCGCCCGCGAGCACGCGGGCATCGACCATTTCGTCGCCAATGTCAGCGCACTGGGCAGCCCCAACACGGCCGAGGGCTGGCGTCACGCCGTCGAGGTCGACCTGCTGGCCACGGTCGACGCGCTCGCCATCGTGCAACCCCATCTGGAAAAGAGCGCGCCGGGCTCGACCGCCTGCATCATCGGCACGGTGGCGCTGGTCGAGGTCTCGAACCCGACCTCACCCTACCGCTCGGTGAAGGCGGCGCTGACGCCGCTGGTGAAGTCGCTCGCGATCGACCTCGCACCCAAGGGCGTGCGCGTCAACATGGTCTCGCCAGGCACCATCATCGAGGACGGAAATACCTGGGGCCGTCAGCGCGACGCCAACACGCCGCGCTACCAGGACTCGATGAAGCGCAACCCGACCGGCCGCATGGGCACGCCGCAGGAGATCGCCAACACGGTCGTGTTCCTCGCCAGCGAACGCTCGAGCTTCACGACCGGCATCAACATGATCGTCGACGGTGGCATCACCCGGCGCATCCAATACTGATCAGCGACGGGCGAAGATGATCTCGCCGCGCCGGTTCTTGAGATCGAGCGAATAACCGGTCAACCTGTTTCCGTCCGCCGACAGCGTCAGGAAGAAGCGGTCCGGGCTCCAGACCGGATCGCTCGGGTTGGAGCATTCGATCGTCACCTGGTTGCCGGCGATCGTGATCCTCGCGTCCTGCGTTACGGTGATGCCCCGCTCGGCGTTGACGGTCACGCGCCCTTCGATCAGGCCAGGGCGCACGACGCGCCGCGCCTCGAGCGTGCCGCCGTGGCTGCCGAACTGGTCGCGCCAGGCCAGGCTCCAGGTGCCGGCGATGCGCGTCGTCTCCGCCAGGACCGCCGCCTCGCGCGCCAACCGCTCGCGCTCCACCGCCGCCGCGTAGGCGCGCGCCTCGGCTTCCGCCTGTCGTCGGGCCACGTCGGCCAGGCGCTGCCGCTCGGCCTCGATGCGCGCGCGTTCCTGGGCAAGCCGGCGCGCCTCGGCCTCGGCCTTGATGCGTTCCTCCTCGATGCGGCGGTTGTCCTGCTCGATGCGCTGGCGCTCGACTTCTGCCCGATTGCGCTCGCGGATCGCCATGACAGCGACGCCGATCGCGATCAGCAACGCCGCGGACAGGGCGACCGTGCGCCATATCGGCGGGCGCGGCGCGGGCGATGGCGGTTGGTGAGCCGGCGCGGTCCTGGTCGAGGGAGTGGTGCCAGCGAACCGCAGGCGCCACTCGGCGATCGATTGCGGCCGATCGACCGGGCGCAGCGCGAGGCCGGCGTCGATCGCCGCCAATAGTGTCGGGGCATAGTGGTCGCGCGCGGCCCGCGACGCGGGCACCAGCTCATCGCTTGTCATGCGCCGCGAGGAGCTGGGCGGCGGGGCGCCGGTCACGCAATGGTACAGCGTCGCCGCGAGGGCATAGATGTCGCTATAGGCACCCTGCCTGTCGGCCGCGACCTGCTCGAACGGCGCGTAGCCCGGCGTGTAGACCGCCGTCATCGAGCGTGTGCGGTCCTGCAACTCGCCGCGCGAGGCGCCGAAGTCGATCAGGGTCGGGCGCCGGTCCCTGTCGAGCAGGATGTTCCCCGGCTTGATGTCGCGATGCAGGAAGCCGGCCTGATGCACGCGCTCCAGACCGGCGAGCAACGGCGGCAGCATCTGCTGGATGGCCGATTGCGGCAGGCGGCCCTCGCGTCGCAGCAGGTTCTCGAGCGTCTCGCCGCGCGCCAGCGCCATCACCGTGTAGGCGGTGCCGTTTGCCTCGATGAAGTCGAAGACATCGACGATGCCCGGCGTGCCGGTGAGCTTCGCCAGGGTGCGTGCCTCCTCGAGGAAGCGGCTACGGCCCCAGCGAAAATCCTCGGCGACATGCGTCGAGCGCGGCAGGACCTGGCTGCCGCTCTGTCGCGTCGCGATATAGACCGGCAGGAACTCCTTGATGGCGACGTCGCGATTGAGGGTCGCGTCGCGGCCGCGATAGGTGATGCCGAATCCGCCCTGGCCCAGCACGCCCAAGATCTCGTACTTGCCGACGCGCGCGCCGGCGTGCAGCGCATCGACGTGGTCGCCCCTGTCCTCGACGACCGTCGGGTCAGGATCGCGCACGTCTCCATTGTGTCCGACCACGCCGTGCTCCCCGGGCAGCGACTGGTCCGGGGAGCCTCGTGCAGAGGCGCGTCGGTGGCAATAGGCTTCAGTGCCCGGGCCGATGGAAATGATCAGCGATGACCTGGGCCATCGCCATGGTGACGCGCTTGCCGGTCGGGATGTGCAGGAACTCGTTGGGGCCGTGCGCATTGGAATGCGGACCCAGCACGCCGGTGATGACGAACTGCACCCCGGGGAACTTCTCGCCCAGCATGGCCATGAAGGGAATCGAGCCACCCTCGCCCATGTAGGCCGGGGGTTTGCCGAAGGCGTCGGTCGAGGCCTTGGCCAGCGACGCCTCGAGCCACGGCGCCAGCTCTGGCGCGTTCCAGCCGGTCGAGCCGTCGCCGAACTTCACCTCGACCTCGGCGTCGTTGGGCGCGGCGTCCTGCAGCGCCTTGGTCACCGCAGCGACCGCCTGCCCGCCGTCGAGCGTCGGCGGCAGGCGCAGACTGAGCTTCAGCGTGGTGTAGGGCAGCAGCACATTGCCCGCCTCCTCCACCGGCGTCAGCCCCTCGCCGCCGATCACCGCGAGCTGCGGCCTCCAGGTGCGATTCAGCACCAGGTCGGCGCGATCACTGCTCATCGGCTTGGTGCTGCCGGCGAACGGGTACATCGCCGAGACCTGCTCGCCGAGGATTTCCGCCGCCTGACGTGCCTGGACGATGCGCGCCGGCGGCACCTGGACGTAGAGGTCGTCGAGCAGGATGCGGCCGGTGTTCTCGTCCTCGATGCGCGACAGCAACTGACGCGCGATACGGAAGCTCGAGGGCACGATGCCTGAGGCGGCGCCGGAATGGACGCCCTCGGTCAACACGCGCACGCTCAGCGTGCCCGCCGCCATTCCGCGCAGCGAGGTCGTGAGCCAGAGCTGGTCGTAGTTGCCGGCGCCGGAATCGAGGCAGATCACCAGCGATGGCTTGCCGATCCGGGGGGCCAGATGGTCGATGTAGAACGGCAGGTCGTAGCTGCCCGATTCCTCGCAGGCCTCGATCAGCACGACGCAGCGCGCAAAGGGCACATTCTGCTCCTTCAGCGCCATCAGGGCGGTGAGCGAGGCGAACATGGCGTAGCCGTCATCGGCGCCGCCGCGGCCATAGAGCTTGTCGTCCTTGATCAGGGGGATCCATGGGCCGAAGCCCTCGAACCAGCCCTTCATCTCCGGCTGCTTGTCGAGATGGCCGTAGAGCATCACGCAATCGCTGCCGGTGCCGGGAATGTCGATGAAGATCAGCGGCGTGCGGCCGGGCAGGCGCTCGACCGTCAGCGTCGCGCCGGGAAACGTCGCGAGGTGACGCCGGGCCCAGGCCTCGAACATCGTCACGGCCTCGTCCATGTAGCCGTGCTTCTCCCAGTCCTTGTCGAAGCTGGGCGACTTGTTGGGAATCTTGATGTAGTCGAAGAGCGTCGGCACGATCTCGTCGTCCCACATGGCGTCGACGAACTTCTTCAGCGATTCGGTATCGGGCATCTCGGCAACCTTGCGACATCAGGCCGGCGCGAGACTCGCGCATGGACGCAGCGGTGGCAATAGGGCCATGGTGCCGGCGTGAATTCGCCCCCGCGCCTCTCCACCGACTGGAAGCTCGCCACCTTGCTGATGATCGCCGGCATCGCCGCGGCGACGCAGATCGGCAAGGTGCCGCCTGCCCTGCCGGCGATCCGCGCCGAGCTCGGCATCGACCTGCGCGCCGCCGGCTGGTTCGTCTCGCTGGTGAATCTCACGACGGCGCTGATCGGCATCCTGATGGCGCTGGCCGCCGATCGCATCGGCCATCGCCGGCTGGTGATCTTCGGCCTGCTGCTGGGCAGCGCCGCCAGCGCGGCCGGCGCGGTGACGCACTCCGCCGCCGCGCTCTTTGCGCTGCGCATCCTCGAGGGCCTGGGCTTTCTCTCGGTCGCCGTGCCGGTGCCCGCGCTGATCCTTCGGATCACGGCGCCAGCCGATACCCGGCGCATGATGGGTTATTGGGGCGCCTACCTGCCGGCCGGCGCAGGGGCGATGGCCTTTGCCTCGGCCGGCCTGCTGCCCTGGATGGGCTGGCACGGCGTGTGGTGGGCGAGCGCGCTGTTGCTCTTGGTTGTCGCGCTGGCCGTGCTGGCCTCGAAGGCCGGCCTCGGCGACAACGCCATTCCCCTGGCGCGCGGACGGTCGCTCTGGCGCGACGTAGCGGCGACCGCCGGCTCGGCCGGCCCGCTCGCCATCGGCATCTGCTTCGGCCTGTACTCGGGCGCCTGGTTCGCGCTGATCGGCTTCCTGCCCACCCTGCAGGTCGAGAGGCTGGGTTTCTCGATCCCGCTGGCCGCCGCGATCGGTGCCGGCGTCATCGCCGTCAATGTCTGCGGCAGCCTGGTCGCGGGGCAGCTGCTGCATCGCGGCGTGCCGCGCCTCGCCGTCTTGAGCGGCACGGCGCTGATCATGGCGGCGACGGCGGTGTTGGTGTTCTTCGACTGGCTGCCGCCGCTGGTGCGCCTGGTCATGGCCTTCGCCTTCTCCGCCTCGGCCAGCGCCATACCAGGCGCGCTGTTCGGCGCCATTCCGGTGCATGCGCCACGCCCCGACCTGATCGGCGCCACCAACGGGGTGCTGATGCAATGCTCCAACATCGGCGCCTTGATCGGCCCGCCCGTGGTCGCGGCACTGGTGACGGCCGGCGGCTGGTCCTGGGCCGCGCTCTACACCACCCCCGCCCTGCTGGCTTCGATCGCCGCCGCCTGGGTGCTGCACCGGCGCGAGGCCGTGACAGCACGACCCTAGGGGCGTAGCCTTGCTTACCCCCTGCGGCGTGGAGTTGCCGTCATGTTGATCGATATCGTCTCCGACACGATCTGCCCGTGGTGCTACATCGGCAAGAAGCGCTTCGAGCGCGCCGTGGCAGAATCGGGCCGCACCGACATCATGGTCGCGTGGCGCCCGTTCCAGCTCAATCCTGACATGCCGGCCGACGGTATGGCGCGTGATGCGTACCTGAAGCTGAAATTCGGCGGCGGCGACCGCTCGCGCCAAATCTACCGGGCGATTGCCGAGAACGGCGCCGAGGAAGGCATCGCCTTCCAGTTCGACCGCATCCAGCGCACGCCCAACACGGTGAACTCGCATCGCCTGATCCACTGGTCCGGCCCCAGGGGTTTCCAGGACGAGGTCGTCGATTCGCTGTTCCAGGCCTATTTCGAGGAGGGCCGCGACATCGGCTCGATCGGCACCCTGATCGAATGCGCCGTGCGCGGCGGTGTCGACGAGAAGGAGGCGCGCGATTTCCTCGAAAGCGACGAGATCCGCCAGGAAGTCGTCGCCGCCGACGTCTATGCCCGCCGCATGGGTGTCAGCGGCGTGCCCTGCTTCATCGTCAACCGCAAATATGCGGTGTCCGGCGCGCAGCCACCCGCGGCGTTTGCCGAGGTGTTCAACCTCGTGGCGCAGGAAGAGCGCACGGCGGCCGAGGGACAGGCGCAGTCGGTCTGACGAGCGCTCTGTCGTCCTGAGCGCTGCGAAGGACCTCGCGCTGGTGCGAACGCCACATTGTTCGTGCGTGGCCGCTATACCGCGAGGTCCTTCGCAGCGCTCAGGACGACGGTGGATCAGGCCGCCATCTTGGCCAGCGCGCCGACGACGCGACTGACGCCGCTCAGCCGCGCGGCGTCCTCCTCCCAGGCGCGGCTCAGCACGACCTTCTGGTCGGGCCGCACCTTCAGCAGGGGCGCATTGCGCTGGATGTAGGCGATCAGCTTCTCCGGTCGCGCGAAGACGTTGTCGCGGAAGGCGAACAGCACGCCCTTGGGGCCGGCGTCGATCTTCTCGACGCCGGCTGCACGGCACAGCGTCTTGAGCGCGATGGTGCGCAGCAGATTGTCGACCTCCGCCGGCATCCTGCCGAAGCGGTCGACCAGCTCGGCGGCAAAGGAGTCGATCTCCTGCTGATCGCGCAGGTCGGCGGCGCGGCGGTACAGCGCCATGCGCACGCCGAGATCGGCGACATAGGTCTCGGGGATCATCACAGGCAGGCCGAGATTGATCTGCGGCGACCAGTCGGTGGCGCGGCGCTGCGCCTCCTGCGCCTGACCGCGCGCCGCCTCGACTGCCTCCTCGAGCAGCTGCTGATACAGCTCGATGCCGACCTCGCGGATGTGGCCGGACTGCTCCTCGCCCAGCAGGTTGCCGGCGCCCCTGATGTCGAGGTCGTGGCTGGCGAGCTGGAAGCCGGCGCCCAACGTGTCGAGCGTCTGCATGACCTCCAGCCGCTTCGACGCCGCCTCGTTGAGCGCGCGGCCCGGCGGCACGGTGAGATAGCAATAGGCGCGGGTCTTGGCGCGCCCGACGCGCCCGCGCAGCTGGTAGAGCTGCGACAGGCCGAACATGTCGGCGCGGTGGATCACCAGGGTGTTGGCGTTGCGGATGTCCAGCCCGCTTTCGACGATGTTGGTCGACAGCAGCAGGTCGAACTTGCCGTCGACGAAATTCTGCATGGTGTCCTCCAGCGCCGTCGGCGCCAGCCGGCCGTGCGCCATGGCAAAGCGGATCTCCGGTACCAGCTCGCGCAGCGAGGCGGCGACGCCATCGAGATCCTCGATGCGCGGGCAGACGTAGAAGCTCTGCCCGCCGCGATACTGCTCACGCAGCAGTGCCTCGCGGATCGCCACCGGATCGACCGGCGTGACGAAGGTGCGCACCGCCAGCCGGTCGACCGGCGGCGTGGCGATCAGGCTCATGTCGCGCACGCCGGTCAGGGCCAGCTGCAGGGTGCGCGGGATCGGCGTCGCGGTCAGCGTCAGCACGTGGACATCGGCCTTGAGCTCCTTCAAGCGCTCCTTGTGGGCGACGCCGAAATGCTGCTCCTCGTCGACGATCAGCAGGCCGAGATTGGGAATCTCGATGCTCTTGCCCAGCAGCGCATGCGTGCCGATGACGATGTCGACCGTGCCCTCCTTCAGCCCCTTGCGCGTCTCGGTCGCTTCCTTGGCCGGCACCAGCCGCGACAGCCGGCCGATGCGCACGGGGAAGCCGGCGAAGCGCTCGAGGAAGACACGATGATGCTGGCGGGCCAGCAGGGTGGTGGGCGCCACGACGGCCACCTGCCTGCCCGACATCGCGGCGACGAAGGCGGCACGCAGCGCGACCTCGGTCTTGCCGAAGCCGACATCGCCGCAGACCAGGCGGTCCATCGGCCTGCCGCCGCCCAGATCCTCGATCGCGTCGGAGATCGCGTTGAGCTGGTCGTCGGTCTCGGCATAGGGAAAGCGGGCACAGAACTCGTCGTAGAGTCCGTCGGGCGGGGCCATCGCGTCGCCGCTCTTCAGCGCGCGCTCGGCGGCGATCTTGATCAGGCGATCGGCCATGTCGGCGATGCGCTGCTTGAGCCGCGCCGAGCGCGACTGCCAGCCGGCGCCGCCCAGCCGATCCAGCGCCACCGGTCCCTCCGAGGCGCCGTAGCGACTCAGCACGTCGATGTTCTCGACCGGCACGAAGAGCTTGTCGCCGCCGTCATAGACCAGCTTCAGGCAGTCGTGCCGCGCGCCTCCGACCTCGACCGCGACAAGGCCCTCGTAGCGGCCAATGCCGTGCTCGCGATGCACGATCAGGTCGCCCTCGGCCAGGGCCGCGGCCTCGGCGATGAAGCGCTCGGACGGCCTGCGCCTGGGCTTGGGCCGCGACAGGCGATCGCCGAGGATGTCCTCCTCGCCGATCACTTCCAGCGCGCCCAGCGTGAAGCCGTTCTCGATCGGCAGCACCGCCATGCCAACGGCGCCGGCCGGCAGGTTGACGGCGGTGGCGTAGTCGGCGACGGGCGTCGGCGCGGCGACGCCGTGATCGCGCAGCAGCGTTCGCAGGCGCTCGACCGAGCCCTCGCTGTAGCCGGCGATCAGCAGGCGCCGGCTGGCCTGATGCGCGCGATCGATATGCTCGGCGACAGCCTCGAACAGGTTGACGTTCTGTGCCTTGCGCGCCTCGGCGAAACCGGCATGGCGCCGGCCGCCGAGATCGATCGTCGTTGCCGCGCCATCGGTGTCCGACGCATCGAAGCTCGACATGGCGACGACGGTGCGATCGGCCAGCTTGTCGCCCCATTCCTTTTCATGCAGGTACAGCCGTTCGGGCGGCACCGGCCGATAGGGCGCCGCGCCGGCGAAGCCGCCCTTCTTGCCGCCACCGCCCAGCGCCGCCTTGCGCGCCTGGTAGTAGTCGCGGATCAGCTCCAGGCGCGAGGCACGCGCCTCCTCCGCCTGCTGGTCGAGCACGACCACCGCGCCGGGCAGGTAGTCGAACAGCGTGTCGAGTCCGTCGTGAAACAGCGCCAGCCAATGTTCCATGCCGGGATAGCGCTGGCCCGCCGACACCGCCTCGTAGAGCGGATCGTCGTCACCGGCGCCCATGGCACCGAACAGCTCGCGGTACCCGGCGCGGAAGCGCTGGATCGAGTCCGGCGTGAGCACGATCTCGCTCACCGGCCGCAGCGTGATCGCCGACACGGTGCCCGTCGTGCGCTGGCTCATCGGGTCGAAGCTGCGGATGCTCTCGAGCGCGTCGCCGAACAAGTCGAGCCGCAGCGGTTCGGCGGTGCCGGGCGGAAAAAGATCGATCAGGCCGCCGCGCACGGCGAACTCGCCCGGCTCCATCACCGTCTCGCCGCGCGTATAGCCGTTGTCGCCGAGGAAACGCTGGAGGGCGGCGACGTCGAGCGGCTTGCCGGCCACGATGTCGAAGCCCAGACCGGCGTACAGCTCCCGCCGGGGCACGCGCTGCAGCATGGCGCTGATCGAGGCCAGCACGATGCGCGCCGGCGTGCCGGGCTTCTTGTCCGAGGCCAGCCGGGTCAGCGTGTCGAGGCGCTCGCCGACGATGTCGGGATGCGGCGACTGGCGGTCATAGGGCAGGCAGTCCCAGGCCGGGAAGCTCAGCACCGCGCGGCCGGGAGCGAAGAAGCGCAGTGCCTCCTCCAGCCGCTCCAGCCGGTTGCCGTCGCGCACGACGTAGAGAATGTCGGTGCCGCCCGAGGCGCGCGCCAGCTCCGACAGCAGCAGCGCATCGGCGCCCTCCGGCGCGCCGAAGAGCCGCCAGTGCGCGGCGCGCGCATGGATGCGGGCGAAGATGTCGGCGATGGCGACCATCAGAAGGTCACCTGGAATGCCAGCAGCAGGCGCAGCACGTCGGAATCCTTCTCCGGCGGGACCTCGGCGCGGCCGGCGACCCAGTCGAAGATGTCGTTGTCGCTCTCCTCGAGAAGTGCCTCGTAGCGGTCGAGTTCCGCGGAACTGAACTTCATGACGTGGGCCTGCGCGAACTGGCCAAGCAGGATGTCGTTCTCCTTGTTGCCGCGATGATCGCTGCGAAAGATCAGCCGCCGGCGGCGTCGCTGCAGCGCCTCATCTTCGGTGATATCCCCGGCCATGCCCCTGTGCTCCGCAGAATCGACAACCTCCCACCGGGCCTCGAGGGTGCCCTCGAAGCCCGGCCGGGATCGGTCGGAGCGCTATATAGGGCGCAATCGCGGCCGAGTCAGCGGCCATCCACATGCGGCGGATGCTAGGCTGGCGCGAGAACCATGCGTCCCGCCCTCCTCAACCCCCTCTTCGCCGGCCCGACCTCGCTGCCCGGCATCGGCGACAAGCTCGGCAGGCTGGTCGAGAAGCTGGTCGGCCCGCGCGTCGCCGACCTGCTGTGGCATCTGCCGCAGGGGCTGATCGACCGTCGGCATTCGCCGACCATCGCCCAGGCGCGGGCAGGCGAGATGGTGACGCTCACCGTCACGGTCTCGGATCATCAAGCGCCGCGCAGCCGGCGACAGCCCTATCGCGTGTGGTGCCACGACGAGGGCGGCACGCTGTCGCTGATCTTCTTCCACGGCCACAGCGAGTACATCCAGAAACTGCTGCCGCCGGGCGAGCAGCGCATCGTCAGCGGCCGCATTGAGATGTACCAGGGCCTGCCGCAGATCACCCATCCCGACCACGTCGTCACCTTGGCCGAGCGCGAGAAGGTGATGCGGGTCGAGCCGGTCTACGGACTGACCGCCGGGCTCACAGCGAAGCCGCTGCAGAAGGCGATCGAGGCGGCGCTGGAGAAGGCCCCCGACATGCCCGAATGGCTCGACCCGGCGTGGAAGCAGCGCAACGGTTGGGCCGACTGGAAGGTCGCGCTGCTGCAGGCGCATCACCCGGAAAGCGAGGAGGATCTGGACCCGACGACGCCGGAAAGGCGACGACTGGCCTATGACGAGCTGCTGGCCAGCCAGCTGGCGATTTCGCTGGTGCGCGAGCAGCAGCGCGAAGTGCCGGGCCGCTCGATCCGCGGCGACGGCAGGCTGCGCGACAAGGTGCTGGCCGCTCTGCCCTACCGCCTGACACCGAGCCAGGTGATGGCCGGCGCCGAGATCGCCGGCGACATGGCCGCGACCTCGCGCATGGTGCGCATGCTCCAGGGCGACGTCGGCAGTGGCAAGACGGTGGTCGCCTTCCTGGCGATGCTCACAGCGGTAGAGACCGGCTGCCAGGCGGCGCTGATGGCGCCGACCGAGATCCTCGCCCGGCAGCACTACGCCACCATGGCGCCGCTGGCCGAGCTGGCCGGCGTCGAGCTCACCTTGCTGACCGGCCGCGACACACCCAAACGCAAGGCGCAGATCTACGAAAGCCTCGCCAACGGCGCGATCCAGCTGATCGTCGGCACCCACGCGCTGGTCCAGGAGGACGTCGCCTTCAACGACCTCGCGCTGGCGGTGGTCGATGAGCAGCACCGCTTCGGCGTGCATCAGCGGCTGACGCTCTCGGCCAAGGGGCAGGCGGTCGACATGCTGGTGATGAGCGCCACGCCGATCCCGCGCACGCTGATGCTGGCGGTCTACGGCGACCTCGACGTGTCGCGGCTGACCGAGAAGCCGGCCGGGCGCAAGCCGATCGACACCCGCACCGTGCCGCTCGATCGCCTCGACGAGGTGGTCGGTGCCGTCGGCCGGCGTCTGGCGACCGGCGGCCGCGTCTACTGGGTTTGTCCGCTGGTCGAGGAATCCGAGGTCGTCGACCTCGCCGCCGCCGAGGATCGCTTCGCCACATTGGTGGCACGCTTCGGCGACAAGGTGGCGATGGTGCACGGGCAGATGAAGGCGGCGGAGCGTGACAAGGCGATGGCGGCATTCGCGTCGGGTGCGGCGCAGTTGCTGGTGGCGACGACGGTGATCGAGGTCGGCGTCGACGTGCCGGCGGCCACGGTCATGGTGATCGAGCACGCCGAGCGCTTCGGCCTGGCGCAGCTGCACCAGCTGCGCGGACGCGTCGGGCGTGGCGAGGAGGCTTCGTCCTGCCTGTTGCTGTACGGCTCGCCGCTGTCGGAGAACGCCCGCGCCCGCCTCGCGATTATGCGCGAGACCGAGGACGGCTTTCGCATCGCCGAAGAAGACCTTCGGCTGCGCGGCGGTGGCGAAATTCTGGGCACCCGCCAGAGCGGCCTGCCGGAGATGCGCCTGGCCAACCTGACACTGCACGGCGACCTGCTGCAGGTGGCGCGCGACGACGCGCGGCTGATCATCGAGCGCGATGCCCAGCTCGCCACGCCGCGCGGCGAGGCGCTGCGTACCCTGCTCTATCTCTTCGAGCGTGACGCCGCCGTGCGCACGCTCAGGTCGGGCTGATGACCGTTGCGCCGCGTCTGGGCGTGCTGCTCAACCGTTTCGGCGGCCGCGACCGGCGTGCGCTGCGTCGCCTGCAGGCGGCGCTGACCGAGGCTGGTGGTCGTGTCGTGGTGCGGCAATCGGAAAGCGCACGACGCTGCGGCGATGCCCTGGAATCGCTGCTCGCGGAAGACGTCGCCGCCCTCGCGGTGGCCGGCGGCGACGGCACCGTTCATCACGCGATCACATATCTGCTGAATCGCCCGCGAGGAGCGCCACTGCCGCCGTTGGCGATCCTGCCTACCGGAACGACCAACGTCGCGGCGCACGACATCGGCGCGTCCATGTCGGCGACGCGCGAGCTGCGCGCCCTGCTCGACCGCATCCTGCATCGTCGCGAGTCCGCCGGCCTCATGAGCCGCCATACCATGGCGGTGCGCATTGGCGACGAGGCTGCGCCGCGCCACAGCCTGATGGGCGGCGCGGCCGGCGTCTACCAAGGCACGGTTCTGATCCGCCGTCGCCTGCGCCGCTTGGGCGCGAGAGGCGCACTTGGCCCTATTGCGGGCATGGCGCGGATGATCGGACCGCTCGTACTGGGTCGCAATCCGATCCAGCCCGTGGCGGTCGCGATCGCCGCCGACGGGTCGAGCCTGCCGGCTGTTCCCTATATCGCCGTCCTGCTATCGACGCTGCACAGCCTTTCGCCTGGCGTCTCGCCCTTCTGGGGGCGCGGCGCCGGCGTCTTGCGCCTGACCCTGGTGCGCGAGTCACCCCGCTGCTTCGCGCGCGCGGTCTGGCCGGCTCTGCAGGGGCGGCAGGGCGCGGCGACGACGCCCGAGAACGGCTATGTCAGCCTCAACGCCGACGCGCTGCAGATCCGCATGAACGGTGGCTTCGTGCTCGACGGCGAAATCCTGGAGCTCAGCGAGGATCGGCCGATGACGATTGCAGCCGGGCCGCAGCTGATGTTCCTGCGCGGCTGAAACCTAGCCGCTGAAGAAGGCGCGCATCGCCTCGAAGGTTTCACGCGGTGCCTCCTCCGCGACGTAGTGGCCGCAGGGCAGCGCCATGCCGACGACGTCGTCGGCCCATTCCTTCCAGACCTTTATCGGATCGTGGGCGCGGCCGACGCTCCTTTCGCCCCAGATCGCCAGCAGCGGACAGGTGATCTTGCGGCCATTGTCCGCCTTGTGATGCTCGAGATCGATATGGGCCGCGGCCCGATAGTCCTCGCAACTGGCGTGGATGCGCTCCTTCTGGACGAAGCAGCGCGTGTACTGCGCGCGCGCTTCCGGCGTAAGCGCGTCGCCGGCCGCGTCGAGCAGCCGGTTCAGGTAGTATTCGGGGTCGCCGCCGATCAGCCGCTCGGGCAGGTCGAAGGGCTGGGCCAGGAAGTACCAGTGCCAGCCGCCCAGCGCCGAGGCCCGGTTGACCGTGGCGAACATGTGCGGCGTCGGCACGATGTCGAGCACGGCGGCCCGCGTGACCTTCTCGGCATGATCGAGACACAGGCGATGCGTCACGCGCCCACCGCGGTCGTGGCCCGCGATCATGAAAGTTCGATGGCCCAGCTTCTCCATGACCTTCACGAGGTCGGCGGCCACGGCGCGCTTGGCGTAGCTGGAATGGTCCGCGGTCGTGGCCGGCACCGAGCTGTCGCCATAGCCGCGCATGTCGCAACACACGACGCTGAACTGCTCGGCGAGGCGTGGCGCGATCTTGTGCCACATCACGTGGGTCTGCGGATAGCCGTGCACCAGCAGCAGCGGCGCGCCC